>DASWWP010000105.1:0-3519 GCA_036405915.1 Pseudomonadales bacterium
CGCCATGCTGCGGCAGCAGGAGTCTTCCTTGAACAGGCAAGTCACCAATGCCATCCGCTTTGTACTCGACGAGTGCCTGCCGCCGACGCTGCGCGACAACAGGTACTTCATGTACCCGCTGTTCTGGCTCGCGTACCGCGGTCGCAACGTGCGCGATACGATGGAGTTCAAGAGTCGCGTGCATGACCTGTCCCCGGACGAATACCGGCGGTTCTACGCACAGCTCGATTCGATTTCACGCAATCGGCAGACGGACCTGAATCCGCGCTGCCTAGACGCGATCCTCGGCACGCTCGACGAAACGGTAACCACGTTGCTCGATGCAGGCTGCGGCTCCGGCTACCTGCTGCAGCGCATCCATGGCAGGTTTCCCCGCGTCCAGCTGTGCGGCAGCGACATCATCCCGGCGCCAAAGAATCTCCCCGCGCGCCATTACCAGAGCGACATCCTCGGGCTGCGGCCGGAGGAGGGCAGCTTCGACGTCGTCGTATGCAGCCACGTGCTCGAACACATTCCGGATCTGAAGAGCGCCGTCCTGAAATTACGCCAGGTGAGCCGGCGCTACGTCGTCATCGTCGTGCCGTGCCAACGCTACTACTACTACACGCTCGATGAACACGTGCATTTCTTCACCCATGCGCACCAGCTCGACAGCCTGATGGGCCTCGAGCCCGGCGCCGTCATGCGTCGGGAAAAACTCGATGGCGACTGGTTCCTCATCGTGCGAGGCCTGCATGCCTAGCGAAACGGCGAACAGCGAGCGGGGAATGCTGCAGGCGGCTATCGCTGCCGCGCAACGGCACCAGGATGCGCTCTTCGTCGCGCTGCTGGCACTCGTCGTCTGGGCACTCGGCGCGCACACGCTAGGCCGCTTCTGGCGCGGCGACGACACGCCGGTGCTCGCGCACATGATCAAATACCCGCTACGCGACATCTTCTTCACCCCCGCCATATGGCAGGAACTGTCGACGGCAAACCTGACGCCGTGGATCTCGCTGTCGTTCCGCGTCGACTACGCCCTGGCCGGACTCGACCCGCGCGCGTTCTACCTGCATCACATGGTCACGCTGTGGCTCGTGGCGGTCGTTGCATATCGCCTGTTCATGCGCGTGGCCGTGCGCTGGCTCGCCGCGGTTGGCACCGTGTTGTTCCTGCTCGGCGCGCCAGTGCAGCGCGTCGGCGAGCAGCTGTTCACGCGGCACTACCTCGAAGGCCTGTTGTTCTGCCTGCTCGCGCTGCACGGCTTCCTGCGTTACCGCGACTCAGGACGGTGGCCACATCAGCTGCTTGCGCTGACGTGTTATGCGGTGGCGATGACGGCAAAGGAAGTCTATGTGCCGCTTGGCCTGTTGCTCGTCATGCTCGCGCACGGCGATCGCAGGCAGCGCATGAAGCAGGTGGGTCCGTACCTCGTCCTGCTGGGGATTTACGTGCTGTGGCGCGCATGGATGCTGGCAGGCCACGTCGGGGGGTATGCGCAGGGCTCGGTGTACGTCGATCCCGCATTCTGGAGCAGCGTGGCGGCGAGTTTCGCCGGTATGCCGGGCCTGATGTTCGGCCGCTTCGACATCTTCGTGACGGCTTCACTGCTGCTGATCGCGGCTCTCGGGCTGTGGCTGCAACCGGCACGCATCCCGCTGGCGATGGCGCTGGCAGCCTTCGTGTTCGGACCGCTGGTTCCACTGGTCGCATATCCCGGCATCACCGGTGCCGACCGCTACCTGCTTTTACCGTGGCTCCTGCTGTGCTTCGCGTTCGTCGCGCAGGCCCAGGTCGTGATATTGCGAGCCGGCGCGCGACATCCAGCCTGGCCACAGGTGCTCGGCGCCGTACTTTCCCTCGCACTTGCACTGTGCCTGCTCGACTATCGCCGGCTGATCGCCGGCAGCGAAGCATCGTACCAGCTCGCCTACGACGCACAGATGCGCCACGTATGGACGCACGATGCGACGACGGCCTTCATGCCCGACGCTACGATCGCGCCGGGCTACGGCACAGTGCGCGCGCTCGGCGAGGTCAAACGGCTGCTCGATCCGGATGCATCGATACCGGTTCCTCTGCTCGATCCGCTGCAGTTCGATACCGCGCTGCCGTTGTATGCCTACGCCGCCGGCTGCAACTGCATGCGCGACGTCAGCAATGACATCCCACGGCAGCGGGCCGAGTGGCAACGGCGCCTCCGCAAGGCGCCGTTGTCGCTGGCGATCCGCAACCGCGACGGCTGGATCGACTGGGAATTTGGTCCGTATGCAGTCGGCGCGTACAACGTCATCTCCAGCCATGTTGGCAACCTGCCGTTGCCGGCGAACCAGCCGGGGCTGCGAACGAACATCCGCCGCGACATCGAACTCACGCTGCGTTACACGGCACCTGAGGGCTGGGTCACCTATTCGCCTCCATTGCGGTTGAGGTCCGACGGTACCGTGCTCGCATGGGCGCGCGGACTATCGCCGGGACAATCGCATGGAAAGTCGCGTGATGAGCTGATCTACGGATCGAGCAACGAGCCGCGCCATGAGGCTCACCAGGAAGAAGGGCGAGGGGAGTAGCGGCATGCAAACCGTCACGATCCTGATACCGGTATACAACGAAGCGAGCGTGATCGTATCGAACCTGCGCGAGATCATCGCGCATGCGCGTGCGGTAGACGGCGTCGCGACCAACATCCTGCTCGTGGACGACGGATCCACCGACGACCTCGCGGCGCGGCTGAAAAGTGCCTTTGCGCGCGAACCCTCGCTGCATTACCTGCGCCTGACGCGCAACTTCGGCAAGGAAGCGGCGATCGGCGCGGGACTGTCCGTGATCCGCAGGAGCGACGCCGTGATCGTCATGGACAGCGATCTGCAGCATCCGCCGGCGCTGATCGGGCGAATGATCGCGCTGTGGCAACAGGGCTACGAGGTCGTCGATGCGTGCAAGGTTTCGCGCGGCGACGAAAGCTTGCTGCACCGCTGGGGGAGCAGGCTGTTCTACGCGATTTTCGACCGCCTGACCGGCCTGCACCTGCAATGCCATTCCGACTTCAAGCTGATCGACCGCAAGGTCGTGGCCTTTTACTGCAATCTGCCGGAACGCGAGCGCTTCTTCCGCGGGTTGATCGGCTGGATGCACTTCAACGCGACGCAGATCCATTTCGACGTGCCGCCGGCCACGCGAACGTCTACCTGGAGCGGCTGGCACCTGTTCACGTATGCGCTCAGGTCCATTACGTCGTTCACGTCGTTGCCGTTGCAGATCGTCACGTTATGCGGCGCGCTGACCTTCCTCGTGAGCCTGGTGGTCGGCGGCATCGCGGTCGTCGACAAGATTTCGGGTCAGGCACGCGACGGCTTCTCGACGGTGATCCTGCTGATCCTCGCGATCGGCAGCGTGCTTATGTTCAGCCTCGGCCTGATCGGCATGTACATCGCGCGCATTTACGAGGAAGTGAAGCGGAGACCTGCCTGGATCGTCGACGAGCGCGGCAGCAAATCGCCCCTCAACACCTTACGGCACGAACACCGGCGCAGAGTTTGC
>DASWWP010000106.1:0-19303 GCA_036405915.1 Pseudomonadales bacterium
GGTGGCTGAAGCCTTCGAGGCCGCGCAGCGCGTTGATATCGGCGAAGGCCGGCGTGAACACCAGCTCGCCGACCGCTTCACGCACGAGGTTCGGCTGGCGCGGAATCGCGAATTTCTGCTTGTACGGGCTGCGCAGGATCGCGACGGTCTCGAGCTGCACACTCATGCTCACGGGCACGCGCTCACAGGCTCTTGTCGACCAGCGGGATGAAGCGATAGCCGATGCCGGGCTCGGTTTCGATGTAGCGCGGCTGCGCAGCGTTGTCCTGCAGTTTCTGCCGCAGCTTCTGTATGACGTTGCGCAGGTACTGCGTGTCCTCGATGTGCGTCTTGCCCCAGATGTGTTCGAGCAAGGCCGTCTGCGTGACGAGGCGGCCAGGTGCATGCATCAACTGGAGCAGCACGGCCCATTCCTTGCGCGTGAGCGACACTGGCTCGTTGTTCAGCGTTACGCGCCTGGTGGCCTCGTCGACGCTCAGCACGTCGTCGCTGAACAGCATCGTGTGCTTCTTTTGCAGCGAGCCGGTGATTTCGAGCGTGCGGCGCACGCGGGCGAGCAGCTCGTTCACGCTGAAGGGCTTCACGACGTAGTCGAAGGCGCCCATGTTCAGGCAGGCCACCTTTTCGCTTTCGGCGTCACGGACGGACAGCACCATCACAGGTGCACGCGTATCGCGCACGATGCTTTGCAGCACGTGCTTGCCGTCGAGGTCGGGCAGGCCGAGGTCGAGGATGATCAGGTCCGGGCGCGACTGCACCGCCTTCGCGATGCCGGTGCGGCCGTTCTCGGCGCTGATCACGTCGTATTGCTGCGAGCCGAGACTGATGCGCAGGAACTTCTGGATCTGCGGCTCGTCGTCGATCACGAGGATTCTAGTCATGGTCGTTCGCGTGGCCGCGTTCATGTGCGGTGCCTGTTGTGCTCATCGTGCCCGCGGGGCCTGTAGCGCCAATGTTACCGTCGTTCGCGTTGTCGTTCGAACTCTCGCCGGGCTGCGCGGGCGCGACAGGCAGCGTCAGTTCGACGCAGTGGGAAAAGCCGTCGTCGGCCGGCACCACGTGCGCATCGCCGCCATGCACGCGCAGGATGCTGCGACAGATGCTGAGTCCGAGCCCGGTGCCTTTTTCATAGTGGTCGCCGAGGCTGAAGGTGTAGAACTGGTCGAAGACCTTGTCCCACTCCGACGGCGGCAGACCCGGGCCGTGGTCCTGCACGCGGATCGTCACCCATTCATCGTCGCCATGCGCACTGACGAGGATTTCCTGTTCGCGGCCGGCAGCTTTCATCGAGTTGTCGATCACGTTGAACAAAGCCTGTTCGATCAGTGCCGCGTGGACATGCAGCGTCGCGACGTTGCCGTGCTGGCGGAAATTCACGCGATGCCCGGGGCGCTGGCGTGCGATGCGCTTCGCGAGCACATGCCAGATTTCCCCGACGGACACCCAGTTCCGTATCAGCTCGGGCTTGCCGTGGCCGAGTTTCGTCATGTCGAGCAGGTTCTGGATGTAGCTTTCGAGGCGGTGCGATTCGCTGATGATCGACTCGAGAAGTTCGTCGGCGTCTTCCGGACTCAGGTCCGCGCGCAGGTCGCGCAGCGACGTGGCGGCGCCGAGCATCGTGACGAGCGGCGTCTTCAGGTCATGCGACACGGAGGCGAGCAGGGAGGCACGCAGTCTCTCCTCGTCGCTCTTGCGTTCGGCATCCTTCAGCACGCGCGTGGCATGTTCGAGGCGCGCGAGCTGGCGGCTCAGGCGGCCGGCGATCGTGCCGGCGAGGAATGCGAATACGAAGAACACGGCAACGGCCACGACGTCGCCTGGTTCCTGTATGGGAAAGCCCGAACGCGACGGCGTGTGGAAGAAACTGAACAGCAGGTACGAGACCACTGCGCAGCCGAGCACGGCGATCTGGCCCGCGTGCAGCGACGTGAACAGCACCGAGCAGAGATAGAGCAGTAGAAGTGTAGACCGGCTGATCAGCGTTTCGGGCAGCAGGCCGAGCAGCGTCACCAGCAGCGGCAGGCCAAACCACCAGCGTGCGCTGGCGAGCAGGGCGGCCAGCTGCTGCCTCACCATTTCCAGAATTCCGGCGTGAAGATGATCACGAGCGCGAGGAATTCTAGACGGCCGAGCACCATCGCGGCGGACAGCACGTATTTCGCCGTGTCGGGCAGCGAACCGAAGTGCCCGACCGGACCGATGACTTCGCCGAAGCCGGGACCGACGTTCATCAGCGCGGTCACGGCACCCGTCGTGCTGGTGATGAAGTCGAGGCCGCTGGCCGCGAGCAGCGAAGCGACGATCGACCACGACACGACGACGAAGAAGAAGTAGGCGAGCGCGGACACGAGCACGTCTTCTTCGATCGGGCGGTCGTTGTAACGGCGCGACCAGGCAAGGCCCGGATGCAGCGCGTTGTGGATGTGTTCACGCATGAAGATGCCGAGCAACTGGAAGCGAAACAGCTTCACGCCGCCGGTCGTGGAACCCGAACAGCCGCCGGCGAACATCAGGTAGAAGAAGACGACGAGCGGGAAACTCCCCCAAAGCGTGTAGTCCTCGCTGGCGAAGCCGGTCGTCGTCATCACGGAAATGATGTTGAATGCGGTGCTCTCGAGCGTGGCCACGACGTCTGCGCCGGGGTCGTTCGCGATGCGCCACAGCGTCACCAGCGTGATGTTGAGCGCCAGTATGGCCAGCAGCAGGCGCACCTGTGAATCCCTGTAAAGCGGAAGCGCGCTGCGGTTCAACAGGCTCAGGACGATCAGCAGGAACGGCAGCGCGCCGATGATCATGAAGACGCTGGCAACGGTCTGCAGGTGGCTGTCATTAAAATGCGCGAAGGAATCGGGGTAGGTCGAAAGTCCTCCGGTGGACACCGTGGTCAATGCGTGGTTGATTGCGTCGAACCAGTTCATGCCGAACCAGTGGTACGCAAGCGTGCATGCGATGTTCACGAGCACGTACACGTACATGATGTTCAATGCAATCTTGCCGATGCGGCCGCTTTCGAGCTGCGACCACTCCGATGATTCGCTGCGAAACAGCCGCATGCCACCCACCTTCAGCGACGGCAGGATCGCGACGGCCACGATGATGATGCCGATGCCGCCGACGAATTGCGTCAGCGAGCGCCAAAGCAGGATTCCCCGCGGAATATGGCTGTAGTCGGAAAAGATCGACGAACCGGTCGTCGTCACGCCGGACACTGTCTCGAACAACGCGTTGGTAAAGCCGATCTGCAGGTCGGAATACAGGAACGGCAACGTGCCCGTCAGGCACACGAGCAGCCAGTTGAATGCCGTGATCATGAACAGCGCGCGGGGCTGCATGTGATGGATCGGGCCCGCGCCGAGGCGGAACATCAGGGCGGACACCACGTAGCAGGTCAGTGCGCTCCACAGGTGGTCCTGGCTTTCGCTCCAGCTGTCCAGGCTCACGAGGATCGGCACGAGCATGATGCTGCCCCAGAACAGCATCACGAAGCCCGAGATCTTGAACGCGGGGCGGAACAGCTTCATGCGGCGAGCGACACGCGATGTGGGGACATGGATGCGAGCGGGCAGGGGACTGGCGCGCACTTTAGTGGAAACGCCCGGCAAAACCAACCGCGCGACGGACTTGCGCGGCGCGGGGCTGTTGCAGCACGGAGGATTCTGGGACAATTCGCCGCCCTCCACATCAGACACGAAGGTCAGCTCATGCAGATTGCCGCAAACAGCGTCGTCAGTTTCCATTACACGTTGAAGGACGAATCCGGCAACCAGCTCGAGAGTTCGCAGGGCGCACAGCCGATGACCTATCTCCACGGCCACGACTCGTTGCTGAAGGGCCTCGAAGAAGCGCTGGCGGGGAAGTCCGTCGGCGACAGTTTCAGCGTGACGCTGACGCCCGAGCTCGCATTCGGCGAACTGCGCGAGGACAGCGAATTGCGCGTGCCGCTAAGCCAGTTGCGCGGTGCGAAGAAATGGGAGCCCGGCATGCAGGCCGTGATCCAGACACAGCATGGCCACCAGCAGGTCACGGTCATGAAGGTCGGCCACACGATGGCGACTGTCGATACGAACCATCCGATGGCCGGCAAGACGCTCGTGTTCGACGTCGAAGTCGTCGAGATCCGTGAGGCCTCGTCCGAAGAACTGTCGCATGGACATGCGCACGGTCCGGGCGGCCATCACCACTAAGCCGCACCGCCTCGCATTCAATACAAGGATCGCTGCACGATGGAAGCACTGCTCGAAGCCGGCGACGTTGCAACCGTCATCGATCTCGCCGTTGCGCCGGTATTCCTGCTGGCCGGCATCGCCGGCACGCTGAACGTGCTGTCGATGCGCATGAGCAGGATCATCGACCGCGGCCGCGTGCTGAACGACAGGTTCATCGAACGCGATACGCCGGAGTTCGACGAGGTCGACAAGGAGCAGCGCCTGCTCGCGCGCCGCGCACGGCTGATCAACCGCGCGATCGCGCTGTGCACGATGAGTTCGCTGTTCGTGTGCCTCGTGATCGTCGTATTGTTCCTCGACGCGGTGCTGACGCTGCGCCAGGAACGCCTGATCGCCGCCCTGTTCATCGTCGCGCTGCTGAGCCTGATCTCGGCGCTGATCCTGTTCCTGCGCGAGGTCGGCATGAGCCTGCGCGCATTCCGCTTCGGGCCTTACAAGGTCAACGAGTTCTGAGCGCCGCGCAGGTCACTGCGCAGCCAGGTCCTTCCCGTACGGATGGTCAGAGCGGCCGCAGTGCGTCCGCCACGAGCGCGTCGAGCGAGGCATCGGCGCGAAAACCCGCGCGTTCCGCCAGCGGCAGTGCAATCGGTGGATAGCTGCCGAAGTTGTACTGCACCCAGGGATCGGGCTGCCAGTCGACGAGTGCGTCCGCGCCGTGTCCGCCGTGGAGTGCGGCGGACTGCACGAGGTCTCCCACCGATACGTGCAGCGCTGGCAGCATGAAGGTGCGGCGCGTGTCGAAGTCCTGCGTCGCGGCATGCATCAGGTTGCGTACGCAGCAGCCGACGGACATCAGCCAGCTCTGCGCGTCCGGTCCCACGGGGCTACGCACACGCCGCCCGGCGGCAACCTCGCGGATAAGGTCACTGAAAAAAATCGACACGGCGCCGTTCGGCTCCGGCGGCCGCGCGACGATGCCGGGCAGGCGCAGTGAAACGCCCCTGATCCAGTTGCGCCGCGCGTAGTCGTTCACGAGCACTTCGCCGATCACCTTGTGCGCACCGTACGTCAGTGTCGGTTCCGGCAGCGTGTCGTCGGTGACGAGCGGCACCAGCGGCTTTCCGTACACGGCGATCGAACTGGCGAATACGAGGCGCGGCGGCTCTACGTCGTTGCCGGAGTGCCGTAGCTGGTTGCGGGGATCCTTCAACACATCGAGCAGGCGCAGCATGCCGATCACGTTGACGTCGGCCGCGAGGCCGGGTTGCTGTTCGCTGCGGCCGCTCGGCACGGCGGCGAGGTGGAACACGAGGCCGGCAGGCTCCGCGAAAGCCTGTTGCAACAGGTCCGCGTCGGCGAAGCTGCCGTTCAGCCAGCAAACCTGTGGATGCGCTGCTCCCGGCTGCATGTCGAGCGCCGTGATGCGCAGCGTGTCCGCCGCATGGCCGGGCAGTCCGTCGCGCAGCAGCGTCGCGAGCAGATGCTGGCCGATGAAGCCACCGGCTCCTGTCACTACTATATGCATCCGTCGGTTCTCCGGGGGCGGGGCGTCAGTAGACGTCACGCTGGTAACGTTTGTCCTGCCGCATCTTCACGAGGTACTGCCGCGCCGCGGCGGCATCCATGCCGCCTTGCTGTGCAATCAGCGACAGCAAGGCCTGCTGCACGTCTTCGGCCATGCGCCGGGCATCGCCGCACACGTACACGTAGGCGCCTCGCTGCAGCCAGGCGAACAACTCGGCCGCGTGGTCGAGCATGCAATGTTGCACGTAGCGTTTTTCCGGCTGGTCGCGCGAGAACGCGAGGTCGAGCCGCTGCAGCGTGCCCGCGGCCAGGTGTGCCTGCAGTTCGTCTTCGTACGTAAAGTCGGTCGCGCGATGCGGGTTGCCGAAGAACAGCCAGTTGCCGCCGCTGGCCTTCGTCGCCGCGCGATGCTGCAGGAAGGCGCGGAACGGCGCGATGCCGGTGCCGGGGCCGATCATGATCACGGGCGCAGCCGGGTTTTCCGGCAGGCGGAAGTTCGGGTTCTGCACGACGAACACGGGCAGTCTGTCGCCTTCGTGCACGCGCCAGCCGAGGAAGGCCGATGCCGCGCCGGTGCGTGTCTCCGCATCGTGCTGGTAACGCACCATGCCGACGGTGAGCGATACGCGCGCTGGATCGACGAGCGGCGACGACGCGATCGAATATTGCCGCGGTGTCATGTGGCGAAGGCATGACAGCAGCTGCTCGGCCGTGATCGGCGCAGGAAAGTCCTTCAGCACGTCGAGGATCTGGCGCTGGTCGAGGAAGGCACGCAAAGCGCGCGGATCGGCGGACAGCTGGCTGAGCGCCGGATGCGCTGTCGCCTCGGCGTAGTGCTTGATGAAGCCCGGATGTGCCTGGGTCAGTTCGACACGATGCAGCAGCGCGTCTTCCAGCGTCTGCTGCCGGTCGTCGACCGTCACGCGGCGGGCCGGATCGAGTTCACAGATGCGCAAGATGTCGGCCACGAGAGCGGGATCGTTCCTGACCCAGATGCCCAGCGTGTCGCCGGGCGTGTACTGCAAGCCGGAACCGGCGAGGCCGATTTCGATGTGGCGGACGTCTTTGTACGACGCGGCATCGGTCAGGCGCTGCTGGCTCAGCAGCGGGGCGGGAAAGGGATGATCCCGATCCCAGCGGGACGGTGTGTCTGACATGTGGGCTTCGCGTAAATGAGCGGGATTTTAGCCGTGGTCTACGTCATTTAACCACTACGAATCGCAGTGTCGCTTGTTAGCATCGCGCTGGCCGAAAGACCCTGCTTTACAAGCAGTTACTCCGGCCATCGCGGCGTCGCGCGCGGCGCTGGCACAGCGCTTGCTCGTCAAGCTACGCAGGACTACGCAACAGCGCACGAACACACCCAGCAGTGACCTTACGCACGATGACAAGGCGCAAAGCCGCACCACTCCGGCGCACGCCCGCACTTTTCGCACCACGATGGCGAGCTGACGCGCGCCGGCCCGGCAGCGACTGATGCGCGCACCCCAGCAAATCTTCCGCATTCGCCGCGAGTACAACATCTGGGTCGGCAACCAGACACTCGAGGATTACGCGCTGCGCTTCACGGCGAAAACCGCAAGGCGCTGGCCCATCGAGCGTGTCGCGCTGACGGCGCTCGGCGCCACGGCCTTCCTCGCGCTCGAGGCGCTCGCGGCCTCGATCACGCTCAGTTACGGCTTCACGAATGCGATGGCCGCGGTGCTGACCGTCGCCGCCGTGATCCTCGTCACCGGTTTCCCGATCACGTACTACGCGGCGAAGCACGGCCTCGACATCGACCTGCTGACACGCGGCGCCGGCTTCGGTTACCTCGGCTCGACGCTGACCTCGCTGATCTATGCATCCTTCACGTTCATCTTCTTCGCGATCGAGGCCGCGATCCTTGCATCCGCGCTGCAGGCGCTGCTCGGCATTCCGCTCGCGATCGGTTATGTGCTGTGCGCGCTTGCCGTTGTTCCGATCGTCACGCACGGCATCACGGCAATCAGCAAGTTCCAGATCGGCACGCAGGGTTTCTGGCTGGCGCTGCAGCTGCTCGCGCTGGTGCTCGTCGGCGCCAATGAAATAGGCCAGGTCGACGACTGGAGCCGCTATGCGCCTGCCGACCTGCCCGGAGGCAACGAACTGAACCTCGTCCACTTCGGCGCATGCTCGGCCATCCTGTTCGCGATGATGGCGCAGATCGGCGAGCAGGTGGACTACCTGCGCTTCATGCCGCCGAAAACGCCGGAGAATGCGCGCCGCTGGTGGTTCTGGCTCGTGATGGCGGGGCCGGGCTGGATCTTCGTCGGCATCGTCAAGATGGCGCTCGGTTCGTTCCTCGCATACCTGCTGTTCACGCGCGGCGCGCCGATGGAACAGGCGATCGATCCAACGTACATGTACCAGACCGTGTTCAACTACCTGACGCACTCGCCGACGCTATCGCTCGTGCTCGCCGGCTCGATGGTCATCGTGTCGCAGATGAAGATCAACGTGACGAACGCCTATGCCGGCTCGATCGCGTGGTCGAATTTCTTCTCGAGGCTGACGCACAGCCATCCGGGCCGCGTCGTGTGGCTCGTGTTCAACGTCGCGATCGCGCTGATCCTGATGGAGCTCGGCATATACCGCGCGCTGGAGGCGATACTCGGCGTGTTCGCGATCGTCGCCGTGTCGTGGCTCGGCTGCCTGTCGGCGGACCTGATGATCAACAAGCCGCTGGGCCTCAGCCCGGATTTCGTCGAGTTCAAGCGCGCGCACCTGTACGACGTGAATCCGGTCGGGCTCGTGTCGATGGTAGTCGCGTCCGCCATCGGGATCTTCTCCTATCTCGGCAGCTTCGGTGATGTCGCCCGCCACCTGTCGCACTACGTGAGCCTCGGGCTGTGTTTCGTGCTCGTGCCGCTGATCGCATGGTTGACGAGGGGCCGGTTTTACCTAGCCAGGCAGTCGCCGGAGCTGGGGGATAAATGGGGCCAGGGCCCGATTATCGCCACGAGCGCGGAAGCTGCAGGCGGCTCGCCGGGCAATGGCGCCCGGACTCCATTCTTCCAGCCGGCGTCCGCACCTGGCCGGCCCGCGACGATTCTCTGCTGCATCTGCGAGAACACCTTCGAGCGCGAGGACATGAGCTTCTGCCCGGCCTACCAGGGGCCGATCTGCTCGCTGTGCTGTTCGCTCGATTCGCGCTGCCTCGACAGCTGCAAGCCGGGCGCGCGCTTCTCCGAACAGCTACAGGCCTTCCTGCAACCGCTGTTGCCGGAAAGCGTCATGCGCATCGCCAGCTCGCGCCTCGCGCAATTCGTCGGCATTCTCGGCACCGCGAACGTGCTGATAGCCGTGCTGCTCGCGCTGATCTATTACCAGATGCAACCGCAGGCGCCGACCGAAGTCGTATTGCTGAAGCAGACGCTCGTCACGGTGTTCTTCATCTTCCTGATCGTGTCCGGCGTCGTGGCCTGGCTGTACCTGCTCGCGCACGAGAGCCGCGTCGTCGCGCAGCAGGAATCGTCGCGGCAGACGCTGCGCCTGATCCGGGAAATCGAAGCCCACCGCGAGACCGACCTGCTGCTGCAGCGCGCGAAGGAGCAGGCCGAGCGCGCGAACAGCGCGAAGAGCCGCTATCTCACCGGCATCAGCCACGAGCTGCGCACGCCGCTGCAGGCCATCCTCGGTTATGCGCAGATCCTCACGCGCCGCCAGGACATGCCGCCGCAGCACCACAATGCGCTGCAGACGATCCGCCGTAGCGGCGAACACCTCGCCGACCTGATCGAAGGCCTGCTGGACATCTCGAAGATCGAAGCCGGCCGCCTCGACATCTACCGCAACCACGTGAACCTGCCGGACGTCATCCAGCAGCTCGAGCTGATGTTCCGCGAGCAGGCGGCCGAGAAGGGCATTCGCTTCACGTGCCATGTACACAACCGCCTGCCCGAGCAGGTCGTCACCGACGAGAAGCGGCTGCGGCAGATCCTGATCAACCTGCTTTCCAATGCCATCAAGTACACCGAGAAAGGCAGCGTGGATTTCCACGTACGCTATCGCAACCAGGTGGCCGAGTTCGCCGTGATCGACACCGGCGTCGGCATCAACGCCGACGACATGCAGCGCATCCTCGACCCGTTCGAGCGCGTGCGCAGTCCGGACGTGCCGAACGTGCAGGGCACCGGTTTGGGCCTCACGATCGTGAAGCTGCTCACCGAGATCATGGGCGGCGAGCTGAAGATCAGCAGCACGCCCGGCGTCGGCTCCAACTTCACCGTCACGCTGATGTTCTCGTGGATCGCAAACCCGGCCGCCGCGGCCTTCCCGTCGCGCATGATCTGCGGGTACGAAGGGCGGCGCCGCACGATTCTCGTCGTCGACGACGAACCGATACACCGCGGCCTGATGTTCGACCTGCTGAACCCGCTCGGCTTCACGACGATCGAAGCACGCGATGCACGCAGTTGCCTCGATGTATTGCGCGAAGTGCAGCCCGACCTGTTCCTGCTCGACGTCAGCATGCCGGGCATCGATGGCCTGCAGCTCGCCGCCGAACTGCGCGAGCAGGGCTACACGGCGCCGATCGTCATGATCTCGGCCGATGCGCAGGAACATCACCGGCATCCGCAGCAGAAGGCGAATCACGACGACTACATGGTGAAGCCGATCAACAACCAGAAGCTCGTCGAACGCATCGGGCAGCTGCTCGCGCTCGAGTGGCGTTATTCCGACCTGCCGCAGGCCACGCCGCGTGCACCGGCCGCGGCGCCGGCGCTCGACCGTCTGCCTGACCACCCGCTGCTGCGTGAACTGCTCGCGCATGCGCAGATTGGCCATCGCAGCGGCGTGACGGCGACGCTCGGCGCGATCGAGGACGCCGAACTGATCGACGGCGACGTGCTGAAGCGCTTCCGCGACCTGTCGGCGCGAATGGACTATGCACGGCTCGCGTCTACGCTCGATGGCCTGCTCGGAGGAGTCGCCGCATGACTGTCAGGCGCCAGGACGTGATACTCGTCGTCGACGACTCGCCGGAAACGCTGAGCCTTATCAACGACACGCTCGAAGAGGCCGGCTTCAACGTGCTCGTCGCGCTGGAAGGCAAGCAGGCACTGACGATCGCGCAGCGGATTCGTCCCGACATGATCCTGCTCGATGCCGTGATGCCGCACATGGACGGCTTCGACACCTGCAAGGAACTCAAGAAACTGCCGGACCTTGCAGCCATCCCGGTGATCTTCATGACGGGGCTCAGCGACACCGAGAACGTCGTGAAGGGGCTGCATGCCGGCGGCGTCGACTACCTGACGAAGCCGATCGATCCCGACGAACTCGTCGCGCGCATGAACGTGCACCTGAGCAATGCCCGGCTCACGTCGAACGCATGGCGCGCGCTCGATTCGACCGGCCAGTTCCTGTTTTCGGCCAACGCGACAGGGAAGGTGATCTGGGCGACGCCGCAGACGCATGCGCTGTTCGGCAAGGCGCGCGCGACCCAGCAGTGGCGCGAACAGAGCCTTGCGCCGCAGCTCGAACAATGGCTCGCGCGGCGCCCGGCGGCGGGGCAGCTGCTGAACCTGACCGGGCTCGATTACGGACTCGGCGTAATGGTCGTGCAGGACCTCGGTGGCGGCGAAACCTTGCTGAAGCTCGTCGACGCAGGCAAGAGTTCCGGCGAAGAGCTGCTGTGCGAAGCGCTGCGGCTCACGACGCGCGAATCGCAGGTGCTGTACTGGATAAGCAACGGCAAGACCAATCGCGAGATTGCCGAGATCCTCGGCATGAGTCCACGCACGGTGAACAAGCACCTCGAACAGATCTTCCCTAAGCTCGGCGTCGAGAATCGCACCGCCGCCGCTCGCATTGCGCTCCGCACGCTCAATCAGGACTGATCGGTCATATTGCAACGCTGCACTCGCATCGGGAAAAGTGCCGTGCAGTCCTCATTTCTTTCATACTCCGCTGCTTTACAGTTGCGCGCGTAAGCGTTTAGCCTCCACTACGTATTTAATATTGCTGAAATTTTGGCAGTGATGGCAAAAAGCCAATATTCAGCGCGGATCGCATGCGGCCGATCCTGTCTGTTGTTCTTCTCGCGTATGTGACGTTCGTCGCTGATGGACCGGCCTGACCGGTCTGCCGGATCACGCAGTCGAACACATTTCGCACACGCTTCGTAAACGGTTCCTACACGTTAGTCAGAACGGAAGCAGTTCCCCGCATGACGACAGCAGTTGTACTGGTCGATGGCAGTTCGGGAGGCAGACTATGACACGCCGGGTTCACACCGGTCGTCTTCGTAACACGCGTACACCGTGGGCACGCCTGATGCTGTCGACCGTGTGCATTTGCATCGCGCAGGCACACGCGCAGGACGCGTTCTCGCCGCAACAGCTCGCCAGCCTCAGCCTCGAAGACCTCGCGAACCTCGAGATCACGTCGGTGTCACGGCGCAGCCAGAGCGTGGCGGATGCGCCCGCATCGATCTACGTCATCACGGCAAACGACATACGCCGCTCCGGTGCCACGTCGATTCCCGAAGTCCTCCGCCTCGCGCCGAACCTGCAGGTTGCGCGCATCGACAGCGTGCAGTACGCAATCAGTGCGCGTGGCTTCAACAATGCCGTGGGCAACAAGCTGCTCGTGCTGCTCGACGGCCGCACGTTATATACGCCGTTGTTCTCCGGCGTGTTCTGGGAAATGGAAGACACGCCGCTGCATGACATCGAGCGCATCGAAGTGATCAGCGGTCCCGGCGCGACCTTGTGGGGCGCGAACGCCGTGAACGGCGTCATCAACATCATCACGCGCGCGGCGACCGATACGCAAAGCTTGCTCTTGGCGGCCGCCGGTGGCGATCGCGAACACGGCGGCTCGCTGCGCATCGGCGGCCAGGCCGGTTCCGCCCAGCTGCGCGTGTACGCGAAGGCGCGGCAGTGGGACAACACGAACGGCGAGAACGGAGACGACGTCGCCGACAGCTGGAACAGGGCCCAGGCCGGCTTCCGCGCCGACTGGAATGGCGACGACCGCAGCTTCACGCTGCAGGGCGACGTATACGACGGCGAAGGCTCGCATCGCGGATTCTTCGGCACCACCGGAATTCCCGCCGTCGGCATTTCCGGTGCGAACGTGCTCGCGCGCTGGACGCGTACGTTGGACGCGGATTCGAGCCTGCGCGTGCAGGCTTACTGGACCCGCAGCGAGCGCGAGGACGCCGTGTTGTTCAGTCCGAAGGCCGACATCGTCGACCTCGAAGTGCAGCACGATGTCGCGCTCGGCGCGCATCGTGTCGTGTGGGGAGGCGGATATCGCCATGCCGAGGATGAAGTCGATCCGGGCATATTCACCGCGTTCATGCCGGACAGCCGTGCGCTCGACTGGCAGAACGTGTTCGCACAGGACGAAATCCAGCTAGACGACAACCTGCGCGCGATCGTCGGCCTGCGGCTCGAATGGAACGATTACACCGGCATGGAATACCTGCCGAGCGCGCGCATCGCGTGGACACCCGCCGAGGCACACCTCGTCTGGGCGGCCTTGTCGCGAGCGGTACGCGCGCCGTCGCGCCTCGATCGCGACGTGTACTTCCCGCAAACGCCGCCGTACATCGTTGCCGGCGGTACGGAGTTCGCAGCCGAGGTCGCGAAAGTGGCCAGCGTTGGTTATCGCGGCCAGCTGACCCAGCGCTTCAACCTGTCCATCACACTGTTCAACCATGATTGGGACAACCTGCGCAGTGGCACGCCGCCACCGTTCCCGACGTACCTCGCGAACGACATCGAAGGGCAGTCGTACGGACTCGAAACCTGGTTCACGTGGGAACTGATGCCGGGCTGGCGCGTCAGCGGAGGCATGACGGCGCTGGGCAAGGAACTGCAGTTCCGCCCCGGCGGCGGCGATACCGTCGGCACCGACAACCCGACGTTGCACAACGATCCCGATTACCAGTGGACGTTACGCTCGAGTGTAGACCTGCGCCACAACCTCACGCTCGACCTGGACCTGCGCCGCGTCGCCGCGCTCACCGTGGAACCGGTACCTGCCTATTCCGAGCTGAACGCGCGCATTGCGTGGCAGCCGCGGCCGGATCTCGAACTCGCACTGATCGGCCGCAACCTGCTCGACAACGACCATGCGGAATACGGCGATTTTGCAAGCCGTAGCCGCATCGACCGCAGCGCGATGCTGGGGGTCAGATGGCTCTATTAGCCCGTTGCGTATCGCTCGCAGCACTGCTGGGGCGTTACGGTGTCCTGATGCTGCTGCTTTCCTGCGCCGCGCCGGCAGCCGCGCAGGAAAGTGCTGCCGCGTTACAGATCAAGGCTGCGTTCGTGCACAAGTTCGCCACCTACGTGCAGGGGGAGGGCACGGCCTTCGACGATCCGTCGGTGCCACTCGTGTTCGGCATCGCGGGATCAGAACAGGTCTACGACTTCCTCGCCGAGCTCGTCGCCACGCAAAATGCCGGCATGCGCAGCGCCGACGTCCGGCGCGTGGACGTCCCGGCGGACCTGGCCGGCGTGCACGTGCTCGTCGTCGGCTCGGATGCGGCCGAGGAAGCGGACGCATTGCTGCAGCAGGGCGTCGGCCGCTCGATGCTTACGATCACGGATCTGCCCGGTCCGCAACCCGCTAATAGCATGATCCACTTCTTCGTGGCCGACGATCGCGTGCGTTTCGACATCGCGCTCGAACCGGCCACGGCAGCAGGGCTGAGGCTCAGCTCGCGCCTGCTGCAGGTCGCGCGGCTGGTCGGGGACTAGCTCGTGAGAGTCCTCGGCTCGATCCGCAACAAGCTGCTGTTCATCGTGCTAATGACGACGTTCAGCGCGTTGACGATCGCGAGCGCGATCTTCATGGCGTACGACATCAGTTCGTACCGCTCGCTGCGCGTGAACGACGCGAACACGCAGCTGAGCCTGCTGGCCTATTCGTCGATACCAGCGCTCGAGTTCGAAGACAAAAAGGTTGCCGCCGAGAATCTCGACCTGATGGCACTGCGGCCGTCGGTGCGCGCGGCTGCGATCTACGATGCGCGGGGCCGCCTGTTCGCCGAGTACCGTCGCGCCGGTGCGCAGCACGACTTTCCGGAGCTGCCGGGCGGCGACAGCATCGAGCAGGACCTGCATTCGCTTGTCGCGACGAGCCGTATCCTGCGCGATGGCGAAATCCTTGGCACCGCCTACCTGGCGGCGGATTTTCCGCTGCTGGAACGCATCCTGCGTTATGTCGGCGTGCTCGTGCTCGTCGCGCTCGCGGCGATGCTGATGTCGGCGCTCGTCGCGCTGAAACTGCAGTCCCTGATCACGAAGCCGCTGTTGTCGATCGTCGGCACGGCACGCGACGTCGTCGCCACGCGCGAGTACACGCGGCGCGCCGAAAAACTGTCGGAGGACGAAACGGGCACTCTCGTCGATGCCTTCAACGACATGCTCGCCGAGATCGAGAGCCGCCGCCAGGCCATGGAAAACGCGAACCGGCAGCTCGAAGCCGAGATCGCGAAACACGCGCAGGCGCGCGCAACGATCATGCAGCTGAACGAGGAGCTGGAGAACAAGGTGCAGGAGCGCACGCAGCAGTTGCAGTCGACGAACCATGAGCTCGAGTCGTTCTGCTATTCGGTGTCGCACGACCTGCGCGGGCCGCTGCGCTCGATCAGCGGGTTTACGCAGGCGCTGAGGGAAGAACTGCCGGCGGAGCTGCCGGGCGATGCGAACCGCTACCTCGAGCGCGTGATGGCCGCCGCGCGGCGCATGAGCCAGCTGATCGACGACCTGTTGAACCTCTCGCGCGTGTCGCGCGGCGAACTGGTACGCAACCACGTGGACCTGACTGCGCTCGCACGCGAAGTCGTCCACGACCTGCAGGCACGCGATCCGGACTACCGCCCCGACGTCTCCGTGTGGCAGGGCATGCGTGCGGAGGCCGACCCGAAGCTCGTACGCATCGTGTTCGAGAACCTGCTCGGCAACGCATGGAAGTTTTCGGCGAAGAAGGACAAGCCGCGCATCGTCGTCGGAGTCATGAAGGATGGCGCGCGTGAAGTGTACTTCGTGCGCGACAACGGCGCCGGTTTCGACATGAAGTACGCCGGCAAGCTGTTCGGCGCCTTCCAGCGCCTGCACGGCATGAACGAATTCCCGGGCACCGGCATCGGCCTCGCCACGGTACAACGCATCATCAATCGGCATGGCGGCCGCATCTGGTTCGACTCGGCGCCTGACAGTGGCGCGTCGTTCTACTTCACGCTGAGCCCGGCCGCTGCCGCCGCAACACCGTTACAGGAAAGCGCATGACCCGCCGTCACCAGACACTCAACATCCTGTTCATCGAGGATACGCCAGACGATGCCGAGCTGGCCGTGCGCAACCTCGCGCGCGAAGGCTTCGACATCCGCTGGGAGCGCGTCGACAACGAACCCGACCTGCGTGCGCTGCTGCGCAGCCCGTGGGAACCGGACATCATCCTGTCCGACTATTCCATGCCCGGCTTCAGCGGCCGCGCGGCGCTGCAGGTGTGCCAGGAAATGGCGCCCGAGATCCCGTTCATCTTCCTGTCGGGCACGATCGGCGAGGAGCTCGCGATCGAGTCGATCCATGAAGGCGCGACCGATTACGTGCTGAAGGAGAACCTGCGCCGGCTGAGCACATCGGTCAATCGCGCGCTGAACGATTCGCAGCGGCGCCGCCGCTCGCATGAACTGGAGAAGGAACGTTCGCGCCTCATCACGATCCTGGAGACCACGAGCGACGTCGTCGTGATCGCCGATCCTGGCGACTCGATCACGTACCTGAACCCTGGCGCACGCAAGCTGCTCGAAATCACAGGCGAACCGCCGGAGCTCGACATCCGCATCCTTCACCCCGGCGATCAGTGGAACTTCATCCGCAAGGAGCTGCTGTCGCACCGGCGCGGCATCTGGCAGGGCGATGTGCTGCTGCAGAAGGAGGATGGTACGCAGATCCCGGTGTCGCTGGTCGTGATCGCGCACCGCGGCAGAGACAACGAGGTCGAGTACTTCTCGCTGCTCGCGCGCGACATCCGCGAACGCAAGGCCTACGAGCGCCAGATCCAGCATCTTGCGAACTACGACTCGCTGACGGACCTGCCGAATCGCACGCTGCTCGCCGATCGCGCCACGCAGGCGATCAATCATTGCCACTGGACGAGCCGCACGATGGCGCTGATGGTCGTCGACATCGACCGCTTCAAGCTGGTCAACGACGGCTACGGCCAGGACACGGGCGACGCGCTGCTGAAGCAGTTCGGCACCCGACTGCGCAGCACGGTACGCAGCCGCGATACGATTGCCCGCATCAGCGGCGATACGTTTGCCGTGCTGGCCACCGAGCTTTCGTCTCCGGACGACATCGGCGGGCTCGTCAACAAGCTGCAGGGCGAGCTTGCCGAGCCCTTCGTGATCGGCGACCAGAGCCTGACGGTGTCGACCGGCATCGGCGTCGCCGTGTTTCCGCGCGACGGCACCGACTTCGCGACGCTGATGCAGAACGCCGACGTCGCGATGCACCGCCTGAAGGAACGCGGCGAAAGCGGTTACCAGTTTTATGCGGCCGAAATGACGCGCAACGCCAGCGAGCGCGTGCGCATCGAAACGGACCTGCGCCGCGCCGTGTCGAGCCATCAGCAGCTCGTGCTGCATTACCAGCCGCAGGTCGCACTCGACGACGAGCACGTGATCGGTTTCGAGGCGCTGATGCGCTGGAACCATCCGGAGCAGGGCTTGCTGTCGCCAGGCCTGTTCATCCCGATTGCCGAGAATGCCGAGTACATATACCAGATGGGCGAGTGGGTGCTGCTGTCGGCCTGCCGCCAGCTGACGGAGTGGGACATCGAAAGCGACCAGCGTCCCGGCATCGCGGTCAACGTGTCCGCGCGCCAGTTTCGCGGCAAGGGCTTCGTCGACATGGTGGAGCGGATACTCAAAGCGACGCGCCTCGATCCGCAACGCCTCGAGCTGGAACTCACCGAAAGCGCGCTCGTGCATGACTATCGCGAGGCGAGTGCGATCCTTAACCGCCTGCACGAACTCGGCGTCCGGATCGCGCTCGACGATTTCGGCACGGGTTATTCGAATCTCAGCTACCTGTCGCGCCTGCCGATCAACACACTGAAGATCGACCGCTCGTTCGTCCAGCGCGCGCCGGTTGACGGCAACGACGCGGAGATCGTGCGCGCGATCATCATGCTCGCCGATGCCCTCGGCCTGCAGGTGCTCGCCGAAGGCATCGAGACGCGCGAGCAACTCGACCTGCTGCGGCACTATGGCTGCCGGAAAGGGCAGGGTTTCTACTTCGAGCGTCCGGTAGCGGCAAGCGAGATACCCCTGCTACTCGCCGCCGGTACAGCCCTTCGCCGCGATGGTGGAACGCCATCCCGCACACCAAAGGAGAAATGATGAACTCGGAAAAAGTGATACTGCTGGTCGAGGACAATCCGGACGACGAGGAGCTGACGATCCGCTCGCTGCGCAAGGCGAACATCGCGAACGAGATTGCGGTTGTCCGCGACGGCAGCGAGGCGCTGGACTATCTGTTCTGCACCGGCGCGTACGCGACCCGCGACCCGGCGAAGCTGCCCGCGGTGGTCTTGCTGGATCTGAAACTGCCAAAGGTCAACGGCATCGAAGTCCTCCAGTACCTGCGCGCCAACCCTCGCACCTGCCTGATCCCCGTCGTCGTGCTGACCTCCTCGACCGAAGACGAAGACATGCTCGACAGCTACGAATCGGGCGCGAACAGCTATGTCCGCAAACCGGTGGACTTCAACAGTTTTGCCGATGCTGTCACCCAGCTGGGCATTTACTGGCTGCTGCACAATCAGGGGCCGCCGGCGCGGTGAATCATCGATCGATGTATGCCTGTTGTATCTTCTTCTTGAGCGACGGGCGGAATTGGTCCGCGGCATCATGGACGCGTCGGCTGCAGTGAGAAGGGGTCGAGCCGGTGCCCCCGTAAGCAGCACCGGCTCGGCCCCTTTGCACTGCAGCCGATGCAATAGATGCCCCGCGGAACCTATGGGGCCGACTCCGCTACTAATGCACCAGATTTCGCACGGACTAACAGAAAACAGATTGTTCACTACCGAAGACGCACGGCTAATCAGTCCTCGTTATTCGTACTATCACGGCCATCCCGCTTCCGACGCACACCCACCCGTAGTGCCGCGATCACCCGATCCCCGGCAAGCAACAATGCTCCAACGGCGACGAGCGCCGCGAAGGTCCATAGCTGGTGCTGCAGGTCATGTCCGATCGTGCCGGGGATGCCGTGGCCTTCGTGCGCTATCGCGGCGGATACGAACGTGGTCGAGGCGAGGCATCCCGCCGACAGGAAGTTCGCGGGTTTCATGATGCGTTCCTCATTGCTTGTGTATCGGGAAATTGCGTGCTGCCGGGAGCGCGCGTGACGGCGTGGAGGCCGGCAAGGGTTGCGGCCAGGCCATGGGGCGACAGCATGCCGTCGTCGACGAGGATGCGGATCACCTCGTCGAGGCCGGCGCCGGTTTTCAGGTTCGTGAACACGAAGGGCTTGTCGCCCCGCATGCGTTTCGCGTCGGTGGCCATGATGTCCAGCGAGGCATCGACGAGCGGCGCGAGGTCCGTCTTGTTGATGATCAGC
>DASWWP010000107.1:0-2781 GCA_036405915.1 Pseudomonadales bacterium
TCTCGACGGCCGCTCGCCGCGCGATCCGGTTCGCGCGGCGACGCGGCTGTTTGCGACGCTGCTCGTCACCGCCATCGGCCTGCCCGCCCAGGCCGATACCGTGCTCACCGAAGCGCCCTGGGGAAGCCTTTCCGACGGCCGCGCGATTACGCGCTACACGCTGACGAACGCGAGCGGCGCGCGAGCCAGTTTCATACCGCTAGGTGCCGCGATCGTGGCGCTCGAAGCGCCCGATCGCGGCGGCAACATCGCCGACGTCGTGCTCGGCTTCGACAGGGCAGCTGACTACAACACGAATAACGGCGCGTACATGGGCCTGACGGTCGGCCGATACGCGAGCCGCATCTTTGGCCGCGAACTGCGCATCGGCGACGAAACCTCGATGCTCGATGCACCGGCGAACCGCGACGGAATGCCGGGCGACGTCATATTGCACGGCGGGCCGGACGGCTTCAGCGCGCGCGTGTGGGAGGCCGAGCGTGTCGTCACGGCCGAAGGCACCGGCCTGCGCTTCACGCTGGACAGCCCCGACGGCGACCAGGGCTTTCCGGGGGCTGTGCGAGCATCCGTCACGTATCACTGGACCGACGCGCACGAGTTGATCGCCAGCTACGCCGCGACGACGACACGTCCGACCGTGATCAACCTGACGCAGCACAGTTATTTCAACCTCGCCGGCGCGGGCAATGGCGACATCACGGGGCACCTGCTCCGGATCGATGCCGATTTCTATACCTTTGCGCTTCCCGACAACCGGCCGACCGGCGAGATTCGCGCCGTGCGGGACACGCCATTCGATTTCACGACGGCCAAACCCATCGGCCGCGACATCGATGCCGACGATCCGCAGATGCGCGCGAATCGTGGCTACAACCAGAATTTCGTGCTGCGCCGCTCGCCACTTCCGGGCGCGCTGGCCACCGCCGCCGAACTCGAAGATCCCGTGTCGGGCCGCGTGATGACCGTGCTGACGAACGAACCTGGCCTGTTCCTGTATACGGCGAACTTCATCGACACGCGCCGCCCGATGAAGGATGGCCACATCTATCCGCTGCGTGCAGGCGTGGCGCTCGAAACGGGACACTTCCCGGACGCGCCGAACCAGCCCCATTTCCCCCGCACGACGCTGATGCCCGGCGACACCTACGAAAGCCGCACTGTGTTCGCGTTTTCGGCGCGGTAGCGACATGACGACAGACTGCCGGCCACGGCGCCAATCAATCGCAATTCTTCCGGAGATCCAGCAATGACCCGACGTTCCTCGACACCCTCTACACTTGCCAGCCTCGTATTCGGTGCTGCCCTCGCGGCCTTCACCGCGACGCCCTTGCTTGCGCAGCCGCGATTCGCGGCGGGCTCGCCCGAAAGCGCCGGCATGTCGGAACAGCGCCTCGCCGTGCTCGATGCCGGCATCCAGGCAGAGATCGATTCGGGCAACGTGGCCGGCATCGTCGTCGCCGTGGCGCGGCACGGCACCATCGTGCACGACAAGGCCTACGGCCTCGCGAACATCGAGGCGAACACACCCATGCGCACGGATCATCTGTTCCGGCTGTATTCGATGACGAAGGCTGTCGCGAGCGTGGCCTTGCTGACGCTGTACGAAAAGGGCCACTTCCAGCTCAATGATCCGCTCGAGAACTATATCCCGGCGTTCAAGGACCTGCAGGTGTATGCCGGCCAGGATGCGAGCGGCAAGATGCTGCTCGAAGAGATGAAGCGCAAACCGACGGTGCTCGACGCCTTCCGCCACACGCTCGGCCTTGCCGGCGGCGTTGGCCAGCATCCGGTGGACATCGTGTATCGCGAAAACGGCCTCAGCATGGGCGCGCTCGAATCGCTGACGGATGAAATGCAGAAACTTGGCCGCGTGCCGCTGCGCTACCAGCCCGGCGAAGAGTGGGTGTATGGCCTCGGCCACGATGTGCAGGCCTACCTCGTCGAATATTTTTCCGGCATGCCGTACGAAGACTACCTGCAGCAGGTGATCTTCGATCCGCTCGGCATGGAAGACACTATGTTCGGCGTACCACCGCAGCTCGCCGAACGCTTCGCGACCGTGTACGGCATCAACGCCGACGGCGGCCTGCAGGCACAGCAGGGCGACGCATATGCGCGCTACACCGATCACGCCTTCGCGACGCTGAGCCTGTCGGGTTCGACCGGCGACTACCTGCGTTTCGCGCAGATGCTGCTGAACAAGGGCGAACTCGATGGCGTGCGCATCCTGGGCCGCAAAACCGTCGAGATGATGTCGCGCAACTGGTTGCCGGAGAACATTCCGTCTATCAGCGCGAACGGCCCGCACGCGAGCGGCTGGGGCCTCGGCGTGTCGGTCGTCATCGACGAGAACCTGCTCGGCCGCATGGGATCCACCGGCGCGTGGGGCTGGTCGGGCGCTGCAAGCACCTTCTTCACGGTCGATCCGAAGGAAGACCTGACGTACGTCATCATGGCGCAGAAGATGCCGACCGATGGCCGGTTGCGCGACAAGATCGAGAACCTGATTTACCAGGCACTCGTCGAGTGAGCCCGCAGGCATGCAAATCGAACGCGGGCCAGGATCACGTGCCGCCTGACCGCTGTAACGACACACTGGAGGCGTCAATGAATTTGAGAAATAGCGCAGTTTCCCCGCTTACATGCGCGCCGTCGTTTCGCAACGTCGCCGCGCTCGTCATGTCGATGGCAGTCGCGCTGCCTGGCTGTTCGCAGGAAGCTTCACAAACGCCACAAGCGCAGCCAGCGCCTCCAGTGGGCGCACCGGCACAGGATGTCGTG
>DASWWP010000108.1:0-10667 GCA_036405915.1 Pseudomonadales bacterium
GCGAGCCGGTGGTCAACATCGACAAGCTGACGTATGCCGGCAACCTCGAGAACCTTGCGGCGCTGAAAGACGACAAGCGCCACATCTTCGAAAAGGGCGACATCGGCGCAACGCTGTTCATCGATCGGCTGCTGCGCACCCATCGTCCGCGCGCGGTGATCAATTTCGCGGCGGAGTCGCACGTCGACCGCTCGATCCATGGGCCCGAGGACTTCATCACGACGAACATCGTCGGCACGTTCCGCCTGCTCGAATCCGTGCGCGGCTACTGGAACACGCTGGATGACGTCGACAAGAACGGCTTCCGCTTCCTGCACGTGTCTACCGACGAAGTGTATGGCTCGCTGAATCCGGGCGACCCGGCCTTTACCGAGACGAAGACCTTCGAACCAAACAGCCCGTATTCCGCGAGCAAGGCTTCGTCCGACCACCTCGTGCGCGCATGGCACCACACGTATGGCCTGCCGGTGCTGACGACGAACTGCTCGAACAACTACGGCCCGTACCAGTTCCCCGAGAAACTGATCCCGCTGATGATCCACAACGCGCTGAACGGCAAGCCGCTGCCGATTTATGGCGACGGCATGAACGTGCGCGACTGGCTGTACGTTGGCGACCACTGCATGGCGATCCGCCGCGTGCTCGACGCCGGCAAGCCCGGCGAGACGTACAACATCGGCGGCTGGAACGAGAAGCCGAACATCGAGATCGTGAAGACCATCTGCGCGCTGCTCGACGACATGAAGCCCTTGCCGAACGGCAAGTACGAGCAGCTGATCACGTACGTGAAAGACCGCCCGGGCCACGATCGCCGCTATGCGATCGACGCGCGCAAGGTCGAGAAGGAACTCGGCTGGAAGCCGATGGAGACCTTCGAGACGGGTATACGCAAGACGGTGCAGTGGTATCTCGAGAACCAGCAGTGGGTCGGTAACGTGACGAGCGGGAACTACAGGAAGTGGATGGATACGAATTACAAGGAACGGAAATGATCCTCGTATTCGGCGCCGGCGGCCAGGTCGGCTGGGAGCTGCAGCGCAGCCTCGCGTTGCACGGCACCGTCATCCCCATCACGCGCGACAAGGTGGATCTAACCGACGCAGCCTCACTCCGCGCCGCGATCCGCTCCGCGAAACCCGACGCACTGGTCAACGCCGCGGCCTACACCGCCGTCGACAAGGCCGAATCCGAATCCGACCTGGCCTTCGCGATCAACGCCACCGCGCCCGGCATCATGGCGGAGGAAGCGCGCGCGGCCGGCATTCCGATGGTTCATTACTCATCGGACTATGCGTACAGCGGCACGAAGGATGGCCGTTATGTCGAAAGCGACGTAAGCAATCCGCAATCGGTCTACGCCCGCAGCAAGGTGGCCGGCGACGAAGCGGTGCTCGGTTCCGGCGCGAATGCATTCGTGTTGCGCACGAGCTGGGTCTTCGCCGCGCGCGGCGCGAACTTCCTGCGGACGATCCTTCGCCTCGCCCGCGAGCGCGAGAACCTGCGCGTGGTGGCCGACCAGGTCGGCGCGCCGACCTCCGCCGAGCTGCTGGCGGACGTGACGGCCCGGGTTCTGGAACGTATAAATAGAAGGAAGAACGATCTCGCGGCGCCATCGTCGGCCTTGAAGGGCAACAGCGGAGCCCTGGCGACGGCCGCCTTTGTGGCTAGCAACGTGCCAGACCCGGTGGTCTCCGGCCTGTTCCACTGCACGGCCGCCGGCGAAACCTCGTGGCACGGCTATGCGACGTACATCGTCAGCGAAGCCCGCGCGCTCGGCGCGCAGCTGAAACTGGCGCCGGAGAACATCGAAGCAATCACGACCGAACAGTACCCAACCCCGGCAGCCCGCCCGAAGAATTCGCGGCTGGACTGCTCGAAACTCGAGCGCATGTTTGGCCTGCAGCTGCCGCCATGGCAGGTGCATGTGCGAAGGGCGCTGGTGGAACTGCTGCAGGACAAGTAAACGACACTGGACCCCGGCCTGCGCCGGGGTGACGGAATATCTCCGTCGTCATTCCGGCAAAGGCCGGAATCCCGCGTCTTTTGGAAAACACGCACTACTCAAGGGCCACAAATGACCACACGCAAAGGCATCATCCTCGCCGGCGGCTCCGGCACACGCCTGCATCCGGTAACGACCGTCGTCTCGAAGCAGCTACTGCCCGTATACGACAAGCCGATGATCTACTACCCGCTGTCCACGCTGATGCTCGCCGGCATCCGCGACATCCTGCTGATCTCCACGCCGCAGGACATCCCGCGCTACGAGATGCTGCTTGGCGACGGCAACCAGTGGGGCATCAACATTTCGTACGCGGTGCAGCCGAGCCCCGACGGACTTGCGCAGGCCTTCATCATCGGCCGCGACTTCGTCGGCAACGACCCGAGCGCACTGATCCTCGGCGACAACCTGTTCCACGGCCACGACTTCGGCGTGCAGCTGCAGCGCGCATCGAGCGTCGGTGCGGGCAATGGATCGGGCACGAAGCAGGGCGCAACGGTGTTCGCGTACGCAGTGCGCGATCCGGAGCGCTATGGCGTCGTATCCTTCGATGCGGACGGCAATGCCGTCAGCATCGAGGAGAAGCCGAAGCAGCCGAAGTCGCGCTACGCCGTGACCGGTCTGTATTTCTACGACAACCAGGTGTGCGACATCGCGAAGAACCTGAAACCCTCGCCACGCGGCGAACTCGAGATCACGGACGTGAACCGCATCTATCTCGAAAAAGGGCAGCTGAGCGTCGAAATCATGGGCCGCGGCCTCGCCTGGCTCGACACCGGCACGCACGACTCACTGCTTGAAGCGAGCCAGTTCATCCAGACGATCGAACACCGCCAGGGCCTGAAGGTCGCATGCCCCGAGGAAATCGCGTGGCGCCTGCAGTGGATCGACGATGCCCAATTGCTGAAACTTGCGGCGCCGCTGGCAAAGAATGGCTATGGGCAATACCTGAACGACTTGCTGCAGAAGGAAGTTTATTCTCGCTCGTGCTGAAGCCAATGTCTTGACGATGACAAACCCATGAACCTGATAAAAACCGACATCCCCGACGTAGTCCTCCTCGAACCAAAAGTCTTCGGCGACGACCGTGGCTTCTTCTTCGAAAGCTGGAATGCACGCACGCTGAAGGAGCTCGGCATCGATGCCGACTTCGTGCAGGACAACCACAGCTATTCGCAGCGCGGCGTACTGCGGGGCCTGCATTACCAGATCCAGCAGCCGCAGGGAAAACTCGTGCGCGTGATCGCCGGCGAAGTATTCGACGTCGCACTCGACGTGCGGCGCTCGTCGCCGACCTTCGGCAAATGGGTGAGCTTCATGCTGTCGTCGGACAACAAGCGCATCGCGTGGATCCCGCCGGGCTTTGCGCATGGCTTCTGCGTGACGAGCGTCAGCGCCGAATTCCTCTACAAGACTACCGATTACTACAGTCCGCAATACGAGCGCAGCGTGGCGTGGAATGACCCGGCGCTGGACATTCCGTGGCCGTTGAATGGCGTGGAACCGCAGCTGTCGGCCAAGGACAGGGCGGGCGTACTGCTGAAGGATGCGGAGCTGTTTCCCTGAGTCTCGATCCGGCCTTTTTCAAGGCAAAAAAAAGCGCCACGTAAGTGGCGCTTTCACATCCTTGTCGCGGAACTCCTTGTTCCTTTCAGTACTGCACGTCCTGGTCCGCGTTAGTCCTGCGAGCTGGGCTCCGCCCGGCTCGCAACTACAACTTAGTTGTATGCGCTCTCGCCATGGTTGACCAGGTCGAGGCCGCCTTCTTCTTCCGCATTGGGTGCTACGCGGAAGCCGACCGTCTTCTCGACGAGCATTGCCAGCACGTAGGTCACGACGAAGGAGTAGGCGATCATCGTCAGCGACGACAGGATCTGCGCAGTCAGCAGCGTGCTGCCGGCTTCAGCGCCGCCGAGGCTGCCCGACAGGCCGACCCATACGCAGCCGATGAAGCCAGCGACGAGGTGGATGCCCAGGACGTCCAGCGAGTCGTCGTAGCCGAGCTTGAACTTCAGCTCGATCGCGAAGGCAGCGATGGCGCCTGCAACGAGGCCAAGCACGATGGCTGATACCGGCGTGATGAACGCACAGGCCGGCGTGATGGCGACCAGGCCTGCAACGACACCGGAAGCGGCGCCCAGTGCGGTGGATTTGCCGACTTTGAACTTCTCCACGATGATCCAGCCGAGAGCAGCAGCAGCAGGGCAGATCAGCGTGTTGAAGAAGATCAGGCCCGTGTGGTCGACGTCGCCGCCGTGTACACCGGTGTTGAAGCCGAACCAGCCGAACCACAGGATCGCCGTGCCGATCAGGACGAGCGGGATGTTGTGGCCGACCGGCATGTGTTTACCGAAACCGGTGCGTTTGCCGAGAACCAGGGCCAGCGCGAGGGCAGCGGCGCCTGCGGACTGGTGGATCACGGTGCCGCCGGCCCAGTCGAGCGAGCCGCCGAAGCCGTATACGTTGTTTGCCAGCCAGCCGTCGAAGTTGCCTTCAGCATCGAGGCCCCACAGCCAGCGGAAGCTCGGGAATACGACGAAGCATGCAAACAGCGCGGCGAACAGCATGAAGGGCCAGAAGCGTGCGCGATCGGCCACTGCACCGGAGGTCAGTGCAACGGTGATGATGCAGAAAGCCACGAGGAAGGCGTGGCCGGCGAACAGGCCGTACGACTCGGCATCCGACGAGCCGATGCCTGCGACCGCGCCGGAAAGGCCGAAGTCCGCGAACGGATTGCCGGCGAACCACGACGACGTGACGCCCACCTGCGACGCGATACCGGCGCCGACGAGAACGTAAAGCAGCGTCACGACGATTACCGAGCCGAAGCTCAGCATCATCATCGACACCACGGACTTGGACTTGACCAGGCCACCGTAGAAGAACGCAAGGCCGGGGGTCATGAAGAGAACGAGTGCTGCGCAGAGCAACAGCCACGAAAGTTCGAGAGACATCGAAAGCACCTCTTGGATAAAGGATTAATAATCAGTTAGGCGATCAGATCGCATCGTCACCGGTTTCACCCGTACGGATACGGATGGCCTGCTCGATGTCGTAGACGAAGATCTTGCCGTCACCGATCTTGCCGGTGTTCGCGGCCTTCGTGATGGTTTCGATCGTCTGCTCCAGCGCGCTGTCTTTCACGACCACTTCGACTTTGAGTTTTGGCAGAAAGTCGACGACGTACTCGGCTCCGCGATACAGCTCGGTGTGTCCTTTCTGGCGACCGAAGCCTTTTACTTCCGTGACGGTTATCCCCTGGACTCCGATTTCCGAGAGGGCCTCTCTGACGTCATCAAGCTTGAAGGGCTTGATAATCGCGTTGATCATTTTCATTAGTTGTTCTCCTGGTACGTCGTTACGCGTTTAGGGTGTGGGTACTTCACACGAAGGAGCCAAAGCAAGGCGCATGCCAATCAAAAATTGCGAAAAACACAGGCATTTACAGGATATTTCGTGCTGATGACGCGCGCGGTGGGTGGTCCGTGCACACTATTGGTGCGCAATTCTTTCGGCTTGCGCCATTCTGGTGATTTCCATTTTTCGCGCGCGAATTTGTAAGAGCCTGATATCGGACCAGTTTTCAGTTGTCTTGGTTTTGGCTCTTACTTTATGCTCGCTTTCCGTGCGAAAGCAGCGGCGAGTGAGTGCGCGCCTGCCCTCAAAACAATCAGTCCCGATGCATTCGGGCATCTCAACAACCATTCAAAAAAGACAGGGGATCAGCATGAGGAGAGTTTCTACCAGCCTGCGTTGGGCTATGGGGGCGGCTGCGCTGCTGCCGGCGCTTGCAGTTGCGCAGGATATAGATGGTGCCTCCACGGCCTGGATCATGACCTCGACGGCGCTCGTGCTGTTCATGACGATTCCCGGCCTCAGCCTGTTCTATGGCGGCCTCGTGCGCACGCGCAACGTGCTGTCGGTATTGATGCAGTGCTTTGCGATCACGTGCGTCGCGTCGCTCGTGTGGCTCGTGGTCGGCTACAGCCTCGCGTTCTCGGAAGGCAATGCCTTCATCGGCGGCACGAGCAAGATGATGTTCAGCGGCGTGACGCAGGAAGCGACGGCTGGCGCGATTCCCGAGTCGCTGTTCGCGCTGTTCCAGATGACTTTCGCGATCATCACGCCCGCGCTGATCTTCGGCGGCTTCGCCGAACGCGTGCGTTTCGGTGCCGTGATGCTGTTCAGCGTCCTGTGGATGCTCGCGGTGTACCTGCCGGTGACGCATTGGGTGTGGGCGGCCGATGGCTGGCTGTTCACGCGCGGCCTGCTCGATTTCGCAGGTGGCACTGTCGTGCACATCACGGCCGGCGTCGCATCGCTCGTATGCGCTCTCGTGCTCGGACCGCGCACCGGCTTCGGCAAGACGCCGATGCCGCCACACAACATGACGATGACGGTCACCGGTGCCGGCATGCTGTGGGTCGGCTGGTTCGGCTTCAATGGCGGCAGTGCGCTGGCGGCCGACGGCAATGCAGCAATGGCTATGCTCGTGACGCACATTTCCGCCGCCGCCGGTTCGATCGCATGGATGCTGCTCGAGAAGGTGAAATTCGGTAAGCCGTCCGTGCTCGGTATCGTCACCGGCATGGTGGCGGGTCTCGGTACGATCACGCCGGCGTCGGGTTACGTAGGCCCTGGTGGCGCGCTGGTCATCGGGCTGGTGGCAGGCGTCGTGTGCTTCTTCGCGACGCAGACGATCAAGCACAGATTGAATATCGACGATTCGCTCGACGTGTTTCCCGTCCACGGCGTCGGCGGCATGCTCGGTACCTTGCTCGCGGGCATCTTCGCGTCATCCGCGCTCGGGGTATTCAGCGGCCAGGGCTATGCGGAGGGAATGACGATGGGGAGCCAGGTCGGCGTGCAGTTGATCGGCATCGTCGCCACGGCGCTCTACACCGGCGTACTGACCTTCGTCATCATGAAGCTCGTGAATGTAGTGACTGGTTTCCGCGTGACCTCCGAAGAAGAAAACACGGGTCTCGACATCGTGCTGCACAACGAGACTGGTTACGATCTCTGACCGTCCTTCTCCGCTGTACCGATCGGTGATGGTTGTGTAACAACGCGCGACGGTTGCCCCCGGACATTCCCGCGAAAGCGGGAATGTCGCACGCTGGTGACGGCAGGCGCTTTCGCGCGTTGCACAAACTGACTACCCTATCGCACCTCCCTATCGCTCTTCGCGATAAATCCACTTCGATGCAACTTTCCACTCCTGACCTGATTGCCGCATTGGCCGATGGCCGCTTCCATAACGGCGACGAACTCGGCGCGCGTTTCAATGTCACGCGCGCGGGAATCTGGAAGGCGATGCAGAAGCTCGGCGACTTCGGCCTCGAAGTGCACTCCGTTCGCGGCAAGGGGTATCGCCTCAGCGAAGCATTGACGCTGCTCGATGCCGATGCGATCTCGCGCAATCTTTCCGTCAGCAACAAGGCGCGCTTACGTGAACTCGAGCTGCTGCCGATCGTCGATTCGACGAACGCACACGCACTGCGGCGTGTGCAGCAACGATCGCTGGTGCTCGACGCCGGCGAAGCCTACGTATGCATGAGCGAAATGCAGACGGCCGGCAAGGGGAGACGCGGGCGGCAGTGGGTGAGCCCGTTCGGGCACAACCTGTACTTATCCGTGCTGCGGGAATTTTCGTCGGGTGCGGCCAGCCTCGAAGGACTGAGTCTCGTGATCGGCGTCGCGCTCGTGAACGCGCTGCAGGAGTGGGGCTTTGCCGGGCTGGGCTTGAAGTGGCCGAACGATGTGCTGTGCAGCGAGCGCAAGCTTGCCGGCATCCTGATCGAAATCACCGGCGACGTGGCTGGCACTTGCCATGTCGTTATCGGCATTGGCCTCAATTTGAAGCTCAAAACGGATACCATGCGCGAGGTAGAGCAGCCATGGGTGGCGCTCGCGCAACTGGGTTTCGCGCAGCAGGATCGCAATCGCCTGTTCGGGCGAATTCTCGATCGCGTGCTCACCGCGCTCGATCGCTTCCAGGCCTCGGGTTTCGGCGCGTTTGCCGACGACTGGAACCGACTCGACGTCAGTGCGGGTCGCCAGGTCGAACTGAGTAGCGCGCAGGGTTCCGTGATTGGTCTCGGGCTCGGTGTCGATGCCGGCGGCGCGCTGCTGCTCGACACGCCATCGGGTGTGCGTCGCTTCCAGGGTGGCGAAGTCAGTCTGCGTTCCGCAGCCGATAAATGAGTAAGAAATCGTGATGATTCTCGAAATGGACGCCGGCAATACGCGCATCAAGTGGCGCCTGCGTGAACAGGACGGCAAGGGCTGGCACAAACTCGCGGAAGACAGCGTGTTCGCTGAGCAGAAAGTGCCGTCTGTCTTCATCGAGCTTGGCAAGCAGCTCGAGAAGCTGCCGATGTCGCGTGTCGAGCGCATGCTCGTGTCGACCGTTCGCGGAGAAGGGTTCAAGACCGTATTTTCGTCGGTGATGACCGAGAAGTGGCACCTGCAGCCCGAGTACGCGTCTGTCGCGCCCGAAGCCTGCGGCGTGCGCAACGGCTACGACGAGCCGGGAAAACTGGGCGTCGATCGCTGGCTTGCGGTCGTCGCTGCGTATGCGCAGACCCGGGCCGCGTGTTGCATCGTCGATTGCGGCACGACGATCACGGTTGATTTCGTGGAGCAGGATGGCCGGCACAAAGGGGGCTTCATAGTCCCCGGCCTGCACCTGATGCGCGATGCGCTGGCCGCGCGCTCGAAGGCGCTTTCCACCGTGCCGGGTGCATGGGAGCACGCAGGCCCGGGGAGTTCGACCATCGCCGCCGTGCACAACGGCATCCTCGCCATGGCGCTCGGCTTCCTGCGCGACATACACCAGCAGGATAGGCAGGCGGGCCGTGCGGTCCAATGGTATCTGACCGGCGGCGACGCCCCCTGGCTCGAACCCCACTTGGACTGGCAAACCCGCGTGTTGCCGGACCTCGTGATGGACGGCCTTAGCCTGACCATGCTGGGTTAACCTGCAATGCGTGTATTCCTGATCCTTCTACTGATCGCCAACCTCGGCTATTTCGGCTGGCGCCAGTTTGTCGCTGCGCCTGCGGCTGGGGCGCCCGACCAGGAGACTCACTTCCGACAGGCGGAGCAAGCGCTCACCTTAATGGCCGAATTGTCCCCGGAGCGCAGGCAATTAATGGGTACGCTCGCGGAAGCTCGCGCTGCGCGCACGCAGGCCGCGGAGCAGCTCGAGCAGGTCGAGCAGGAGTTCGACGCCGTTGCCGGCGAGGTCGAAGACAGTGCCGCCGATCTGGCGCAAGATCAGGCGCGCTCGGCAGAGGTCCAGCAAGCGCTGCTGGAGACCCTCGATGCGACGGTATCCCCCGAGGTCCCGGCGCCGGATCCGGTCCAACCATGGTGCGCCAATACGAATCCACTCAGCGATCAGTCAGCTGCACTAGCCTTCGCGCAGGGTGTTCGCGAGTTCGGAGCCGAGGCAGTAGTCGAAACGCGGGAGGAGGCGGTTTCGTCGACCTGGTGGGTCTACCTGCCGGCTTTCGCGTCCGAGGCGGAGGCGCGCGCCATGCTGGCCGAGCTGCAAGGCAAGGGCATCGACAGCTACTACATGCGAAACGGCGACATGGCCGGCGGCATTTCACTTGGCGTGTATTCGCGCGAGGAGAGCGCCGGTATCGCGCAGAGGCAACTTGCGGAGCAGGGATACATGCCGAGTATTCGCGAAGTGGCTCGGATGGAAGAGCGTCCATTCGTGCGAGTGGTGCTGCCAGACGGTGGCGTGCGCGACAGCGCGGAATGGTCCGCTTTTGTGGCCGCGGCCCGCCCCGTCGAGCTGACAGAATTTACTTGTGAACCGATTGCTTCCCAAAATGAGTTCCCCTAGAATGCCGCCCCTGTGTAAAAGTGCCAGGGGTAGTAGAACCGTCTGATGCTTTGCTGGAGGGGTTCCCGAGCGGCCAAAGGGATCAGACTGTAAATCTGACGCGAAAGCTTCGGTGGTTCGAATCCACCCCCCTCCACCATTCAGCACCTGCCGGACAACGGCGGGCTGGAAGTAAAAGGCCAGAACAGCGGCCTGAAGTGGTTCTACTCTGAAACAACAATAGACAGTGGACTGAAGATATTCCTGAACCTGCTGCGAACGATCTCCCAGGTTCAAGCATGTCGTCGGCTCTCTGTTTTTTGTGCCTGGCACTTTTGCTCAACGAGTGCGAAGTGATTGCGAAGGTCGTGCGCTGAAAGGTGCGCGAATTCGCGAGAAGATTCGCGGGTATAGTTCAATGGTAGAACTCCAGCCTTCCAAGCTGATCGCGCGGGTTCGATTCCCGCTACCCGCTCCAGCTTGCCGACGTTGTCGGAAGCTTGTCGAAAAAGGGTTGTCGGAGTTGAAGGCCTGAGGATCCGGCCGGAGAGCTGGGAAAATGCGCGGCTCGCATAGCTCAGGTGGTAGAGCGCATCATTGGTAATGATGAGGTCCCCGGTTCGACTCCGGGTGTGAGCACCATCCCAGGTGCACGAAGCAACAACTGAATTGTATTGATATTGTCGGAGGCCCCCCATGGCGAAGGAAAAGTTTGAGCGTAAGAAAGTCCACGTAAACGTGGGCACGATCGGTCACGTTGACCATGGCAAGACGACGCTGACGGCAGCGCTGACGAAAGTGTGCGCCGAAACCTGGGGCGGTACG
>DASWWP010000109.1:0-24334 GCA_036405915.1 Pseudomonadales bacterium
CTGCTCGGCCTGAACATCGCCGTGATGAGCCTCGTCGGCCATGCCGTCGGAAGCGGCGACCTCAGCCGCGTGAACGCCGTCATGACCGCCGGCTACGTGCTCGGCATCGGGTACTCTGCCGCGCTGGCGACGACTTACGTGGTATTCCGCGATCCGCTCGTCGAGATGTTCATCACGGCGTCACCCGAGGCGGATGACATTCGTACGCTTGCGCGCTTCATGATGGTGGGACTGTCGTGCTACGTGCTGTGTGAAGGCGTGCTGCAGGTGATTGCCGGCGTGCTGCGCGGCGCGGGCGATACACGCTGGATCATGTTCGCGTCCGTATCGCTGCACTGGGCGATGCTCGCGCTGCAGTACGTGCTGATCCGCGTGCTCGGGCTCGGCCCGCAGGCCTCGTGGAATGGCTTCGTCGTGATGATCATGATGATCACCGTGGTGTTCGCGTACAGGCTGCTCGGCAACCGCTGGCGCGATCCGGAACGGCTGCGCGCGGTGATGGCGGAGTGACGCGGGAAACAGGCGCGCTTCGGCACCTCTTTCCCGGCGGCCCTGCCGCAGCGTCAACGCCGGTTCATTCGAAGCGTATGCGGTCCTTGTTGTTGACGATCGTCGCTTCGCCGACACCCTTCACGTCGACGAGGTCGTCCAGCGACGTGAACTGGCCGTGTTCCTCGCGATACTGCACGATCGCCTGCGCACGGCTCATGCCGATGCCGACGAGCGAATCGGCGATCTCCGCGGCATCGGCCTCGTTGATGTTCACCTGCACGAGGTCGCCGGAGAGCGGCGCTTCTTCGCCCGCTGCCTGCGCGAGCGCGGCATTGCTGCCGGCGAATGCCAGCGACAGCAGCAGCGTGGTGATGAAAGCGAACGTACGGGAAAACTTGCGGGACTGGGACATGGTATTCCTCCGTGAATGAAAATGAGGCAGCGCAATGCTGCCTCCGCAATCTAGCAGGCTTTCAGTTTTTCGCCCGGATTTCTTCGATGATCACGCGCAGCTTCGCGGATGGATCGGTGGCCTGCGTGATCGGCCGGCCGATCACGAGATAGGAACTGCCGCGCGCGATCGCGGTGCCGGGCGTTTCGACGCGCTTCTGGTCGCCGGGTGCATCGCCGGCCGGACGAATGCCCGGCGTCACGAGCAGGAATTCGCTCGGCAGGGCGGCGCGCAGCGGATCGATCTCCCGTGCCGAACATACGACGCCGTCGAGGCCGCAGTCGGCCGTGAGTTGCGCGAGGCGCAGTACCTGCTGCTCCGGTGTCGACGTGATGCCGACCGCCTGCAGGTCCTCGGCCGTGAGGCTCGTCAGCACGGTGACAGCGGTGAGCAGCGTCGACCTGCTCGAGCCAAGCGCCTTGCGCGCCGCTTCCAGCATCGCGCGGCCACCCGACGCATGCACGTTCACCATCCATACGCCGAGTTCCACCGCGGCGCTGACGGCGCCCGCGACGGTGTTCGGAATGTCATGGAATTTCAGGTCCAGGAATACCTCGAAGCCGCGCGCATGGATCTGGCGCACGAGTTCCGGACCGCATCGCGTGAACAGTTCCTTGCCAACCTTCACGCGGCACAGCGTGGGGTCGAGTGCGTCGAGCATGCGAAGCGTGCTGGCGGACTCGGGGAAATCGAGGGCAACGATGATGCGTTTCGAGTCAGGCATGGGGGCTTCCTTCGGTTTCATTTTTTGATTACGGGCGCGGGCGCCTGCCCGTCGAAATGTGGCACGTTCGGGTCCAGCACGGCCCACGCGGGTGCGGCACTGGTCCAGATTACCGCGTCGAGTTTCACGTTCTCCGGGTGGTCCAGCGTGCCCGCGCGTACACCGATGATGTGGGGCCGCTCCTCGGCTGCCGTGAAGAGGTGGACGCCGCACGTCGGGCAAAATCGCCTGTGCATGTGACTGCCGCTGTCGGCGATGCTCGGGTAATCGCGCAATTCCCCGGTGATCGTCAACGCATCGGCCGCGAATGCGACATTCACCGTTGCATTGCCTGCTGCCAGAAACTGGCAGAGACGGCACCAGCATGCACGCGTGACGAGCGGCCCAGAGGTTGCGACGTACCGCACAGCGCGGCACAAACACCCGCCTTCGATCTTAGTCATGTATTCGCCCCCCCGGCATTCATCGCACGCTGGAGATGTTGTGTTCCAGTGGTTTCACGGTGCCCCATTTGCTGCAGCCTGGACACAGCCAGTACAGGTGTTTCAGCTCGAAGCCGCAGTTGTCGCAGCGGTACTGCGGGCAGCCCTGTAGATACTGGTCGACGACGAAGGCGCTCTGCTGCAGCACGTCCTGCTGTTCGCTGGCTTCCTTAGCGGCCGCTTCGAGCAGCCGTGCCAGTACGCCGAGCGAAGGATAGGCGGCGAGCGACTGCTGCAGCACGCGCAATGCCGCTGCATTGCCCTTCTCCTTGCGTACGAGTGCGACGCGCGCGAGCAGCTGCCGGCTGCCGTGTCCGGCGGCGCCAGGACTGCTTTCGAGCAGGCGCAGCGCTTCGGGATCGGCATGGGAGTGTTCGATGCATTCGAGCATCACGGCGCTGGCTTCGCCTGCATACGCTTCATCGTACTGCTGCACTTTCTGCAGCGTCTTCAACGCGTCGAGTACGTGGCCTTCGGCCATTTCGATGCGCGCGAGCATCAGGTACACGCGCACGTTGCTGCGGTTGATCGCAAGCGCCTTCTTCAGCTCGACGCGTGCAGCCGCACGATCCTGCTGCGCAAGCGCAAGCTCGGCGAGCTCGCAGTGGAAGTGCGCCGCCTGCGACTGCAATTCCGGGCGCTTCGCGGCGGCACAGATGTTCAGCAGTTCGAGTGCGGCCTGCAGCGCCTGTGCCCAGTCCTTTTCCATCTGGTAGACGGTAATTGCCAGCGACAGCGCCTGCTCGCGCACGTTTGGCGAGCCGCGTTTGAGTTCCTCGAGCAGTTTCTCGGCGCGGTCGAGCAGGCCTGCGGCAAGGTAGCTGCGCACGAGGTTGATGCGGATTTCGTTGCTCTCGCGCAGGCCGAAGTTCTGGTCGGCGAGCAGGTACTCGCCGTGCGCGATCGCGCGGTCGACTTTTCCGCGGCGCCGCAGCAGCGTGCACAGCGCGAGATGCGTGGCAAGCGTGTTGCTGTTCAGCTCGAGCGCGTCGATGAAGATGTCGATCGCGTCGTCGGGCTCGTCGTTCAGCAGGTAATTGAGGCCGACGAAATAGTCCTGTTCGGGATTGCGCTTGAGGCCAGGCAGCTTGCGGAAGCGGCTGCGGTAACCGGCGAGCCACGCGAGGCCGAGTGCGAAAGCCATCAGCAACAGGAAGATGACGGGCGATATCTGCGGCATGGCTTACTTTCCGGGCAACGCCTCGGGAGCAGGCATGTCCTGCCGCTTCAGCACGCCGAGTTCGAGTTCCAGCTGGTGCACCTTCGCGCGCAACTGCCGCACTTCGCGCTTCAGGCGAAAGCGCCGCCACAGCCCGAGGCCGAGCAGCAGGCCGAGCAGTCCGCCACTGGCAAAGGACAGCAGCATCCACAGCCCCAGCGGCTGGGGGTTCAGGTCGGTGCCGAGCCACAGCGGCACGGCCATCGTGTTGTTCAGCGTGAATATGAAGCCTGCAAGCAGTACGGCGAGCAGGACGAGTACGAGCAGGAATCTGGTCAGGCGTTTCATTTACTCTGACTCAATTCACGGCACTGTTTAATGTCGTATGGGTTTTATGTGGATTGGTTGCGACGATCAGGTGGCAGCTGAAGCCGCCTACCTCATGGCGCGTAGAACCAGGGCGCCATGCCCCTGTTACCGCCCTGCGCTGTTACGGAGCCGTGTTCAGGCTTCGGCGCCAGTGCTGGTATTCGCCGACGTACCGGCGTCGTTGTGAATACTGTTGTTGACGCGGTCGCGCAGTTCCTTGCCGGGCTTGAAATGCGGAACGTACTTGCCGCTCAGCACGACCGGTTCGCCGGTCTTCGGGTTACGGCCCGTGCGCGGTGCGCGGTAATGCAATGAAAAACTGCCGAAGCCGCGGATTTCGATACGACCGCCCTCGGAGAGTACATCCGCCATGTACGAGATGATGGCCTTGACCGCCAGTTCGATGTCCTTCGCCGAAAGCTGGGTCTGCGTTGCCGCAATTTGTTCGATAAGCTCGGATTTGGTCATGGTGTTCCCTTCGCTCTCCTCGTTCGTCGAGGCTTCGTTCACTTCGTGGCTTCGTTTACTTCATCGACTTCGAACGAAACCTGCCGTAGTGCATTGCGTCTGCCTTGCCGGAGAAAGGCCTCCCGCGTGAGCAGGAGGCCTCCGGGGGCAAGCGCGTTGCTTACTCCTTGTTCATCTTGGCCTTGATCAGATCGCCGACCGTGGTGGCTCCCACGTTGACGTTCTGCTTGCTGTTGTGCTCCTTGACCGATTCCTTCTCCTCGCCGATCTCACGTGCCTTGATCGACAGGCCGAGTACGCGGTTCTTGCGATCCACGTTCGTGATCATCAGTTCCACGCTGTCGCCTTCCTTCAGCACGTTGCGCGCGTCTTCGACGCGGTCGCGGCTGATTTCGGAGGCTTTCAGGACGCCTTCGACGCCTTCGGTCAGCGTAATGATCGCTTCCTTCGCGTCAACCGACTTCACGGTGCCTTTGACGATGCTGCCCTTCTCGTTCGAGCTGACGTAGTTGACGAACGGATCGCCAGACAGCTGCTTGATACCGAGCGAAATGCGTTCGCGCTCCGGATCGATCGAAAGGATGACGGTTTCGATCTTGTCGCCTTTCGTGTACTGGCGAACAGCCTGTTCGCCCGGTTCGTCCCACGAAATGTCGGACAGGTGGACGAGGCCGTCGATGTCGCCTTCGAGACCGATGAAGATGCCGAAGTCGGTGATCGACTTGATGTTGCCCGAGATGCGGTCGCCTTTCTGGTACTTCTCGGCGAACACGTCCCACGGATTCTGCTGGCACTGTTTCAGGCCGAGCGAAATGCGGCGGCGCTCCTGGTCGATGTCGAGGATCATCACTTCCACTTCGTCGCCGAGCTGTACGATCTTCGACGGGTGGATGTTCTTGTTCGTCCAGTCCATCTCGCTTACGTGCACGAGACCTTCGACGCCTTCCTCGAGTTCAGCGAAGCAGCCGTAGTCGGTCAGGTTCGTGATGACCGCCTTGACCTTCGTGTTCTCGGGGTAGCGACGCTTGATTTCGACCCACGGATCTTCGCCGAGCTGCTTGAGGCCCAGCGATACGCGATTGCGTTCGCGATCGAACTTCAGGACCTTCACGTCGATTTCCTGGCCGACGGTGACGATCTCGCTCGGATGCTTGATGCGTTTCCACGACATGTCCGTGATGTGCAGCAGGCCGTCGATGCCGCCGAGGTCGACGAATGCGCCGTAGTCGGTGAGGTTCTTCACGACGCCCTTGACTGCCATGCCTTCCTGCAGGCTGGACAGCAGTGCGTCACGCTCGCCGGTGTTCACGGATTCGAGAACCGCACGACGCGAGACGACGACGTTGTTGCGTTTCTGGTCGAGCTTGATCAGCTTGAACTCGAGTTCCTTGCCTTCGAGGTGCGTGGTGTCGCGGATCGGGCGCACGTCTACGAGCGAGCCCGGAAGGAACGCGCGGATGGTGTTCACGTCTACCGTGAAACCGCCCTTCACCTTGCCGTTGATGACGCCGACGACCGGCGTGCCTTTTTCGAAGGCTTCTTCGAGAACCAGCCAGGTTTCGGCGCGCTTGGCTTTTTCACGCGACAGGCGGGTTTCGCCGTAACCGTCTTCGACGGCGTCGAGCGACACTTTCACTTTGTCGCCGACGTTCAGCGTGAATTCGCCTTTGTCGTTGAGGAATTCTTTCTTCTCGATCATGCCTTCCGATTTGAGGCCGGCATCGACGGTGACCCAGTCACTGTCGATCGCGGTGATCGTACCGGTGACGATCGAACCGTTCTGCATGTCGAGGTCCTGCAGGCTGGCTGCAAAGAGATCGGCAAAGCTTTCGGTGTTGGTGCTACGTGCGGTAGTTGTTTCGCTCATGGAGTTTTCCTGGTTGCGATCCGCCACGACGCTGGTCGCGGAAAGCAAGGGTCCGAATTCCAGCCAATCCGGTAGTCTGATTGATGAAACCCGCCCGGGGCTGGCCGGACGGGCGTGAACCTGTATGGAAACGTCTGGAAGAACCGGCTCGTGCCGGGTCGTTCAGGGAACCCGGGGCTCGCCCGGTTCCCGCTCCACTTCCCGCAGACGCACTTCACGCAGACAAAGCGTGAACACGGCGTCGGCGTCCATCCTGCTGGTGTCGATCAGGATGGCGTCCGCTGCTGGCACCAGTGGTGCCACGGAGCGTTTCGAATCCCGCTCGTCGCGCGCCTGGATGTCCAGCAAAAGGCTGCGCAGGCTAACATCAACCCCCTTATTTATCAACTGCTTATAGCGCCTTTCGGCACGCACTTCCGCGCTGGCGGTCAGGAAGAATTTGAGCGTTGCATCCGGGAAGACGACAGTGCCCATGTCACGCCCATCAGCCACGAGGCCGGGCGGCTGGCGAAAGGCATGCTGGCGGGCCATCAGGGCGTTGCGCAGTTCAGGGATTGCGGCGACGACAGAGGCTTTCGCACCACTGTCCTCGAGCCTTACGAGGGCGGAAATTTCTGCACCGTTGAGCGTGATCGAGCCGGGAAAAAGTGTCGAGAACGTGACGTCCATCTGCTGGGCAAAGCGACAAACGTCGTCGATCTGGCTGGGTTCTATACCTGCCGCCGCGCTGCCTACCGCCACAATGCGGTACAGGGCCCCGCTATCGAGCAGGTGCCACTGCAGCTGTTGGGCGAGGCGCCAGGCCAGCGTGCCCTTGCCGGTCCCGCTCGGTCCGTCAATTGCGATGACCGGAATGGCCGCCGTCATACGGAGCTCAACCGGCCTTGCGCGACTGCTCGACGCGCATGCCGCAGGCCTGTACAAGCTCGACGAAGCCGGGGAACGACGTTGCGACATTGTTGCAGTCGAGGATTTCGATCGGCTTGCTCGCCCGCAGCGCCGCGATCGTGAACGACATCGAGATGCGATGGTCGCCATGACCGTTCACGGTGCCACCGCCGAAGCGTCGGCCGGCACCCTTGCCGGTGATTACGATGCCGTCAGGGGTCACGCGGTGCTCGACGCCGAGCACCGCAAGGCCGTCGGCCATCGTCTGGATGCGGTCGCTTTCCTTAACGCGCAGCTCCTCGGCGCCCGACAGCACCGTTTCCCCATCCGCACAGGCCGCCGCGATGAATAGCGCGGGGAATTCGTCGATCGCGAGCGGCACCTGGTCTTCCGGTATGCGGATGCCCTTCAGCGGCGCGTAACGCACGCGGATGTCGGCAACGGGTTCGCCACCGGCTTCGTACTCACGCTGGAACGTAAGGTCGGCGCCCATCTGTTTCAGGATGTTGATGACCCCGATACGCGTCGGGTTGATGCCAACGTGTTTCAGCACGAGGTCGGCACCGGGACAAATGCTCGCGCCGACGAGGAAGAAGGCCGCCGACGATATGTCGGCCGGCACGTCGATATGCCCCGCCTTCAGGCGGCCACCACCGGTGACGACTGCGGTGGGGCCTTCGACTTTCAGCGGATAACCGAAACCGCGCAGCATGCGTTCGGTGTGATCGCGACATGGCGCGGGTTCGGTGATGCGCGACGTGCCATCGACGTACAGCGACGCGAGAATGAGGCAGGATTTCACCTGCGCGCTCGCGACGTTCAGCGTGTAGTCGATCGGCTTCAACTTCGCCGGCTTGATTTCGATCGGCGCGAGGCCGCCTTCCTGCAGCGTGATGTCCGCGCCCATCTTCTTAAGCGGTTCGGACACGCGTTTCATCGGCCGCTTCGACAGCGAGCTGTCGCCCGTCAGCACGCTCGGGAAATCCTGGCCAGCGAGCAGGCCGGCGAGCAGGCGCATCGACGTGCCGGAGTTGCCGCAGTACAGCGGCGCGGCCGGCGCCTTCAATCCGCGTACGCCGACGCCATGGATCGTCACCTTGCCGTTCTGCGGGCCTTCGATCCGAACGCCCATGTCGCGGAAAGCCTGCAGCGTCGCGAGCGCGTCTTCACCTTCGAGGAAACCTTCCACCGTCGTCACGCCGTCGGCGAGCGAGCCAAGCATTATCGATCGATGCGAAATGGATTTATCGCCGGGCACGCGGATTTCACCGCTGAAGTTGCCGCCGGGCTGCACGGTGTAGACGAGGTCGTGGAGTTCTTTGCTGTTGCTGCTCATGGAAAATCCGTAATGCGTGAATGCGTCGAGAACGCGGCAAGTGTACCGCAGGAAGGCGCGCTGCTTCCTGCCTTCGCCCGATACCTACTTCGAATGCTGGTCCTGCGACGCCTGCACCGGCCTGCTCAGCGCGAGGAAGGCTTCGCGTGACTGGCGCGCGCGTTTGAAAATCGTATGCAGCAGCTCGGCATCGCCGGCGAGCAATGCGGCGCGCAACGTCTGCAGGTCGGCCATGTACTTGTCGAGTATCTTCACGGTCGCTTCGCCGTTCGTCACGAAGATGTCGCGCCACATCACGGGATCGCTGGATGCGATGCGCGTGAAATCGCGGAAGCCGCCGGCGGCATAACGAAAGATTTCCTCGCTTTCGCCCTGCTGCGACAGCGTGTCGACGAGCGCGAACGCGAGCAGGTGCGGCAGGTGGCTCGTCGCGGCCAGCACTTCGTCGTGATGCTCGACCGACATATGCAACACTTCCGCGCCGGTGATGCGCCACAGCGCATCGACGAGCGCGACGGCATCAGGCGCGGTGTTCTCGAGCGGAGTCAGGATCACCTTGCGGCCCCTGAACAGGTCCGCCTTCGATGCCGGGTAGCCACTTTGCTCCGAGCCTGCGATCGGATGACCGGGCACGAAGTTCGCCGGCACATCTCCGAAAACCTTGCGCGCATCAGCGACCACGCAATGCTTCACGCTCGCGACGTCAGTGACGATCGCGTGTGGCGCCAGCACCGGCGCGATCTCGCGCAGCATCGCTTCGACCGACAGCACCGGCACGGCAATGACGACCAGGTCCGCATCGGCACAGGCCGTTTGCACGTCGTTCGTGAACGCGGAGATGCTGCCGTCCTCGATCGCCTGCTGCAACACGGCGGTGTCGCGGCCGACGCCGACGATGTCGCAATCGCATCCGGCCGCGACGAGCGCACGCGCGAGCGAGCCGCCGATGAGGCCAAGGCCGATGATGACGATTTTCTTTCCTGCGAATTGTTCGATCATGACTGGGTGATTCAGCGCGCCGCCGGGTACGAACCGAGGATCTTCACGTCGAGTGCGTGCGAGCGCAGCACGTCGAGCGCCTGTTGCACCTTGCCGTCGTCGACGTGGCCGTCGAAATCGACATAGAAGGAATAACACCAGGCGGTCTTGCGGGAGGGCCGCGATTCCAGCTTCGTCAGGTTGACACCGAAACGGTGGAACGGCTCGAGCGCACGGAACAGCGTACCGGGTTCGTTGAGCGTGGAAATGATGATGGAGGTCTTGTCGCGGCCGGTACTGTGCGTGGCGGCCGCGCGGTTCAGGATCACGAAGCGCGTCGTGTTGTCCGCCACGTCTTCGATGTTTTCGGCAAGTACCTGCAGCCCGTATAGCTCGGCCGCCGTCCTGCCGGCAATCGCCGCGACACCGTGCTGCCGGGCCGCCAGCCGCGCGGCCTCGGCATTGCTGCTGACGGATACTTTTTCGATGTGAGGCAACTTAGACGCCAGCCATTCGCGGCACTGGCCGAGCGACTGCTGGTGCGACACGACGCGCACAACGTCGGGTAGCGCGGTGTCCGCACGCGTCAGCAGGCAGTGATGAATGCGCAGCAGCACTTCGCCGCTGATCTGCAGCGCCGAGCTGTTGAACGCATCGAGCGTCGGGATCACGGAACCTTCGCTCGAATTCTCCACCGGTGCGACGCCGAATTCCGCATCGCCACGTTCCACCGCGGCGAAAATCGCCGCGATGTCCGTCACCGGCTGCCACTGCACGTCCTTGCCGAACCACTGCAGGGCGGCAGCATGCGTGTAGGTTCCGGCGGGCCCGAGATACGCGACGCGTGGAGGCGGCGCGGACTTAGTCATCGCTTGAGCCGTCACCGGCCGTGTCGTCGTCGCCCGGTTCATCGGCGGCGCTATCATCGACATCATCGACATCGCCGTCATCGACATCGCTGCCATCGACATCAACGTCGTCGCCGGCATCGTCGATCTCGCCATCGGCCTCATCGGCTTCGCCGCCCTGGCCGACACCGAGATCAAGCTGGCGGGTCGTCATGGCTGCTCCTTCTTCCGGCTCCTCGACGCGTTCGACGCCAACGAGCGTCTCACCTTCCTTCAACTTGATGAGGCGCACACCCTGCGTGTTGCGGCCCTGCACTGAAATCTCGTCGACGCGCGTGCGCACGAGCGTGCCCTTGTCGCTGATCAGCATAATCTCGTCGCCGTCGAATACCTGTACGGCAGCGACAATCGCGCCGTTACGCGCGCTCGCCTTGATACCGATCACACCCTGGCCACCACGGCCCTTCACCGGAAACTCGCTGACAGACGTACGCTTGCCGTAGCCGTGCTCGCTGACAGCCAGTACCTGGCCACCAGAGTACGGAATCAGCATTGCAACGACGTGGTGGTCCTTCTGCAGGCGGATACCGCGCACACCGCGCGCAGTACGCCCCATCGGGCGCACCTTGCTTTCGTTGAAGCGCACCGTCTTGCCGGAGCTGCTGTACAGGATCACGTCGCTGTTGCCATCGGTGATCGCGGTGCTGACGAGGGTGTCGCCTTCATCGAGCTCGATCGCACGCAAACCGACGCTGCGCTGGTTCGAGAAGGCAGGGAGCGGCGTTTTCTTCACGGTGCCGTTCGCGGTGGCCATGAAGATGAATTCATCTTCCTTGTACTCGCGTACCGGCAACAGGCTCGTGATGCTCTCGCCTTCCTCGAGTTCGAGGATGTTGACGATGGGCTTGCCACGCGACGTGCGGCTCGCGACGGGAATCTGGTAGACCTTCAGCCAGTACACCTTGCCGAAACTGCTGAAACACAGCAGCGTGTCGTGACTGCTCGCGACTAACAGATGTTCGACGTAGTCTTCGTCCTTCACGCTCGCGGCCGCCTTGCCCATGCCGCCGCGACGCTGCGCCTGGTAGTCCGACAGCGGCTGCGTTTTCGCATAGCCGCCCTGCGAGATCGTCACGACGCGGTCTTCCTCGGTGATCAGGTCTTCCATCGTCAGGTCGAGCTGCGACGCAGTGATCTCCGTGCGGCGTTCGTCGCCGTATGCTTCGTTGATTTCCTCGAGTTCGCCCTTGATCACTTCCATCAGGCGTACATGGTTCGCGAGGATCTCGAGGTACTCGCCGATCTGGCGGATCAGTTCCTGGTAGTCGGCGATCAGCTTTTCGTGTTCGAGGCCGGTCAGGCGATGCAGGCGCAGTTCGAGGATAGCCTGCGCCTGTTCGGGCGACAGCCAGTAACCGTCAGGATGCATGCCGTATTGCGCAGGCAATTCCGCCGGACGGCAGGCATCCGGACCGGCGACCGACAGCATCGCCTGCACGCCGCCGGAGGTCCACGCTCGTGCGATCAGCTTTTCCTTCGCATCGGCCGCATTCGGCGAATTGCGGATCAGTTCGATGACTTCGTCGATGTTCGCCAGTGCGACGGCGAGTCCTTCGAGGATATGGCCTTTTTCACGCGCCTTGCGCAGCAGGTACACCGTGCGGCGCGTGACGACCTCGCGGCGATGGTCGATGAACGCATCGAGCATCTCCCGGAGGTTCAGGCATTTCGGCTGGCCATTCAGCAGCGCGACCATGTTGATGCCGAATACGACCTGCATCTGCGTCTGCGCGTAGAGATTATTCAGCAGCACGTCGGCGACTTCGCCCCGGCGCAGCTCGATGACGATGCGCATGCCGTCCTTGTCGGATTCGTCGCGCAGTTCGGTGATGCCCTCGACTTTCTTTTCCTTGACGAGCTCGGCGATGCGCTCGATGAGCCTCGCCTTGTTCACCTGGTACGGCAGCTCGGACACGATGATCGTCTGCTTGCCGGTCTTGTCGTCTTCCTCGATGAAGGTGCGCGCGCGGATGTAGATCTTGCCGCGACCCGTGCGGTAGGCCTGCACGATGCCGGCGCGGCCATTGATGATGCCGGCCGTCGGGAAATCGGGACCCGTGATGAATTCCATCAGGTCGTCGATCGTGCATTCCGGAGTCGTCATCACGTGCAGGCACGCGCTGATCACTTCACGCAGGTTGTGCGGCGGAATGTTCGTCGCCATGCCGACGGCGATGCCTGACGAACCATTCACGAGCAGGTTCGGAAGCCTCGTGGGCATGACGTCGGGAATCTGCTCCGTGCCATCGTAGTTCGGCGAGAAGTTGACCGTTTCCTTGTCGAGATCCGCGAGCAGCTCGTGCGCGAGCTTTTCCATGCGGATTTCGGTGTAACGCATGGCTGCCGCGGCATCGCCATCAACCGAACCGAAGTTGCCCTGCCCGTCTACCAGTGGATACCGTAATGAAAAGTCCTGCGCCATGCGCACGATCGTTTCGTACACCGCCGAATCGCCGTGCGGATGGTATTTACCGATAACGTCGCCGACGACACGCGCGGATTTCTTGTATGGCTTGTTCCAGTCGTTGCCCAGCTCGCTCATCGCGAACAGCACGCGGCGATGCACCGGCTTGAGGCCGTCGCGCACGTCGGGAAGCGCCCTGCCGATGATCACGCTCATCGCGTAATCGAGGTAGGACTGACGCATTTCGCTTTCGATCGTGACGGGTTGGATCGGGTCCTGGTTTTCGGCCATGCGCTAGGTTTTCCACGTTGCGTTTTTCGTGCCCGCCAGCGGCCTTTGCGAGGGCCTCGTCTGGGGGCAGATTCCGGGTTTCGAATGGCTTTATAACACTTTGATTCTTATAAAGAATTTAGCCACCCTAAAAGCGTGCCAATTCTAGCACAGCACAGCTCGGAACGGACAGTGGAAAAGCAGCTTTTTCCTGGTCCGTTTTGCACTGCTTTTTCAGGTCATCGCCCTTGTCCTTTCTGGCCAGCGCGATACAGGTTTGAATCGTTAATCGGTATACTCGCCGCCCCTGTCCGCAGTCTTCCGCACCTCGCGATGAGCGCCTCGATGAACGATACCGTCCACACGGCGGATGCGATTTTGCATCCGCGCTGGATCCTGCCGATGAGCGGCAATGACGCGGTGTTGACCGGGCATAGCATCGCCTTGCAGGGCAGTCGCATCGCCGCGATCGGACCGTCCGCGACGATCAGTGCACAGTTCCGCGCGCAACGCGAATACAGCCTCGACACGCACGCCGTGATGCCCGGCCTCGTCAACGCGCATTGCCATGCGCCGATGAGCCTGCTGCGAGGATATGCCGACGACCTGCCGCTGCAGCCGTGGCTCGAACAGCGCATCTGGCCGGCCGAAATGCGCGTGATGAGCGAAGGCTATGTCGCCGACGGCGCGCGCCTTGCGATCGCCGAAATGCTGCTCGGCGGAACGACCTGTTTCACCGACATGTATTTTTTCCCGGACCAGGTTGCGCAGGCCGTCACCGAGACAGGCATCCGCGCGCAGCTCGCGTGCCCGGTATTCAATTTTCCGTCGGCGTGGGCGCGTGATGCCGATGATTACATCACCAAGGCGACGAACCTGCACGACCAGTATCGCCACAGCGAACTGATCGACATTGCCTTCGGCCCGCATGCGCCGTATACCGTGTCGGATGCTGCTCTGACGAAGGTCGCCATGCTGGCCGACGAACTCGATGTCAGCATCCACATCCACTTGCACGAGAACGCGCAGGAAATCAGCGACGCGCTGCGCAACACCGGGCAGCGGCCGCTCGCGCGGCTGAAGCAGCTCGAGTTGCTTAGCCCCCGCCTGCAGTGCGTGCACATGACGCAGGTCGCCGACGACGAAATCGGCCTGCTTGCCGCGCACGGCGTGCACGTCGTGCACTGCCCGTCATCGAACCTGAAACTCGCGAGTGGCTTCTGCCGCGTGCACGACCTGGTCGAAGCCGGCGTGAACGTGGCGCTCGGCACCGACGGCAGCGCATCGAACAACCGCCTCGACATGTTCGGCGAGCTGCGCCTCGCCGCGCTGCTCGCGAAAGGTGTAAGTGGCGAAGCCCGCGCGCTGCCCGCCCTCGCCGCGTTGCGCATGGCGACGCTGCACGGTGCACGCGCGCTTGGCATCGACGAGTGCACGGGCAGCCTCGAAAGCGGCAAGTATGCCGACCTGATCGCGGTGGACCTTGCGCATCCGAATACACAGCCGGTCTACGATCCGGCATCGACCCTCGCATACAGCGCACAGGCCAGCCAGGTATCGCACGTCTGGGTACACGGCAACCTGCTCGTGGCCGATGGTGCGTTGACGCGCATGGATCGCCCAGCGCTGCTAGCCAGGGCGCAGCGCTGGGCGCTACAGATTGACGGAGCCGCTGCATGACCAATACGCATACACCCGGAGCCAACGTCGACGCTGCCGAGATCGCGAAGTTCGAGAAGCTCGCGAGCCGCTGGTGGGATCGCAACAGCGAATTCAAACCGCTGCATGACATCAATCCGCTGCGCTGCGGCTTCATCGACGGAAAAGTCCAGCTCGTCGGCAAGCAGGTGCTCGACGTCGGATGCGGCGGCGGCATCCTCAGCGAAGCGCTCGCGCGCCGCGGCGCGCACGTGACCGGCATCGACATGGGTGAGGCACCTCTCGCCGTCGCGCGGCTGCATTTGCTCGAAAGCGGACTCGACGTGCACTACGAGAAAGCCGAGGCAGCTGCGTACGCGCAACGCCATCCCCAGCACTTCGACGTCGTCGCGTGCCTCGAAATGCTCGAGCATGTGCCGGATCCGGCCGCGATCATTTCGGCCTGCTATGCCTTGCTGAAGCCAGGCGGCGACCTGTTCGTGTCGACGATCAACCGCAATCCGAAGGCCTGGCTGTTCGCCGTCGTCGGTGCGGAATATGTATTGCGCATGTTGCCGCGCGGTACGCACGACTACGCAAAATTCATCAAGCCATCGGAACTCGCCGCCTGGGCGCGGCGCGCCGGCTTCATGCAAGGAGAACTCACCGGCATGACCTACAACCCGCTGACCCGCCACTACAGCCTCGGCCGAGACGTGGATGTGAACTACCTGATGCATCTGCGCAAGCCCGCAGGCCTACCGGAAGCCATGGCGCGAAATTCGGCGCAGAGCCTGGTGGAAGGAACGGTCCCATGATCCGCGGCGTCCTGTTCGACCTCGACGGCACCTTGCTCGACACCGAGCCCGACTTCACCGACATCGTCAACGCGATGCTGACGCACCATGGCCGCAAGCCGGTCGATGGCGCGATGGTGCGCAAGTTCGTGTCGTCCGGCGCGATGTCGGTCGTGCGCCAGGCTTTCGCGCTGACCGACGACGACCACCGCAACCAGGAGCTGCTGAAGGACTTCCTCGCGCGTTACAGCGTGCAGATTCCGCAGACACGCGCGGCGCTGTTCGATGACGTCGAGTACCTGCTGACGACGCTGCACGCCAACGCCGTTCCGTGGGGAATCATGACGAACAAGGCACGCCTGTTCAGCGAACCGCTGCTGACGAAGTTCGCGTGCTTCTCGACCTGCGCGACACTGGTGTGCCCCGATGACGTCGGCAAGGGCAAGCCCGATCCCGCAGGGCTGCTGCTTGCGTGCAAGCAAATGGCTCTCGCGCCCGAAGACGTGCTGTACGTCGGTGACCATCCGCGCGACATCGAGGCTGCGAAAAATGCAGGCATGCCAGCCGCGGCGATCGAATGGGGCTATCTGCCCGAGGATCCGCACATCAGCGCGTGGGGCGCGCAGCACATCGCGACGACGCCACGCGCGCTGCTGCAGCTGCTCGACCTTCGGTCAGACCTGCCGCCCGACCTGCCAGGAGTCCGCTGATGTTCACGTACACGCCGCGCGCCGACCTGCTGGCGGGCAAGACCATTCTCGTCACCGGTGCCGGCTCCGGGCTCGGCCGCGCCGCCGCGCTGAGCTACGCGCGCCATGGCGCAACCGTGCTGCTGCTCGGCCGCAAACTCGAAAAGCTGGAAGAAACCTACGATGCGATCGAGGAGGCCGGCGGACCCGAGCCCGCACTGATGACGCTCGACCTCGAAACGGCGCGCGAAGAGGAATACCAGGAAGTGGCGAACATCGTCGCGAACGAGTTCGGAAAGCTCGACGGCCTGTTACATAGTGCCGGCGTATCGGCGCCGGTCGTGCCGCTGCAGTTCGTCACGCTCACGAGCTGGAACAAGTTACTTCAGGTCAACCTGACGGCTGCCTTCGCGCTGACGCGCGCCTGCATCCCGGTGATGCAGCAGGCGCCGCATGCCTCGCTGATCTTCACGTCGTCGAAAGCGGGACGCGAAACCCGCGCGTTCTGGGGCCCTTACGCGGTCGCGAAGCACGGCATAGAAGCGTTGATGGAAATCTACCATCACGAACTTGCGACGACGTCGCGCATCCGCGTGAACTCGCTGAATCCGGGACCCTGCGCAACTGCGCTACGCAAGGTTATTTTTCCGGCTGAGGATCCGGCGAACGCGGTGCAGCCGGAAACGTTGATGCCGCTGTACCTCTACCTGATGGGCGACGACAGCCTGCACGAGAACGGCGGCCGCTTCGACGCCCAGTGACGCAGGCGCTCGATCAGCGGCGTTTCTTCGGTGCCGCTGGCCACGCGCCTTTGCCGCCGGCACGGGGCGAAGTCGTCCTGGCACGCGGAGCTTGCGACCGGGTCGATGTGGGCTTCCCGCGCTGGCCGTCGAGACGTGTGGTGGACGGCTTCGCGCGCTGGCCTTCCGCACGCGATGTCGCTGGCCTTGCACGCGGGCCTTCTGCACGCGATGTCGCCGGCCTTGCACGTTGTCCTTCTGCACGTGATGTCGCTGGCCTTGCACGTTGTCCTTCTGCACGCGATGTCGACGGTCGCTCGCGTGGCCCGTCGGCACGAGAGGTCGTGGGTCGCGCGCGCTGTCCGTCCGCACGCCGCGGCGCCGGCCTCGGTGTAGGCGCTTCCGCATAAGGCGTAACCGCAGAACCGCGCCTGTCCTTCGGCTTCGGTATGCGCTTGTCGCCGCGCTTTTTCGCTTCGTAGCGCGTTCTGTATTCGGCCGGCTTCTGCGGCGCCTTCCAGCGCAGCCCCGCAAGTGCGTAAAGGCTCTTCGTTTCCGCCGCCGGCAGTTCGACGAACTTGCCCGCTTTCACGAAGCTGGGAATCACGATGTTGCCGTAGCGCACGCGCTTCAGGCGGCTGACTTTGAGACCCTGGGCTTCCCACAGGCGGCGCACTTCACGGTTGCGGCCTTCCATCAGCACGACGTGGTACCAGTGGTTGGCGCCCTCGCCGCCCGCATCGCGAATGGCTTTGAAACTCGCGATGCCGTCGTCGAGCATCACGCCGTTCAGCATGGCGCGCAGCATGTCGTCCGTCACCTCGCCCATCACGCGCACGGCATACTCGCGCTCGATCTGGGCTGACGGATGCATCAGGCGGTTCGCGAGTTCGCCGTCAGTGGTGAACAGCAGCAGGCCGGTGGTATTGATGTCGAGGCGACCGACGGAAACCCAGCGCGCGTGCTGCAGTGGCGGCAGATGGTCGTAAACCGTTGCGCGGCCTTCGGGATCGTTTCGCGTGCAGATTTCGCCGAGCGGCTTGTTGTACAGCAGCACCGGATGGACGGTCGGCTCCTTGTCCTGCGTCGCGACTTTCTTGCCGTCGACGAGAATCTTGTCGCTGGCGCTGACGCGATCGCCGAGCTTCGCCTGCTTGCCATTGACCTTCACGCGGCCTTCGGCGATCCATTCCTCGAGCTCGCGGCGCGAACCGAAGCCAGCACGGGCGAGTACCTTCTGCAGTTTTTCGTCTTCGGTCTTGATGTCGGGATTCCTGTCAGTCATACCGGCTTCTCGTCGCCGGATTCGGGTTCGGGTGCGGCATCCACCGACTCAGCTTCGCCTGCAGTGTCCGGTGCCGCCGCATCGGACGCTTCCTCCCCGCCGGACGCTTCCACTGCCCCGCCTTCGAGATCGAATTCCGGTTCCACTTTCAGGCCGAGCTTCGTATCGACTTCGTCGAGGATCTCGCTGATCGGGCGTGTACCGATTTCCGCCGCGTGCTTCTCGTCGTCGTCCTGCACGAGTTCTTCCTCGCTTTCGCCCATCGTCGGGAACTCGATGATGCGTCCCTGCGGCTTGTCGCCTTCGAGCGCGAGACCACGGTTGATGTCGTCGAGGTCGCGTATGTCAGCGAGTGGCGGTAGCTGTTCGAGGCTCTCGAGGTTGAAGTAGTCGAGGAACTGCTTCGTCGTGGCATACATGGCCGGACGGCCAGGGACATCACGATGGCCCACGACGCGGACCCATTCGTGCTCGAGCAGTGTCTGCACGATCTGCGTGCTGACGGCGACGCCGCGGATTTTCTCGATGTCGCCGCGCGTGATCGGCTGGCGATACGCGATGATCGACAGCGTTTCCATCAGCGCACGTGAATACTTCTGCGGCTTTTCCTCCCACAGGCGGCTGACCCATTCGGCGAGTTCCTGCCTCACCTGCAGGCGATATCCGGACGCGACTTTCTTCAGCTCATAGCCACGCTCGGCGCAGTCTTCGCTGATCTCGTTCAAGGCCGCTTCGAGTACGTCTCGTTCGGGTCGCTCGTGCTCCATGAACAGCGCTTCGAGCCGGTCGAGCGGCAGCGGCTTGCCCGCCGCCAGCAGCACGCCTTCGAGGATCTTCTTCAGTTGCGGTGACTCGATCATGAGGTACGGGCCTTGATATGGATGGGTCCAAACGGTTCGCTCTGCATGAGGTCGATCAGCGACTCCTTGATCAGCTCCATGATGGCGAGGAAGGTGACGACGACGCCGCGCTTCCCTTCATCCTTCATCAGCAGCGACAGCATCGGCGTGAAGTGTTCGGCGGAGACGCGCAGCAGGATCTGCGACATGCGTTCGCGCGTCGTCAGGCTTTCACGCTGGATGTGATGACTCTCGGTGAGGTCGGCGCGGCGCAGCACTTCGGCGAAGGCCAGCAGCACTTCCTGCAGGTCGAAGTCGGGACGCGGCATCGTGCGTTCGAGGTCCGGCACCTGCGCGCTGGCCTGGTGAAGATCGCGATACATGCGCGGGAGTTCGTCCACTCGCTCGGCGACTTCGCGGTAACGCTCATATTCCTGCAGTCGGCGGATCAGTTGCGCGCGCGGATCCTCCTCGTCTTCTTCCTCGTCCTGCGAACGCGGCAGCAGCATGCGTGACTTGATCTCGGCCAGCATCGCGGCCATCACGAGGTACTCGGCGGCGAGTTCGAACTGCCAGGCCTCCATGAGCTCGACGTACGCGATGTACTGCGCGGTGATCTCGGCGACGTCAATCTCGAGGATGTCCATGTTCTGCCGCTTGATGAGGTACAGCAGCAGGTCGAGCGGGCCTTCGAAGGCTTCGAGGAATACCTCGAGTGCAGCCGGCGGAATGTAGAGATCTTTCGGCAGGTCCGTGACCGCCTGCCCCGCGACGAAGGCAAACGGCAGTTCTTCCTGGCGGCCCGCGCTTTCCTGGCGCGCTTTAGCGAGCAGGCTGACGCGTTCCTGGTGCGCGTCGTCGCTGCTGCCGTCGGAGGGTTCGGTGCGTTCCGGCTGCGCGGCCTGGTTTGCGCTGTCGGCGGCGCTGGCGGTCTCGCTGCTGGCGTCGTCGTTGCCGTCCGCTCCGGGCGCGCTCGTGTTCGTGGTTTCGCTCATGCAGCCTCGGGCCTAGCGGTAGTTCAGGCCAAGGGCCTGTCGCACATCGTGCAAGGTGTCGCGCGCAGTGTCACGCGCCTTTTCGGAACCTTCGCTCATGATCGACTTGACCATGTCAGGGTTGCTTTCCAGCTGCCTTGCCTTCTCGGCGATCGGCGCGAGTTCCGCCACGACTGCGTCGATGACGGGTTTCTTGCATTCGAGGCAACCGATTCCAGCGCTGCGGCAGCCGGTCTGGACCCAGTCCTGCGTCGGCTTGTCGGAATATACGAGGTGGAACTGCCACACGGGGCATTTTTCCGGATCGCCGGGGTCCGTCCTGCGCACGCGCGCCGGATCGGTCGGCATGACCTTGATCTTGCGCATGACCTCGTCGTTGTCGTCGCGCAGCGCGATGACGTTGTCGTAGGACTTCGACATCTTGCGGCCATCGAGGCCCGGCATCTTCGCGGTCGCCGTCAGCAGCGCCTGCGGTTCCGGCAGGATGACCTTGCCGCTGCCTTCGAGGTAACCGAACAGGCGCTCGCGGTCGCCGATCGTGATGTTCTGCTGGTCGCGCAACAGCGCCTGCGCGCGCTCGAGCGACTCCTGGTCGCCCTGCTCCTGGTACTTGCGGCGCAGCTCTTCGTACAGCTTGCCGATCTTCTTGCCCATGCGCTTGATCGCGGCCTCGATCTGCTCCTCGAAATCGGGTTCGCGGCCATACAGGTGGTTGAAGCGGCGCGCGACTTCACGCGTGAGTTCGACGTGCGCGACCTGGTCGGCGCCGACGGGTACGTGGCCCGCGCGGTAGATCAGGATGTCGGCGCTTTGCAGTAGCGGGTAACCGAGGAAGCCGTATGTCGCGAGGTCCTTGTCCTTCAGGTTCTCCTGCATGTCCTTGTAACTCGGCACGCGTTCGAGCCAGCCGAGCGGCGTCATCATCGACAGCAGCAGGTGGAGCTCCGCGTGCTCGGGTACGCGTGACTGGATGAACAGCGTCGCGGCGCTCGGCGACACGCCCGCGGCGAGCCAGTCGATCACCATGTCCCAGACGCTGTCTTCGATGACGTGCGGATTTTCGTAGTGCGTCGTCAGCGCGTGCCAGTCGGCGACGAAGAAGAAGCACTCGTACTCGTGTTGCAGCTTGACCCAGTTGTGGATGACACCGTGCAGGTGCCCCAGATGCAGACGCCCCGTGGGGCGCATTCCGGACAGTACGCGCCTCTGCGAATCGATCGAACTCAAACCTTGCTCCTGCCTTGTTTTTGTGACCCCGGGAACGGAAATCCGGGGGTCTGTAATGGGCCCGGATTATAGCGGCAACCCGCAGCCCGATGGCACTGAATCAGGCCGGCAAACGGGCAGGATTTCAGGCAAACGGCGCGGGATCGCCCTTGCCTTGGCGCGTCACTTGTGGTGTGCCGTCCTCGAGGTCGACGACCGTCGTCGCCTCGAGCCCGCAGAAGCCGGAATCGATGATCAGGTCGACGTCGTGCGCGAGGCGCGCGGCGATGTCGTCCATGTCGAACAGCGGCTCCGTTTCGCCGGGCATGATCAGGCTGCTGCTGAGGATCGGTCCGTCCAGTTCCGCGAGCAAGGCCGCGACCACCGGGTGATCGGGCACGCGGATGCCGATCGTCTTGCGCTTCGGATGCTGCAGCAGGCGCGGGACCTCGGACGTCGCCTTCAGGATGAAGGTGTACGGCGCCGGCGTGTTGGCTTTCAGCAGGCGGTACATCGCGTTGTCGACACGCGCGTAGGTCGAGATTTCCGACAGGTCGCGGCACACGAGCGTGAAGTTGTGCTTGCTGTCGACCTGGCGGATGCGCACGATCGCCTGCTGCGCAGCCTTGTTGCCGACGGCGCAGCCGAGGGCATAGGCGGAATCGGTCGGATACACGATGATGCCGCCATCGCGCAGGCATTCCACGACCTGCCGTATCAGGCGCAGCTGCGGATTGACGGGATGGATTGCCAGAATGCGGGCCATGACTGCTTCCACTGGAGTTGTCGAGGCAGACTAACATAGGGCGGCCCGAACGTGGCGCAGGCTGAAGCGCAAGCCCGGCAGACCGCGACCCGCAAATGACTTAACATCGCGGCCCTGCCCCAGCCAATCCACAGGCAACCGCAACCATGAAGCAGTTCCTCGAATACATCCCGCTCGTGTTCTTCCTGGTCGTATACAAGCTAGACGAGCGAGTGATTGCGCTCGGCGGTTATGAATTCACACTGGGGGGCGTGTACAGCGCGACGCTCGTGCTGATCGTACTGACACTGTTGTGTTATGGCGCACTGTTCTTCGTCGAGGGCTCGTTGAGCCGCATGCAATGGATCGTCGTGGCCGCCGTCGTATTGTTCGGCACGTCGACCGTGCTGCTGCGCTCGGAGGAAATCCTCAAGTGGAAGGCGCCGGTCGTGAACTGGATCATCGCGGCAATCTTCCTTGGCAGCCAGTTCATCGGCAAAACCAACATGGCGCAATCGATGTTCGGCCACATCGTCACGATGCCCCAGGAACGCTGGACGCGACTGAACCTCGCGTGGGTCTTCGTGTTCCTGCTCGTCGGAACGGCCAACCTGGCGGTGGCTTTCACGTTTCACGAGTACTGGGTAGACTTCAAGGTATTCGGCAGCCTCGCGATACTCATAGTCGCCACGATCGCGCAGATCGCGTACATCTACCCGTACCTGAACAGCGACGAAGCCGAAGCCGCCGGTCCGAAGGACTGAACGTTACTGCAATACGGATGGCTTCAGGTTCGGAAAATTCGCATCGAGGATGCCGTTCCATTCGGTGACGCGATCACGTTTGCGCTCGAGCAGCGCGGCAGCATCGCCAATGATCGTGATCGAGTTGATCACGTCTCCGACGCGCAGCTGGCGAATCACTTCACGGCCGCTTTGCACGAGGCCGAACACCGTGTGGCCGCCATTCAGGTGCGGCGTCGCGAGATGCGTGATGAAGAACTGGCTGCCATTCGTGGCAGGCCCCGCATTTGCCATCGCCAGTATTCCTTCCTGGTTCATGCGCAGCGCGATTTCATCTTCGAATTCGTAGCCGGGTCCCCCGCTGCCATCGGCTTTCGGATCCCCGCCCTGCGCCATGAAATCCGGCACAACGCGGTGGAACGTCAGGCCATCGTAGTAACCGCGAGTCGCAAGGTTCACGAAATTGGCGACTGTCAGTGGCGCGACCTGGCTATGCAGCAGGAATTCCATCGTGCCCTTGCTCGTGTCGATCACGGCATACAGCTCGTTGGGCTTGCGTGCGGGCTGTTGCGCGTGCAGCGCGGGCGCGATGAACAGAAGGGCGAGCAACAGAAGTCTTGTCATTTGGATACCCAAAAAATAGTACGGCGCAATTATAGGGAAGTTCCGCCGCTACGCTCGAAATGCCGCATCAGTGCGGTCACGAGCGGCTTCATGAACCAGGTTTTGTCGGGCATCACGGCTACGGTGAGTCCGGCATCGTTGAGCTGTTGCGCAACGAGCGGCCCCACCGCCGCGAGCAGCGTGCGTTGCAGCCCTTCGTGCAGCTGCGCTTCGCGGCCGTGTGTCCTGGCCACGTCCTGCAGGCGCTTGTACTGGGGCTGCGACGTGAAGGTTACCGCGTCGATGCGGCCCGCATGCAGCGCATCGATGAACTGCACGACCTTCCCTTCGTCTTCCTTGCTCGCGTAGATGTACGGCGCGACGGTATCGACTGCCGCACCCTTGCTTCGCAGGAATTCGACGAGCGGCAGGTTCGGCTCCTCGCCGTAAAGCTGCACGGCGACGCGTTTGCCCGCAAGGTCACGGGCCGTGAGGCTCGCAATGATGCCGGCCGTGGTCGCCTCGGCCGCATGCAGGTCGGACTGCAGGCCAAGCGTGCGCAACACGCGCTCCGGCTTCGGGCCGCGGGAAAGCTTCGTGACGCCTTTCAGCGTCGTAAAGAACGCGTCTTCCAGCCCGTGCCGCCCGCACAGATCAAGCAGGCGCTTGAGGCCCTCGCCGGTCAGCAGGATGAAGAGCTCCGGCGGCTGGCGCACGAAGCGCTCGAGCCACGCGAGGACGGGGGCCGGATCAGGCGCATCGAGTATGGACACGAGCGGAATCTCGATCACCTCGGCACCGCGATTGCGCAGCAGCTCAACGAGAATGCCGAGCTGCCGTGCCTCGGGTACTGCGATGCGGCGGCCTTCCAGCGACGATCGGTCAACCACGGCGATACCCAGCCGCAAGCTGGTGCCCGACAGCAGTGACGGGCGTCACATCGGTAACACTTTTAAACCATAAAGACGCAAAAACGTGCACTTTTCATCCCGAATCACAGGTTTTCCCTGTAAATGCCTAAATTAGAACCATATTCCTATTGACGATACCGTTAAGATATCACCGTTTATGTCCGAACCGAACCGTTCTGAGTTACACAATTCCTGCTAAAACAGTAACCATTTCACAAAAATTAAGACTTTTAACTAAAAAGTGTTACCACCAAGCGTAACGTTCTGTTACGATGCGCTCGCATTCTTACCAAGGGTGCTAATCAATTTAGTCATCTTAATTCTTACAAGGAGCAAGAAGATGAGCG
>DASWWP010000110.1:0-6506 GCA_036405915.1 Pseudomonadales bacterium
TGCTTTGCAAACGGCGACTCACATAGGCGCAAGCGTTACTTCCGTCGTCATTCCCGCGCATGCGGGAATCCAGCGTCGTTGAACTCACTTGTAACTGACGCCCACACGGAACCTTATAAGTCGCTCAAGGGGAGGGCCGGGCCCCGTCACTGGAGCAACGCAGGCCACGAACCCGAGTGGGCGTCCAGACGTCCAGAAAAACGACACTGGATTCGCGCGTGCGCGAAAAATGACGGCGAAGGCGCGCGCCCAGCCCTATTCGAAGCTGAAGATATCCGTCTCGGGCTCCGGCTTCTGCATGCCTTCTTCCTGGTACTTTTCCCACAGCTGAGCCCACGGCCGCCCATACATGTCGGGCACTTCGTATTCGATGATGTTGCCCGGCGCCATCGGCGTCGCGACGCCGCTGATCGGGAAGATCGACTGCACGCATTCGATGTATGTGTACGGTTCGCCTTCGGCGAGGCTGCTGTTGCGTTCCAGGTTGCGCACGATGCGGATCGGCTCGACGAGCGCTTCCGGATCGTAGAACACCGCCTCGTGGTTCAGCGCCGTGATGTTGCCGCCTGCATCGCGCACGGGCGTGTAGATTTCGACCGTCTGCATCCTGCTCGAAAACTCGAAGGCCGAGTGCGCCATCCAGCCCTGGATGTTCGAGTTCCACGAGATCAGCACGTCGCCGTCCCAGAAGCCGATCGATTCGCCGTACCAGCGTGGCACGTCCTGGCCGAGGCGCGGCACGGCGCCGTCCATGATGAACTCGCGGCCGACATGGATGTTCGTCACGAAGTTCGTCGCGACGCCGGCCATGATCTGCACGACATCGGGCGTCACCATCACGACGTGCGGCTGCAGCAGCGTCGATGCGAAGTGCCAGCGGCGCATGAAACCTTCGGGCCAGCAGTACTGCGAAGGCCAGTGCGACTGGCCGGCGCCCTGGTGGTAGGCCTCCTGGACAGTGCGCTGCTGGTATTCGGGAGTCAGCAGCGACAGGATCGTCGGCATCTGCGTCACGAGCATCGAGTACCACGTGCCGTGCAGGCCGCCGGGACCGCCCTCTGTCCACGAATAGCGGCCGCTGATTTCGCCGTGCACGGTGTCATACGTGGGTTTGACGATGCTGCCATTGCGCGCCCCGGTTTCCTGCATCAGCGCTTCGTAATGTTCCTGCGCGGTCGCGAAGCCGTAGGGGCTCACGATCGACTCGCGCGGATAATCGCGTTCGCAGTTGCCCCAGGCCATCGTTTCGGGCGGGTTGTCGCCCATGATCGCGGCCGTGCCGCCGGGATTTGCACCGCGTGAATTCTCGATCGCCATGCCGGACATGCAGCGGTAGTAGCGCGGGTCCATCCAGTACTGCTTGTCCGCGTAGAAATCCTTCGTCGTGAAGATGTCGACCGGCAGTGGTTCGACGCCGTCGGGCACATTGCCGTTAGTCGCGGTGACATCGTCGAAAATGCCGAACATCTGGATCGGGCCGACGAGCGGATACTGCTGCGCATCCTCGATCGGCGCGCCGCGGCCGACGCTCGTGAAGCCGATGTCGGGTACGCGCTGTGCCGATGCCGCCGGCGCAAATGCAGCCTGTGCGGACAGGATGGCCAGGGTAAGCGTGGCAAAGCGGAGGCCTGTGCTGCTTGTTCTTCTCATGGTGTCCTCGTGGTAGGCGGGCCGGCGGTGAAAACCCGGATTGCGCGGTAGTATAACCCGCTGCCGGAGGCCCACAGCTCATCCATTCCCGGGGGCTGGTATACTCGCGGCCCATCGCCGCCAGGCCTCGCAATCATTGGTATCCACGCACGTGCAGTCTTCTTCGAAACCTTCCGTCCGCGCACTCGCCTTCGTCCTGCCGCAGTTCCATCCGATACCCGAAAACGACCAATGGTGGGGCAAGGGCTTCACCGAGTGGACGAACGTCACGAAGGCGCGCCCGAACTTCACCGGCCACGAGCAGCCGCACGAGCCGGCCGACCTCGGCTACTACGACCTGCGCGTGCCCGAGACGAAGGCCGCGCAGGCCGAGCTGGCGCACCAGTACGGCATCCATGGCTTCTGCTACTACTATTACTGGTTCGCGGGCAAGCGCCTGCTGTACAAGCCGCTCGAGCAGATCCTCGAATCCGGCGAGCCGGACTTTCCGTTCTGCATGTGCTGGGCCAACGAGAACTGGTCGCGCGCGTGGGACGGCCGCAGCGGCGAAGTGCTGATCGAACAGAAGCACTCGGAAGAGGACCACCGCGCGTTCATCCAGAGCCTGGTCCCGTTTTTCCGCGACAAACGCTACATCCGCGTGAACGGCCGGCCGCTGCTGCTCATCTACCGCATCGGCATCATTCCCGACGTCGCGCGCGCCGTCGAAATCTGGCGCGAGGAATGCCTGATCGCCGGTGTCGGCGATCCCTACCTCGCGGCCGTGCAGAGCTTCGGACTCGGCGACCCGACGCCGTACGGCTTCGATGCCGCCGTGGAGTTTCCGCCGCACGGCACCGACATCGAGCGCCACAAGCTCAACGACAAGTACAAGGGCATCATGCTGAACGAACACTTCAGCGGCCACATCGTCGACATGCGCGTGCCAGCCGACATGGCGATGCAGCGCGAAACGCCGCCCTATCCGCTGTTCCGCGGCGTGATGCCGCGCTGGGACAACACGCCGCGCCGCCAGTACAACGGGCTGACGTTCGTGAACTCGACGCCCGACCTGTACGAAGAGTGGCTGACGCACGCCGCTGCGCACACCTGTCGCCGTTTCGACGGCGACGAACGCCTCGTGTTCATCAACGCCTGGAACGAGTGGGCCGAAGGCGCGCATCTCGAACCCGATCGCGTGCACGGCCATGCGTATCTCGAAGCGACGCAGCGTGCACTGACGAAAGGCGAACGGCGCGCCGCGGAGGAAAAGGAGCGTTCTGCCGACAGGATTTCGAGTCCGGTGGCCAGCACCGGCATTTCGCCAGCCTCCAGCACGCAATCCGGCACCGCCAGCATGGTTGCAGGTTCGGTGCGGCAGCTGTACCACAGCCTGCCGATTTCACAGACGGCCAAGATCCGCTTCGTGCATTCGCTCTTCGCTGCCGCGCCATGGCTGTTCCGCAATACGGGAGCGTACAAGCGCTGGCAGGCAATGCGCCCGGCGCCGGGGACATACGTGCCATCGCAACCGAAGGTCGAGCCGGGCGTAGTCGAAAAGGCTTCCGATGACGCTGCGAGCGACATCCGCTTTGCCGACGTCGCCGCGCCGCAGGTGTCGGTGATCGTGCCGGTATACGGCAAGATTTCCTACACGCTGCATTGCCTGCGTTCGATCCAGCAAAGCAGGACCACCGTGCCGTTCGAAGTGATCGTCATCGACGACTGCTCGAAGGACGATACCGCCGAGAAGCTCGCGCTCGTGCACGGCGCGCGCGTCGTGCGCAACGAAACCAACCTGGGCTTCCTGAACAGCTGCAACAGGGCGGCGAGCCTTGCGCGCGGCCAGTACCTGCTGTTCCTCAACAACGACACGCAGGTGCATCCGGGCTGGATGGATGCGCTGCACGATACGTTCATCGACTACCCGCAGGCCGGGCTCGTCGGCTCGAAGCTCGTGTATCCCGACGGGCGCCTGCAGGAAGCCGGCGGCGTGATCTGGGAAGATGCCTCCGGTACGAACTATGGCCGCGAAGGCGATCCGCGGCAGCCCGAATACTGCTTCCTGCGCGACGTCGACTACTGCTCCGGCGCCAGCATCATGGTGCCGCGCGCGTTGTTCGAGCAGCTCGGCGGCTTCGATCGCAACCTTGCGCCGGCCTACTACGAAGACACGGACCTCGCGTTCGCGATCCGCAGGGAAGGCTATCGCGTGATCTACCAGCCGTTCTCGGTCGTGGTCCACTACGAAGGCATCACGTCGGGCACGGACGTGAAGCAGGGCGTGAAGTCGTACCAGGTAGTGAACCAGCAGAAGATGCTTGCGAAGTGGCGCGACGTGCTCGCGACGCACGGCACGAACGCCGGCGAGCTGTGGCTGCAGCGCGAACGCAAGGTGCAGCGCCGCGCGCTCGTGATGGACGTGACGACGCCGCGCCCCGATCGCGACTCCGGATCGATCGACACCTTCCAGTACATGCGCATGCTGCAGCAGCTCGGCTACAAGGTCGTGTTCTTCCCGAACGACCAGCGCCATGACGGCCGCTACACCGAAGCGCTGCAGCGCATCGGCGTGGAATGCCTGTACCTGCCGTACGTGCAGACGCTGCAGGAACATCTCGACAAATATGGCCAGTATTACGACCTCGTATTGCTGCAACGCGTGCATTTCGCCGCGCAGCACATCTCGGTCGTGCGCCGTAAATGCCGCAACGCGAAGGTGCTGTTCAATACCGTGGACCTGCACTACATCCGCGAGCAACGGCAGGCGGAGGCGGAGCAGTCGGCGAGTTTGCTTGCGCAGGCGCAACGCACGAAGGGGCTCGAATTCGGCATCATGCGGCAATGCGACGCGACTATCGTGATCAGCGAGGCCGAACGCGCCGTGCTGCAGCAGGAACTGCCCGACCAGCGCATCGCCGCGATTCCGTACGTTCGCGAAGTGCACGGCTCGGCATCACGCTTCCAGCAGCGTCGCGACCTCGTGTTCATCGGCGGCTTCCTGTTCGATCCGAACGTCGACGCGCTGAAATACTTCGCCGACGAAATCTGGCCGCTCGTGCGCGTGCACCTGCCGGAGCTGCGCCTGCTCGTCGTCGGCAGCGGCATGACGCCTGAGATCGCGCGCATCGCGCGCATGCCGGGCATCGAGATCCTCGGCTTCGTCGAGAACATCACGCCGATCTTCAACCGCTGCCGTTTGTCCGTCGCGCCGCTGCGCTACGGCGCGGGCATCAAGGGCAAGGTCGGTACGAGCCTCAGCCATGGGGTGCCGTGCATCGCTACACCGGTGGCGGCCGAAGGCATGGGCCTCGAACATCGCGTGAACGTCATGATCGGCGCGGATGCGGCGGCGTTTGCCGCGGCGATCGTCGAGGCCTACGAGGACGAAGTGCTGTGGGACGAGCTGTCGGCGAACGGCCTGAAGCTGTTCGAACAGCACTATTCGTTTGCTCGCGGCATCGAGCGGCTCAGTGCGCTGCTGAAGTCCGTCGGCGCGGTGGTGCCGTGATTTTCATGCGCATGACGCCGCGTCGGTTCCGGTCTGCCGGCGCTTCGACTATAGTGCCGGCCACGTTCCTGCCAATCCACTCCAGCCTCGCAGACTCCCTTGGAAACGCTACTCGTCCCCAGTGAAGCCGCATCGGTGATTCCCGCCGAACGCGTGCTCGTCATCGCGCCGCATCCCGACGACGAAGTGTTCGGTTGCGGCGGTGCGATCCTGCGCCACGTTGCCGCCGGCGCCGCGGTGCACGTGCGTATCTGGACGAGCGGCGGCTATGGCACGCTGCCGGGCCAGCAGGCGGAGTACATCGCGATGCGCCAGCGCGAGTGCGTCGCGGCCGCACAGGTGCTCGGCTACGGCACTCCTGAATTCGGCAAGGCCGACGACCGTGGTGTCGTCTACGGCGAGCAGCTCGTGCTCGAAATGCTCGCGCTGATCGGGCGCACGCAGGCCGACCTCGTGTATGCGCCGTCGGTGATGGAAATGCATCCGGATCATCGCGCGCTCGGCATGGCCGTCGTCGAAGCCGCGCGGCGCCGCGGTGGCGCATTGCGTGTCGCGCAATATGAAATCGGCGTTCCGCTGCGCCCGAACCTGCTGCTCGACATCACCGATGTCGCCGCGCGCAAGCTCGAGGCGATGCAGTGTTTCAAGTCGCAGCTGGAAAAGCAGCGTTACGATCTCGACGTCGCCGCGCTGAACCGTTATCGCTCGTGGACATTGCCGCCGCAGGTCACGGCCGCCGAAGCCTATCTCGTCGCGACCGGCGCGGAGCTGCATGGCGATCCGCTCGGCCTGTACCAGAGCGAGCACGTGAAGCAGCGTGCGCTCGGACTGCCGCTCGACAGCCGCGACCTGCCGCTCGTCAGCGTCATGATCCGCAGCACGGACCGCGCGAGCCTGTCGCTGGCACTCGATTCGGTGGCGATGCAGACCTACCAGAACATCGAAGTCGTCGTCATCGACGCGACCGGGGGCGGACATCGTCCGCTCGGCGACTGGTGCGGACGGTTCCCGCTGCGCCTTGTCCAGGATGGACGCAAACTTGATCGCGCCCCGGCGGCGAACGCGGCGCTCGAGGCCGCACGCGGCGAGTACCTGATCTTCCTCGACGACGACGACCTGTTTCTGCCGCACCACGTCGCACGTCTCGTGGACCAACTGCGCAACGAAGGCGTGGTCGTGGCGTACGCGGGGGTCATCGGCGTCGACGAAAAGGGCGCCGAGATCCAGCGCTTCAACGATGCCTACGATCCGGTGAAGTTGCGAATGGGCAACTACATTCCGATGCACGCCGCACTGTTCCGCCGCGCAGCAGTGGAGCAGGGAGCGCGCTTCGACGAATCGCTGCCCGTTTGCGAAGACTGGGATT
>DASWWP010000111.1:0-32303 GCA_036405915.1 Pseudomonadales bacterium
TCGGGCGTCTGGAAGGATTTGACCGACAACGTGAACTCGATGGCCTCGAACCTCACGGGCCAGGTGCGCAACATTTCCGAAGTGACGATCGCCGTGGCAACGGGCGACTTGAGCCGCAAGATCACGGTGGACGTGCGCGGCGAGATTCTCCAGGTAAAAGAAGCCATCAACACGATGGTGGACCAGCTGCGTTCGTTCGCATCCGAAGTAACGCGCGTTGCGAGGGAAGTAGGTTCCGAAGGCAAGCTCGGTGGCCAGGCCATCGTGCCCGGCGTGGCCGGTACGTGGAAGGACTTGACCGACTCCGTTAACGCCATGGCAAACAACCTCACGAGCCAGGTGCGTAACATCGCCGAGGTGACCACGGCCGTGGCGCGCGGCGACTTGAGCCGCAAGATCACCGTGGACGTGAAGGGCGAGATCCTGCAGCTGAAGGAAACCATCAACACGATGGTGGACCAGCTGAACTCCTTCGCCGCCGAGGTGACGCGCGTGGCCAGGGAAGTGGGTACCGAAGGCAAGCTCGGCGGCCAGGCTGAAGTACAGGACGTATCGGGCGTATGGAAAGACTTGACCGAGAACGTCAACTCGATGGCCTCGAACCTTACCGGCCAGGTGCGAAACATTGCCGACGTGGCCACGGCCATCGCGAACGGCGACTTGAGCCGCAAGATCACCGTGGACGTGCGCGGCGAGATCCTGCAGCTGAAGGAAACGATCAACACGATGGTGGACCAGCTGCGTTCGTTCGCGTCGGAAGTAACACGCGTTGCGAGGGAAGTAGGTTCGGAAGGCAAGCTCGGTGGCCAGGCCAACGTGCCCGGCGCCGGCGGCACGTGGAAGGACTTGACCGACAACGTGAACTCGATGGCCTCGAACCTCACGGGCCAGGTGCGCAACATTGCCGAAGTATCCACCGCCATCGCGCGCGGTGACCTCTCGCGCAAGATCACGGTGGACGTGCGCGGCGAGATCCTGCAGCTGAAAGAGGCCATCAACACGATGGTGGACCAGCTCAACTCCTTCGCCGCCGAGGTAACGCGCGTGGCGCGCGAAGTGGGTACGGAAGGCAAGCTCGGTGGCCAGGCCGAAGTGAAAGGTATCTCAGGCGTCTGGAAGGATTTGACCGACAACGTGAACTCGATGGCCGGTAACCTCACCGGCCAGGTGCGCAACATCGCCGAGGTGGCCACGGCCATCGCGAACGGCGACTTGTCACGCAAGATCACCGTGGACGTGCAGGGCGAGATCCTGCAGCTGAAGGAAACCATCAACACGATGGTGGACCAGTTGAACGGCTTCGCGGCCGAGGTGACACGAGTCGCAAGGGAAGTGGGTACTGACGGCAAGCTCGGCGGCCAGGCCGAAGTAAAAGACGTGTCGGGCGTGTGGAAAGACCTCACCGACAACGTGAACTCGATGGCCTCCAACCTGACCGGCCAGGTGCGCAACATCGCCGAGGTAGCCACGGCCATCGCGCGCGGTGACCTCTCGCGCAAGATCACGGTGGACGTACGCGGCGAGATCCTGCAGCTGAAGGAAACCATCAACACGATGGTGGACCAGCTGAACTCCTTCGCCGCCGAGGTAACGCGCGTGGCGCGTGAGGTCGGTACCGAAGGTGAGCTCGGTGGCCAGGCCATCGTGCCCGGCGTCGCCGGTACGTGGAAAGACTTGACCGACAACGTGAACTCGATGGCCTCCAACTTGACCGGCCAGGTGCGCAACATCGCCGAGGTGGCCACGGCCATCGCGCGCGGTGACTTGTCGCGCAAGATCACGGTGGACGTGCGCGGCGAGATCCTGCAGCTGAAGGAAACCATCAACACGATGGTGGACCAGCTGAACTCCTTCGCCGCAGAAGTAACGCGCGTAGCGCGTGAAGTAGGTACCGAAGGCAAGCTCGGCGGCCAGGCGCAGGTGCCCGGTGTCGCCGGTACGTGGAAAGACTTGACCGACAACGTGAACACGATGGCCAACAACCTCACCGGCCAGGTGCGCGGTATCGTGAAAGTGGTAACCGCCGTCGCCAACGGCGACCTCGGCCAGCGCCTCACGGTGGAATCGAAAGGGGAGGTCGCGGCGCTCGCCGACACGATCAACTCGATGACGAACACGCTCGCCACCTTCGCCGACCAGGTGACCTCCGTTGCCCGCGAAGTGGGTGTGGAAGGCCGTCTCGGCGGCCAGGCGAACGTGCCCGGTGCTTCCGGTACGTGGAAGGACTTGACCGCGAACGTGAACCTGCTCGCAGCCAACCTGACGACGCAGGTGCGCGCGATCGCCGAAGTGGCAACCGCCGTAACGAAGGGCGACTTGACGCGTTCCATCCAGGTCGAGGCAATGGGCGAAGTCTCCGAACTGAAAGACAACATCAACGCGATGATCGGCAACCTGCGCGAAACCACCGATCGCAACACCGAGCAGGACTGGCTGAAGACGAACCTCGCGAAGTTCTCCCGCATGATGCAGGGTCAGCGCGACCTCGTTACCGTGGGCGAAATGCTCCTCGAAGAACTCGCGCCTCTCGTCAACTCGCAGCAGGGCGCGCTGTACGTGATGGAGCAGACGGCAACCGAGCCCTTCCTGCGCCAGCTCGCGGCGTATGCGGACCAGGGCGAGATGCGCCGCTTCGCGCTGCGTGAAGGCCTCGCCGGCCAGTGCGCGGCAGACGGCCGCCGCATCCTCGTCACCGACATCCCGAGCGACGTCGTTCACGTGCACAGCGGCCTGCTGCAGGCGCGTGCGCGCAGCATCATCGCGCTGCCGGTCCTGTACGAAGGCCAGGTAAAAGCGGTTCTCGAGCTCGCGACGATCCATGGCTTCACGCAGTCGCACCTCGCGTTCCTCGAACAGCTCGCCGGCTCGATCGGGGTGGTTCTGAACACGATCGAAGCGACGATGCGTACGGAAGGCCTCCTCAAGCAGTCGCAGGAACTCGCCGGGGAACTGCAGACGCAGCAGAAAGAGCTGCAGCAGACGAACGAAGAACTCGCGAACAAGGCGCAGCTGCTCGCCGAGCAGAACGCCGAAGTGGAACGCAAGAACGAAGAGATCGAGCTCGCCCGCCGCGCGCTCGAGGAAAAGGCCGCCGAGCTTGCGCTCACGTCGCGCTACAAGTCCGAGTTCCTCGCGAACATGTCGCACGAGCTGCGCACGCCGCTGAACAGCATCCTGATCCTCGGCCAGCAGCTTGCCGAAAATGCCGACGGCAACCTCACGGCGAAACAGGTCGAGTTCTCGAAAACCATCCACGGCGCAGGTACCGACCTGCTCAACCTGATTTCGGACATCCTCGACCTGTCGAAGATCGAGTCCGGTACGGTCACCGTCGAAAGCGCAGACCTGCTGTTCACGCATCTGCGTGAAACGGTCGAACGCAACTTCCGCCACGAAGCGGAGGCCCGCAAGCTGTACTTCCGCGCCGATGTCTCCACTGCGCTCGGCCGCCACATCACGACCGATCCGAAGCGCCTGCTGCAGATCCTGAAGAACCTGCTGTCGAACGCCTTCAAGTTCACCGCGCAGGGCAGCGTGCAGCTCGACATCCAGTCGGTTACGTCTGGCTGGTCGCCGGATCACCCGATCCTGTCGCAGGTGCCGTCGGTCGTCGCGTTCTCCGTCATCGACAGCGGCATCGGCATCGCGCCGGAAAAACAGAAGATCATCTTCGAAGCCTTCCAGCAGGCCGACGCCGGCACCTCGCGCAAATATGGCGGTACCGGTCTCGGCCTTGCCATCAGCCGCGAACTCGCGCACCTGCTCGGTGGCGAACTGCGACTGACGAGCGTACCGGGACAGGGCAGCACGTTCACGCTGTACCTGCCGCTGACCTTCGTCGGTTCCGCGTACCGCACGGCGCAACAGACTATCGTCGACAGCGCGAAACCGGCGCCCGGCAGTTACCAGGCCATCACGTTGCCCGCTGCGCGTGAAGTCGATGAGGTCGCCGACGATCGTGACGACCTGCAACCCGACGACAACGTACTGCTGATCATCGAAGACGATCCGCACTACGGTAAGGTCCTGCTGAACCTCGGCCGCGACAACGGCTTCAAGGCGATACTCGCGCGCAACGGCTCGGAAGGCCTCGCGCTCGCGCGCAAGCATCGCCCGACCGCCATCTCGCTCGACGTGTTCCTGCCGGACATGCTCGGCTGGACGGTGCTAAGCCAGCTGAAGCAGAACCCGATAACGCGGCACATCCCCGTGCAGATCCTGACGGTGGAAGAGGAGCGCCAGTACAGCCTCGAACGCGGCGCGTTCGCGTTCATGAACAAGCCGACGACGACCGACGGGCTCAACGACGCGATGCAGCGAATCAAGGCCTTCGCGGCGGAGAAAGTGCGCGAGCTGCTCGTCATCGAGGACGATCCGGCCGAACAGATGAGCATCCGCGAGCTGCTCGGTTCCGACGACGTGGTCATCACGACCGCCGGCAGCGGCGCCGAAGCGCTCGAGCTGATGCGCTCCAGGAATTTCGACTGCGTCGTACTCGACCTGCGCCTGCCCGACATGACCGGCTTCGAGCTGCTGTCGGAAATCCAGACGGACCAGAAACTGCGCGAAACCCCGATCGTCGTCTTCACGGGCCGCGACCTGACGGACTCAGAGGAACAGGAGCTGCGCACGAAGGCGAAGAGCATCGTGCTGAAGGGCGCGCGTTCGCCCGAGCGTCTTCTCGACGAAACTGCACTGTTCCTGCATCGCGTCGTCGCGAACCTGCCGGAGCCGAAGCAGCGCATGATCCAGAACCTCAACGAGAGCGACGAGCCGCTGCGTGGCCGCAAGGTGCTCGTCGTCGACGACGACGTGCGCAACATCTTCGCGCTGAACAGCCTGCTTGAGCGTCGCGGGATGGACGTCATCAGCGCCAGCAACGGCATGGACGCGGTCAATCTCGTCGAAACGACGCCGGACCTCGCGCTCGTGCTGATGGACGTCATGATGCCGGAGATGGATGGTTATGAGACCATGCGCCGCATTCGCAGCAACATGAAATACCGCATGCTGCCGATCATCGCGCTGACTGCGAAGGCGATGAAGGGCGACCGTGAGAAGTGCCTGCAGGCCGGTGCATCCGACTACGTCGCGAAACCGGTCGACACGGCACAGCTGCTGTCGCTGATTCGCATGTGGCTGCAGCGCTGAGCAGGCGAGGAATGTCGACGTTGAACATGCCAGTCATGAAAGCCGAGAAGGTCAATATCCTTCTGGTCGACGACCAGAAGGCGCGGCTGCTGTCCTATGAATCGATCCTCCGCGATCTCGACGAGAACCTGATCACGGCGCAGTCGGGCGAAGAGGCGTTGAGCCTGCTGATGAAGCACGACTTCGCGGTCGTGCTGCTCGACGTCAGCATGCCGGGCATGGACGGCTTCGAAACGGCTGCGATGATCCACGACCATCCGCGCTTCGAACGCATCCCGATCATCTTCGTGACTGGCGTCCACGACACCGAGTTCGATCGCCTGAAGGGTTACAAGGTCGGCGCCGTCGATTACGTGTCGATTCCGATCGTGCCGGAGATCCTGCGCAGCAAGGTCAGTGTGCTCGTCGAGCTGTACTGTCAGCGCCGCCAGCTCGAGAAACTCAATGCCGAGCTTGCCGAGGCGAACGCGCTTCTCCACGCGGAGAAGACGCGCGAGCTCGAGCAGGCCAACCAGCGCCTGCAGCGCGTGAACAAGGCGCTCGAGGAGGCCGACCGCCACAAGGACGAATTCATCGCGATCCTCGCGCACGAGTTGCGCAATCCGCTTGCGCCGATTCGCACGGCAGTCGACATCATGCAAATGGTGCCCACAGACAACCAGCACCTGATACGCGCGCGCGACGTCATCCGCCGCCAGAGCACGCACCTCGCGCGGCTCGTCGACGACCTGCTAGACGTATCCCGCATCACGCGCGGCACGATCAACCTGCAACGCGAGCAGATCGACGTGCGCACGCTCGTCAGCCGCTCGATAGAGGCGGCGCAACCGATCATCGACGAGCGCCGCCACAGGCTAGATCTTCTCGATTTCGACGGCGAAGCTGCCATTGAAGGCGACATGACGCGACTCGTGCAGGTGCTCAGCAACCTGCTGAACAATGCCGCGAAGTACATGAATCCGGGTGGACGCATCCGCATGGAAACGCGCGTCGAGGGCAATGCCGTCGTGTTCCGCATTTGCGACCAGGGCATCGGCATCGAGTCTGCAGCGATCCCGAAACTGTTCACGCTGTTTTCGCGCATCGGCAACGAGGGCAGCCTAACGCAGGGCGGGCTCGGCATCGGCCTTGCGCTCGTCCGCCAGCTCGTGTCGTTGCACGGCGGCACCGTGAGCGTGGAAAGCGAAGGCCTGCAGCGTGGCAGCGTGTTCACCGTGCGCCTGCCGCTTTCGCAGCATGAACCGCCACGTGCCGAAGCGCTGGACGACGCCGCCGAGCCCGATGCGAATGCATCGGGGTTGCGTATCCTGATCGCAGACGACAATATTGACGCCCTCGACACGCTTGCCATGATGTTCGAGGTTGCCGGCTACAAGGTCCGCAAGGCAAACGACGGTATGCAGGCGTGCAAGGAAGCGGCAACATGGCGACCGCATTTCATGCTGCTCGACATAGGCATGCCGCTGATGAATGGTTACGACGTCGCGCGTACCGTGCGCGCCGAGCCCTGGGGCGAAGCGCTCACGCTGATTGCGATCAGCGGCTGGGGCCAGCCGCAGGATCGTGAGCGTGCATTCACGGCAGGCTTCGATGCGCATTTCGCGAAGCCGGTGAGCTTCGATACGCTCGTCGAAATGATCAAGTCGCCGCCCCCGGCGGCAGCACGTGAGCAGCGTGCGCGCGCGGGAGTAAATTCGAAGGAAGGTTCCTGACCCTGCAGATGCAACGCACAGAGATTTCAGACGAGGTCTTCGACTTCCTCGCGCGCAGAATCGACAGCGTCCCTCACCTCGAGGCCTTGCTGCTGTTCTGGGAGCATCCCGACACCGCATGGACTCACGCCGACATCGCCGCGCGCGTGTACGTGAGCCGTGACAAGGCGCGGGACATCCTGCAGGACCTGCGTCGCCACAGCTTCGTCACGGCGAGTCCAAGTGTCCCCGATGGCTGGTGCTACCAGAGCGCATGGGACGAAGGCGGGCTGATGGCGAGGGTTGCGGAGTCGTATCGCCGGCAGCTCGTCCACGTCGCCGAAATGATTCACGCCAAGGCCGAATCGAGCTCAGTGCACGAATTCGCGCGCGCGTTCAAGTTCAAGCAGAAGGATTGATATGGGGCCAATCGTCTACGTTCTCGGTACGCTGACCACGTTGTTGTGTGCCGTGCTGCTATTGCGCGGCTACGCGCAGGGTCGCGTGAAGTTGCTGCTGTGGAGCGGGTTGTGCTTCGTCGGGCTCACGGTGTCGAACGTGCTCGTGTTCGTCGACCTGGTGCTGTTGTCAGGTGTCACCGATCTTTACCTCGCGCGGCTATGTACCGCATCGGTGGCAATGCTGCTATTGCTGTATGGCCTGGTTTGGGAGAGTGAATAAACCATGATTCACGGGTTTCTGCTCGGTATCATCGTGACGGCCTCGTTGACCGCCGCCGTTTACTTCCTGAAGTTCTGGCGGCACACGCACGATCCGCTGTTCATGGCTTTCGCTGCTGCGTTCACGATCGAAGGCCTGAACCGGCTGACGTACCTGTTCCTCGATTCCCCGAACGAAGGCAGTCCGACGATCTACGTCGTGCGGCTGCTGGCCTTCCTCATCATCCTGATCGCCATCGTGCGGAAGAACCGCAGCCGCGTCGACTAGCGGCATGCGCGTTTGGCAATACCTCGCGCTTCCAGTACAGTCCCGCGCCAGTGACAGGCCGGCATCGCGCCGGCTGCATCGCGCGCCATGCTTTGCATGGGCGTGAATCCCGGGGGAAATCATGAACGGCAAATTATTGTGCGGCATGGCCGCTATCGCGACGCTGTGGCTGCAGCCAGTCGTCGCGCAGGACGGCGCTGAACTCTATTCCACGCGTTGTGCCGCCTGTCACGAAGCGCCCCCCGCCGATGCGGCGCACCCGCCGCCGCCACGCAGCGAACTGGTTACGATGGTGCCGAACACGATCTACAACGCGCTCACGCAGGGTGTCATGCGCATGCAGGCCACCGGGCTCAGCAATGCGCAGATGCAATCGGTCGCCGAATACCTCAGCGGCAGGCCGCTTGAACAACTGACGCTGGAGATGACGAGCAATCTGTGCGAGAGCAATCCGCCGATGCGCGACCCGGCACTCAGCCCGCGGTGGAACGGCTGGGGCGGCGATCATTTGAACGCGCGCGCAGCCCTCGATGCCGGCATCGATGCGAACAATGTGTCGCGCCTGCGCCTGAAGTGGGTATTCGGCCTGCCGGGTGAAGACCAGCCACGCGCGCAGCCTGCAGTTGCCGATGGGCGCCTGTTCGTCGGCAACAAGGCCGGCGCGCTGTATTCGCTCGATGCGAAAAGCGGCTGCACGCACTGGACATACCTGCCGCGCAACGGCATTCGCAGCGCCATCTCCGTCGGCCCCGTGATGCTGCCCGACGGCAGCGCCGGCTTTGCGGTGTACTTCGTCGACCTGCGCGCGAACGTGCACGCGGTGAACGCACACACCGGCGAGGAGCTGTGGGTTACGCGCGTCGAAGAGCATCCCGGCGTGCGTGGCACCGGCTCGGTGACGTTGTACGACGGCCACCTGTATGTGCCGGCGGCCGGTGTCGTGGAGGAAACCTCGTCGTCGGGCGCCGACTACGGCTGCTGCACGTTCCGTGGCAGCATCACGAAGGTCGACGCGAACACCGGCGCCGTCGTGTGGAAGACTTACATGATGGACGAGCCGCAGCAGCGTGGCGTCAGCACCGAGGGCGTGCCGCTGTACGGACCTTCCGGAGCCGGGATCTGGAGCGCGCCGACCATCGATGCGAAACGCGGCCTGCTGTACACCGCCACCGGCAATGCCTACGGCGATCCCGCACCCGAAACATCCGACGCGGTACTTGCGTTGAGTCTGGAATCGGGCGCGATCGAGTGGGTCAACCAGATCACGCCGGGCGACGCCTTTATCGGCGGTTGCGACAACAACGACAGCCCGAACTGTCCGGCGGAACTCGGCCCGGACTTCGACTTCTCGGCCTCGCCGATTCTGGCGACGACATCGGAAGGCAGGGACCTGCTCATTATCCCGCAGAAATCGGGCATGGCATACGCCTTCGATCCGGACGCGGAAGGCAAGCTCGTTTGGGAATACCGCGTGAATGCCGGCAGCCGCTCCGGCGGCTTCTGGGGCATGGCGGTTGCCGACGGCAAGGCGTACGTGGCCGCGGGCGGCTACACCGATCCGCAGTCCGGCGGCATCCATGCACTCGACCTCGCAACCGGACAGCGTGCCTGGTACACCGGCCCGCAGGACCTGCTGTGCCAGGCCGGCGCCGGCTGCCGTGCAACGCAATCGGCTGCCGTTACGGCGATTCCCGGCGCCGTCTTCTCCGGTGCGGCGGATGGCGGCATGCGCGTGTACAGCGCGGACGACGGCGACGTGCTGTGGACCTTCGACAGCAATCCGCAGTTCGACACGATCAACGGTGTGCCGGCTGCCGGCGGTTCGTTCGACGGACCGGGTCCGGTGATCGTCGACGGCATGGTGTACCTGCTGTCCGGCAATTGCTGCATCGTGGGCCGGCCGGGCAATGCGCTGTTCGCGTTCGAACTGGCGCCAGAGTGAGGGCGCTGTCCCGCCGCGGCGCCGCTAGCGCACCTGGCCGGTGTATGTAGCAGTGCCCCGGCACTCGTCTTCGTCGTCACTCCAGGTCCACGTCGACGTCCCGGTCAGCCTGCCCTGCAGGTCTATGCTGAGCGCCAGGTTCTCGACGACGATGCCTTCCTGCTCGCCATAACTGTAATTGCGCGCGAACGACATGCTGCCGTCGCTCGCATACGTCGTGCGCGGTATCTCCACGTTGTTCATGCGCACGTGGTAAATCCCGTGGTAGGGAGTACCGGTCACGATCGTCGAAAAGGTCTTCGGCGGGCCAAGCGTGCACCCCGGCTGCGTCGAGCTCGCCACGCGCGTGATGTCGTAAGCGCCGTAGTGCACGAACCAGAACTCGAGCGCGTAGCGATAGCGCTTGCCGTCGGCGTCCTCGAGGTTGATGAAGAAGCGCTTACCCGGTGCGCGGTCGTGGAGGATGGCGAGCTGCGCATACGTCGCTGCGGTGGGGGCGAGCGAGAGCGTGATCGTCGTGCTACCGCCGGCCGTGAGTGTCTGCGGACGCATCTGCCAGCTGAACCCGTCGGGCGCGCCTTCGAGGCTCGCCGAGGTCAGCGTCACCGACGCAGTGCCCGTGTTTTTCAGCGTGAAGCTGGATACGACTGACGAGCGCAGGAACTGCACGATCCTGAATATCCTGGATTCGTCCACACCGCCCGTGGCCGTATTCGGCAACACGAAGCCGGTCGGGCCGCTCAGCTCGAGTTGCGTCGTGCCGCGGACGAGGCGCGCCGGGATGGTCACGTCGAGCCCATGCCTGGCGCTGCTGAGGATCACGTTTACGTTCGCTTCGTTCGCGCTAACGCCGCCGGCAAAGTTGAGCACGATGCCGAGCCAGTCGTTCCCGCGCGCGGTTATGGTACCGGTAACGCTGCTATGGTCGACGCGCAACGTCAGGTCGCTGAGGTCGCTGAGCGTCTGAGGACCCACGCCGTCGACCTGCAAATAGGCGAGCAGGGGTGCGGGATCGAAGCCGAATTTCGTGCCGAGCTCCTGCATCTGCTGGCGCAGCTCCGTCATCAGGCGCACGAAGCTGGCGCTGAATGCGGCGTTCTGCAGGCTGCGCGTTACCCGTAGACTGAGACGCTGCTCGGTACCGTGGGTGAACTCGCGGCTCGCCGCGGTCAGCGCCTGCAGGCTCATTCCATTGCCGAAAACCTGTTCGACCGCGACCGCCGTCGGGCCGACGCAGCTGTCCACCACCCCATCGACTACTCCTTCGACCTTGCGCAGGTCCCGCCAGATTTTCCAGCCAGCCACGGCGAACACCGGCACGGCAATGTGCGGTTCGACGAGCAGCAGTCCGGTGCCGAGCGCGATCAGGGCCTTCGTCCTGCGGTTGCCGTTGACGACTTCGATGACGGTGTCGAGGAACGACGTCGAGGCGATGTCGCACGCCGTCGCATCCTGCAGCGCGAACATGCGCGCCAGGGTGTCGTCGTCGGCGAGCACCTGCTGCAGCAGTGCGGCCAGCAGCGCGGCGTCGGCCTCGTTCAGGCCGTTTATCTGCTGCCTGGCCTGCACGAGTGCGCCATACAGCGTCGGAAATGGATTTGCCGGGTTGTCTTTCCATTCGGCGAGTACCTGATCGACGACGTCACCGACGTATTCGCGCGGCCGCGGAATCGGCGTACCCGGCTGCACGGTCACCGAATGGCGCAGGGTGGTGCCCGCGGCGCTGACCATGACCTCCGCGGGGCCTGACGCGCCGGGAGGTATCGCCACGTGCAGCTGGCTGCCGTCGACCTTCGCGCGCGCCGCGATGCCATCGACCGTCACGGTCAGCGTAGCGGCATCGAGCGCCGGTCCCTGGTAGTCGAAGCTCAGCATCGAGCCGGGTTTCAACACATCGGAGCCGCTCTGGATCAGGTACGAAGAATTGCCGCCGCTGATGCTTACTACGTGCGGATAGGGCGTGTAGTGCAACTCGCCATCGACCATGTAGCCGATGAACAGGCGGTGGTCGCCGCCGATTCCGAGGGGACCGCTGAAGACTTCCACGCGCGTCTCGGCGCTGAGTACGACGTCTTCCTGCGCTGGCACGAGATCGGGGACGCGCCCATTCCAGCTGACGAAGTTGCCGTCCACGTCCTTCATCGTGAACTTGCCGTTGATGCGGTCGACGATGAACACATCGGCGCGCTGGCCGAGGTGCGCCGGGGCCGGAAGTATGTCGCCGCGAATCGTCACGGCGTCGGCGGCGCCCGCGGTATTGGTGTAGCTCGCGCCGCCATCGCGGCTCAGCCCGAGGCGAAATACCGCGCCGGTGGCGCCGAGCCTGTCATCGGCGCTGATGAAGTGCGCGCCCTGCAATGACTCGGGCTGTGGGGATTGGGCAAGGGCGGGCGCGGCGAGAAGGGCACACAACAGGGCGAGGAGGCGTGTCATATATTGTTCTTATTCCAACAGCGGGAGGCTGGACGAGCGCCTTATAGAACATAGCCACGAAAATGGCTATACCCGGCGGGCTAGTGCGAGCGGCCGTCGTATGGCACGCGCTTGAACGCGGCAAGGTCCACGCCTTCAAGGCAGCGTACGTTCACGGCGGCGGTCGCTGCGCCATCCTTGCCCGCGCCGAAACCGAAGGGCGCGCAGCCGCAGCGCTGGCAGAAGTGGTGCGCGATCATGTGCCTGTTGAACGTATACGTGCTGAAGGCGTTCGTGGCGCCGCGCAAGTGAAGCTGCGCACGCGGCACGAACCACAGCAGGTAGCCCTTGCGGCTGCAGTGGGAGCAATTGCATTCGATGACCTGCTCGAGCGTACCTTCCACGTCGAAACTGATTTCGCCGCAATGACAGCTGCCGATGTATTTCATGCCGCCTCCGTCGTGACTGCCTCGTTGCGAAGCGTATGCCAGCAGCACGGGCTCGCGCCAGCCGTGAAACGCGGAAGCAGCGGAAAGGCGGGCGGCGCTCGCGCGGTCACCTGCGACAGGTCCGCTCACATACACGCCGAGGAGACTACCCGATGAACAAAGCAGCGACTGCACTGATTCTGGTGACGCTCGCCATGCCCGCGCTTGCGCACCATGCCTGGCCCGTCGACACGGAGACGCTTGTGACGGTGCAGGGCACCGTGACCGGGTTCGAGTGGGCGAGCCCGCATCCGATGATCACGCTGCGGGTGGCGAAGGCGGACGGCGGTGAAGAAACCTGGCAGGTCGGCGGACCCGCCATCACGCGCATGGAAGGGAAGGGCTGGACGAAAGACACCGTAAAGCCCGGCGACATCATCACCGGCAAGGGCTACCGGTTTCGGGACGGGCAGCGGATCGTCCGGCTCGAGAGCATCAGCTTCGCTGACGGCACCGAAATGAAGGTTTACGCGCGGTAGGGGAAAACAGCCGGCGCGCAGTGTGCCGGCCGGGCCGGATCGGTGGCCGCGCGGGACGCGTCAGATATTCGCGCGGCGTTCCTCGCGCAGCTTGCGGATCACGTTGTTCACCGCGATGTTCAGTTCCACATGGTTGAACAGCTTCGCATTGTGCGTGAGCTTGTAGCGGCCGTTCACGATCATCGTCGGAACCTTGTCGATCGCGTAAGCCTGCGTGAGCTGCGTGGCCTGCTGCACGGCTGCGGTCACCGCCTCCGAATTCCATGCTGCGGCAAAGGCATCGGCCGCGACGCCGTTCGCTTCGAAGAAGGCTTTAACCTGTTCCTCGTTGCGCAGCGGATTCTGTTCCTCGTGGATGGCCCGGAACGCCGCCTGGTTGATGCGGTCTTCCTGCTTCAGTTCGCGGCCGGTGTAGTAGATGCGCGCGTGCAAACTCATCAGTTCGTTCTGCACGGCCGGCATGCGCACGAAATACAGGTCGCCGGTCACGCCGTTGCGCCACGTCGTCATCATCGGTTCGAGCGTCGAGCATTCCTTGCAGCCGTACCAGAAGACCTCGCGAACTTCGATCTTGTCTTCGGCCGGGTTCTCAGTCGGCACCGGCGCGGGTAATGCGACGTAGTGCAAGCCCTCGACGGATTCGCGAGGCTGCGCAACGGCGCTCAGCGCAAGGCAGGACAGCAGCAGGAACAGGCAGCGGGACAGCAACGACATGAGCGAAATCCGACGTGGTGGCAAGGATGAAAGCAGGGCGGCACTGTACCAGAATCGCGTGCCCGCGATCACATACCACCTGGTTCGGAGTTGGGCGCGAAAACCGCACATTGCTTGCACGGTTGATCGGTAGGCTGTCGCGAACTTTGGAGTGTGGCCGCCATCGGCGTGCTGTGTTAGCGTTCCGGCACGAATGTCAGCGCTGGACAGCAACTCACTCCAGCCTCCGCACCGCCGCCGTTGCTGCATATCTGGTTGATGGATAGTTGCTGCAATTCACGCTGCGGAGATCACTACCAGACTCACAGGGGATTGTTTGTGGACACATTGCAGACGACTTCGGCGCGCGCCGTACTTTCACAGCGCCGCAGGCCGCGCCTCGCATGCGTGGCACTGGCGCTCGCCTGCCTGCTGCCGCTCGCCTCACATGCGAACGTCGATCTCGCGGACCTTGCCGAGAAGGGGCAGGTGCCGGCACTGAAGCAGGCGCTGGAAGCAGGCGCCGACGCCAACAGCCGTTTGAGCGATGGCAGCACTGCGCTCCACTGGGCCGTGCTGCATGACCAGCACGAGGCGGTAACCACACTGCTCGACGCCGGCGCCGATCCGGCTGCCACGAACCGCAACGGCATCACGCCGCTGTTCCTGGCCGTGCAGAACGGCAGCCCGCAGGTCGTGTCCGCGCTGTTAAAGGCCGGCGCCGATCCGAACGCGCTCGCCGAAAGCGGCGAAACGATGCTGATGACGGCAGCGAGCACCGGCAAGCCCGAAGTCGTTTCGCTGTTGCTGGAAGCCGGCGCGCTCGTCGACGCGCGTGATCCCGAATTCAGGCAGACCGCGCTGATGATCGCCGTGCGCGAAGGCCAGACCGCGGTCGTCGACCAGTTGCTGCGCCATGGCACCGAAGTCGATGCCCGCACGCGCCTTGGTCCGACACCCGTCTACCTGCCGCCGTGCAAAGGCACTGGCTGCGGCTCCGAAGGCGAAGGCATCAACCGCAGCGGCGTGCCGCACCGCGGCGAGCGCTACGATGCGAAGGGAGGCATGACCGCGCTGATGTACGCCGCGCGCGACGGCCGCATGGAAGCTGCCAAACTGCTGCTCGACAACGGCGCCGACATCGAACTGGCCGAAGCCAACGAAATCACGCCGCTGCTGATGGCTCTGCTGAACAACCAGCTCGACGTCGCGAACCTCCTGCTCGACTATGGCGCGAACGTAAACGTCGACGACTTCTACGGCCGCTCGCCGCTGTTCGCCGCGGTCGACTACCGCAACCTCGACATGAACAGCGAGCGCGAAGACGATCCGCAGACGAACATGGTCGACCGCGCACCGATCCTGCCGATGATCGAGCGCCTGCTGTCGATGGGCGCCGACGTCAACGCGCGCACGAAGGAATGGCCGCCCGAGAAGAAGTGGCTGTATGCACTGAACGACGTGGCGTGGGTCGACATGACCGGCCAGACGCCGTTCATCCGCGCATCGGCCGCCGGCGACGTCGACGTCATGAAGCTCCTTTTGGAACACGGTGCGGACCCCCATATCACTACATATGAAGGCACGACCGCGCTGATGGCCGCCGCCGGCGTCAACTGGACCGTAGCGCAGACCTACACGGTCTCCGACGAAGCCACGCTCGAAGCCGTGAAGATGAACGTAGAGCTTGGCGCGGACGTAAACGCGACGAACTCGATGGGCCTCACCGCGCTGCTCGGCGCCGCCAACCGCGGCGCGAACGAGATCATCAAGTATCTCGCGGAGCAGGGAGCGCAGCTGGACGTGAAAGACGCCGTCGGCCGTGATGCCATCCGCTGGGCCGAAGGCGTGTTCCTCGCCGCCGTCGGCGCGGAGCTGAAGCCGGACACCGTGGCATTGTTGAAACAACTGATGGACGAGCAGGGCATCAAGCATGACTAGTCGTTTTACCGCTGTCGTTAACCGCATGCCGCTGCGCAAGCTCACGCTTGCCACCGCGCTCGCGCTGCCGGGCTTCCTGCCGATCTTCGCGCAGGCACAGACTCCCGTCGATCCGAAACACATGGAACTGCTCGACGCATACTGCGTTGCCTGCCACAACCAGGAAGACTTCTCCGGCGGCATCTCGTTCGACCTGCTCGACACGAACAACGTGCTGACGGATGCCGAGACCTGGGAAAAAGTGATGCTGAAGCTCGAGGCCGGCATGATGCCGCCGCCGGGCAAGGAGCGTCCCGAGCGCGAGGAAATCGAGCGTTTCGTCAGCAGCGTCGCCAATACGCTCGACAGTGCGTGGGCCAGTGCGCCGAATCACGGCGCGAAGCTGCTGCATCGCATGAATCGCCGCGAATACCAGAACGCGATCCGCGACCTGCTCGACCTGCCGATCAATGCCGCAACGCTGTTCCCGGCCGACAGCTCCAGCGAAGGTTTCGACAACCTCGCGAGCGTATTGAGCGTATCGCCGGCACTGATGCAGGCCTACATCACGGTGGCGAACAAGGTCAGCCGCCTTGCCGTCGGCGATCCGACGACGAGCCTGACGACCGTCACCTATCGCGCCGATGGCCAGGACCAGAGCCTCCACCTCGAAGGCAGCAGCCTCGGCACGCGCGGCGGCCTGGCATTCACGCATGTATTCCCGCTCGACGCCGAATATGAATTCCGCATCGCGCGCACCGGCGCAAACGCCGCATTCTCGTTGACGCCGGTGGGTCTCGAAGATCCCGTCGAAATCGTCATCGACGGCGAGCGCGCGGCACTGTTGCCCGCTGGCGCGCCGAACCAGGTCAAGCTGGCGATCCCCGCCGGTGCGCATCGCATCGAAGCGACCTTCGTCAAGACGCAGGCGCCGCGCGGCGTCGACGACCTGCACAACGTATGGGCCGACAGCACGTCCGTCGGCAGCCTAGCGATCAACGGTCCCATGAATGCCTCTGGCCCCGGCGACACGCCGAGCCGCCGCAGGATCTTCACGTGCACGCCATCAGGCGTGGCTGACGAGGAAAACTGCGCGCGCCAGATCCTCGGCGACCTCGCGTATCGCGCGTATCGCCGCCCCGTCAGCGACAAGGCGATGGACACGATCATGGCCTTCTATCGTGATGGCCGCGAACAGCGTGATTTCGAAACCGGCGTGCAGTACGGCCTCGCGCGCATCCTCGTGGATCCGATGTTCGTATTCCGTTTCGAGGAAGAGCCCGAAAACCTGGCGCCGGGCGAAAGCTACGAACTCGGTCCTTACGAACTCGCGTCGCGCCTCTCATTCTTCGTCTGGGGGAGCATCCCGGACGACGAACTGCTGGCCGCCGCCGCATCCGGTGCACTTAACGACCGCGCCGAGCAGGAGCGCCAGATCGACCGCATGGTGAAGGATCCGAAAGCCGCGGCGCTCGTCGAGAACTTCGCGGCCTCGTGGCTCGGCCTTGCGCAGCTCAACCAGGTGAATCCGGTATCGGACGAATTCGACGGCAGCCTGCGCGTCGCGATGAAGCGTGAAACCGAGCTGTTGCTGAACGCCGTCATCACAGAAGACAGGCCGGTGACCGAACTGCTGACGGCCGACTACACATTCGTCAACGAACGCCTCGCGAAGCACTACGGCATTCCGAACATTCGCGGTAGCCATTTCCGCAAGGTCAGCCTCGAAGGCACCGGCCGCCACGGCCTGCTCGGGCAGGGCAGCATCCTGACGGTGACCTCCGCGCCGAACCGCACGTCGCCCGTAATCCGCGGTGCGTGGATCATGGACCACATTCTCGGCACGCCGCCGCCGCCACCGCCGCCGGGCGTCGAAGCGAATCTCGACGTATCGGTGCCTGAAAGCGGCGAGCTTGTGACGATGCGTGAACGCTTGACGCAGCATCGTGCAGATCCCTCGTGCGCCGCGTGCCACAACATGATGGACCCGATCGGCTTCGCGCTCGAAAACTTCGACGCGGTCGGCAAGTTCCGCGACGAGGCTGATGGCAAGCCGGTCGATGCCACCGCCACGTTCTGGGATGGCACGGACTTCAGCGGCCCCGACGGCCTGTTCGACATGATGCTCGCGCGCAAGAACCTGTTCGTGCAGAACGTCACCGAGAAACTGATGACCTATGCGCTCGGCCGCAAGGTCGAGTATTACGACATGCCGCAGGTCCGCGAAGTCGTGCGCGATACAGCCGACGAGGATTTCCGCTTCAGTGCACTCGTACGCGAGATAGCGCTGAGCGAGGCCTTCACGAAGCGCACGAAGGAAGAAGCGGGCGCCGCGGAGGGCAACGCGACAGCTCAGCGTTGAACGCCGTCATTCGCTTCCACCGTTGGAGCTGCGCCGTGGCACGTGCCAGGGAGTTAGCAGCCGGAGCGGAAATGGCGCAGAATGGGGCCAGAAGCCAGGTTAATAGTTAATAGAAGCAGGACCAGGAGGAACGTCATGTTCATCACCAAAAAGCATCTGTCACGCCGTACGCTGCTCAGGGGCGCGGGCGCGGCCATTGCGCTGCCGCTGCTGGATTCGATGATTCCGGCTTCCACCGCGCTCGCGCAGACGGCCGCGAATCCGATGCCGCGTCTGGGTGCGATCTACATCCCGCACGGCGCGACGATGGCGTACTGGACGCCGACAAAAGTCGGCAAGGACTTCGAGTTCACGCCGATTCTGAAATCGCTCGAGCCGTACCGCAACCAGCTGAACATCGTCAGCGGACTCGCGAACACGCCGGTCGGTCCGGAAGAAGGCGAGGACAGTGGCGGCGCACAGAACCATGAGCGTGCAGCAGCAGCGTTCCTGACTTGCGCGCATCCGAAGCGTGGCGACCGCGCGTTCGTCGGCCAGTCCTTCGACCAGATCGTCGCGGAGCATCTCGGCCAGGATACGCCGCTGCCGTCCGTCGAGCTCGCGATCGAGCCGAGCAACAACACCTGTGGCGACGCCGCGTTCACGTGTTCGTATCGCAGCGCGCTCGCGTGGAAAACGCCGACACTCGGCCTGCCGATGGAAAACAATCCGCAGCTCGTGTTCGAGCGGCTATTTGGCGATGGCAGCACCGACGCCGAGCGCCGTGAAAAGCGCCGCCAGTCGGCCAGCATGCTCGATTCGATAAGGGAAGACGTTGCCAGCCTGAACCTCAAGCTGCCGGCCGCCGACCGCGGCCGCCTGAGCGACTACCTCGACGAAGTGCGTGAGATCGAACGCCGTGTCGCGCTGATCGATGCGAAGCTGTCGGAAGAAGGCCTTGAAGTGCCCGACGCGCCGCTCGGCATTCCGAACGGTTTCGAAAACCACATCAACCTGATGTTCGACCTGCAGGTACTCGCCTACAAATCGGACATCACGCGCATCTCGACGCTGATGATGGCGGGCGAGGGCAGCAACACGCGCTTCCCGGCGAGCGGCGTCAGCGAGGGTTTCCACAACTCGTCGCACCACTCGAACGAACAGAAGAACAAGGACCTGTTCGCGCTGATCAACACGTACCACATCAACGTCGTGAAGGGCTTCTTCGATCGACTGGCCGCAACGCCAGACGGGGACGGCACGCTGCTCGATCACTCGCTGATCATCTACGGCAGCAGCATGAGCGACGCGAACGAGCACAACTTCGATCCGCTGCCGCTGCTGCTGGTCGGCGGCGCGAACGGCATGATCGAGGGCGGCCGCCACATCATGGCCGATCCTCACACCCCGCTCGCGAACCTCTACCTCGGCCTGCTCGACAAGTTCGGAATCCAGCGCGAGAGCTTCGGCAACAGCACGGGTCGACTCGAAGTCTGAGTTCAGCCGACGTACGGCGTCGTAGTACAAGAAAGCCCGGCAATGCCGGGCTTTTTATTGTCTTCAGTTCGAGGTGAGTGGTTGAGGTTCCCGGGAAGCGCGGGCCGCCTGCCATGGCCACGCCGGCCGCCGCGCGAACGACAGAATCAGCACGAGGCCGATCGGGATCAGCTGCACAAGGTCGCCGATCTCCCGCATCAGACTTCCCGCCACGTACCATAGCGGCGCGACTTCAGACAGCTGGCGACCGGCTGCGACGAACATATACGTTCCGACGACGAAACCCGTGACCTCGCTGAAAAACCACAGGAACACATAGACGCTGAGGCACATGGACACGGCGTGTCGCAGTAGCTTCGTGTCGAGGCGCGGAAGGTAGAGCGATGCCAGCAAGGCGAGCCCGCCCAACGACACCAGTGCGGTTAGACCTTCTGCAATCCATTCGGCGCGCGGTTGATCGATCCGCAGCGCCGTGAGGGCCAGCGCGCAACTGAATGCCGCGAGGTATGGCGCGAACAGCGTGCGGTGCTTTCGGCGAAGCCAGTACAGGACTGGTATCGCGGCAATGGCCCAGGTCAACCCGGCCACAGGCAGCCGGACACCGGAATCTCCCCAGGCACCCCAGCTGAAGTTGCTTACCGACATGGAGAAATAAGCCGGCTGCGCGGCGACGTATGCGAGGCTGACGAGCAGCAGCACGGCCAGGTAGTAGATGTCAGTGCCGGGCTGCGGTGTCGTTCCGCCGGTAGCGGGCACAGGGTTCAGCGCGTCAGGCTCGGCATCGAGTTCCGCCGGTTGCACCTGCAGCGCTTCCGCTAGTTGCAGGCGCGTCCTGAGCGAGCCACTACCTTCCGTTTCGGCGCGTTGTACCGTACGTGCATTCAGCCCTGCCGCTTCGGCCAGCTTCTCCTGGCTCCACGACCGCTTGAGCCGCAATTCCTTGATGCGCGTTCCTGATAACTTCATTTCCATGCGGGACTCCCGTTGCTCGAGGTTGGTAAACAGCCTCGATGCTGGCGTGGAGCCGCTCGCCTCGCCATGTCAGTTGGACGACAGTTTACCGACAAAGGGACGTAACAGGTGCTGAGGGGTTAAAAAGGCGATGTCCGTACCCGTCGAACAGACTGATGTGCGTGAGGCGTGACACCCCGCCGTCACTGAAGCTTAAAAGGCCGGGACAGGCAGTGCTTTGCAGGGGCGCGTGAGCGCCAGGGATGGCGCGAAGCGAAGTGGGCAAGGATGCCCGTTTACGGTCCCGGCAAAGCACTGCCGTTCCGGCCTATGCACTGAACCTCGTAGGTGGGGCGTCCTTTGTGGTGACGCCTGCGTATTTCCCAAGATCCACGCTGCACTCCCGGAAATGGGAGACGAACCCTTTTTCACAGCAGCCGCTGCCACAACGACGAGTACAGCTCCATCACGCGGTTCCACGGCGAGCGCCACTTCCAGCGGCGCGGATCGATTTCGTGCGAGGCGGCAAGGTCAGCGTCGAAGACCTGCGTCATCTGCATGCCGAACTCGCGGCCGATGATCACGGCGTTCACTTCGTCATTGTCGGCGAAGCTGCGCCAGTCGAGGTTCGCCGAGCCGACAGTCGACCAGACGCCGTCGATCACGGCCGTTTTCGAATGCAGCAGGACATCCTGCCGTTCGAAGATGCGCACGCCGGCCTTCAATAGCCGGCTGTACTTCGCGCGTCCGGCATGGAATACGAGCGACGAATCGGAGCGGCTTGGAAGGACCAGCCGCACGTCGACACCGCGCTGCGCCGCATCGATCAGCGCCTGCATGAACTGCGGATCCGGCGCGAAGTAGGCGTTCGTCATGTATGCCGTCTTCTCCGAGTGTTCGAGTGCCGACAGCAGCGTCACGTATATCTGGTGGAAATCGTCATCCGGCGTGCTGCCGATTGCGCGCACGATCTCGTCGCCCTGCGGCTGCAATTCGGGAAAGTAGTCGCGTTCGGGCAGCGGCTCGCCTTCCTGGCGCTGCCAGCTGTCCAGGAACAGCTTCTGCAATTCGGCTACGACAGGTCCTTCGAGCTTCATGTGCGTGTCGCGCCACGGCCCGTCGGTGTCTTCGCTTTGCCCGGGCAGTGAGCTGGCCGAGTAGATGCTGCTGATGTTCACGCCGCCGAGGAAGGCCGTGTGGCCATCGACGACGACGAGCTTGCGGTGGTCGCGATTGTTCGGAAGCCACTCCTTGCGTGTTTCGAGTGGGTTAACCGGATTGAATTCGAGTACGCGTACGCCGGCGTTGCGGAGGCGGTCGAAGTATTCCTTCGGCGTGCCGAGGCAGCCGAAGCTGTCGTAGATCAGGTTCACCTGTACGCCCGCCGCCTGGCGCTCGAGCAGCATGTCGGCCAGTTGGCGTCCCACTTCATCGTCTTCGATGATGTAGAACTCCACGTTCACGTGGTCCTGCGCGGAGCGAATCGCCGCGAACATCGATTCGTAGGTGTCGGGACCATCCTGCAGCAGCGTCGCCTTGTTGCCGAGCAGCAACGGACTGCCGCTGATCGCTTCTTCGATCGCGATATGCCGGTCGAGGATGTCGAGATCGCCCGAGCTGTTCTTCAAACGCTCGAGCAGTACAGCGTTCGTACGTTCCGACAGCGGGCCAAAGGCCGTTTCGAAGTTGGCCTGCTGGCCCGCGTGGCGCGCGATCAGTGGATCGGCGTCGGGAAGAGCAGCGCAGCTCGCCATGACGATGCACAGCGTTGCGAGAAGGCCACGAATGAGGTTGTGCTGAGCGACGTCAAATACCATGGCGCCATCATCATGCGGATGCGTTTCGTGCTACAGCAGGGCTTCCACTAACACGGCAGGAAAATTTCCTTTACATACCTGAGGCTCTGTGAGGTGCGTCGCATGAGTTAGCCATGGCGCCTGCCGTCATCTGTTTCGCGACGCGCAGCGCACAAAGCAGTGGCATGGCACATGGCTTGCAAAACTTCTGTCTTCACATGATGCAAGTCGACAGAGGCAAGGTATGAAGTCCGCAAACCCTAAACTGAAATATCCCAAACCCGGCAAGAACGAGGATCCGCAGGAATTTCCCGGCTCGGAAGAGAGCATGAACGCGAAGCCCGATTACGGCCGCGATACCTACAAGGGCTCCGGCAAACTCAACGGCAAGACGGCGCTAATCACTGGCGGCGATTCAGGCATCGGGCGCGCCGTCGCAGTCGCCTTCGCAAAGGAAGGCGCCGACGTACTGATTTCGTACCTGCCGGAAGAAGAGGAAGACGCACGCGTGACGATCGCCGCGATCGAAGCCTGCGGTCGCAATGCCTTTGCAGTCCCCGGCGATCTCGGCGACGAGAAGTGGTGCGACAAGCTGATCAAGACCGCAGTCGACGAACTCGGCCACATCGACGTTCTCGTCAACAACGCCGCGCTGCAAACGCATTTCAAGGACATCAGCGAGATTGCCGCGAATGACTTCGCCGACATATACCGCGTGAACGTCATCGCGCCGTTCCTGCTCGCGAAGGCCGCCGTGAAGCACATGAAACCAGGCAGCTCTATCATCAACACCGCGTCCGTCGAGGCCTACGATCCTACGCAGACGATCCTGCCATACTCTGCAAGCAAGGCCGCACTGGTTGCCTTGACGAAAGGACTCGCGAAGGAACTGCTCGAGAAAGGTATCCGCGTGAACGCCGTCGCGCCCGGACCGATCTGGACGCCGCTCAACACGCACGGCTCGCCGCCTGAAGAGCTGAAAAAATTCGGCGAAGACGCACCGCTTGGCCGGCCGGGCCAGCCCGTGGAGCTTGCGCCCATCTACGTGCTGCTCGCGTCGAACGACGGCAGTTACATCACAGGCGAGGTGTACGGGGTGACGGGCGGATCCGGCATCGCCTGATTTCGCGCGCACCGATGGCTTGCGCCACGACATCGCCGGGCTCGCAAGTCAGAAACCTGCGTCACGGAGTCAGAGCGCTGGCGGGGCGGTTGGAGTCGACAGCACGCGTTGTGCCCCGGCTGCCCCGCGGACGCCTGCCGTTGAACAAAAGGCTGATCGCCTCGTATCTCCCGACGACGAAGCTGTGCAGCAGGAAGGTGGTTAGCAGTGTGATCGGTACGATCAGCACATAAGCCAGCGCGGGGGAGACCGAAAGGTCGATGAATACGAGGCCCAGGCAGATGACGATGATGTGATGGAACAGGTACACCGTATAGGAGGCATCACTCAGATACCTCAACGTCGGAGTTACCCGCCGCACCAGCATCCTGAACAGGCGCAGGAAAGCACAAATGCACAGCCAGTTGATCGCGAAATGCAGATAGGTGTCAGCCGCCGTTTCCGCTGGCGAGGGCAGCAGTGGAACGAACTCGCGAATCCCCACGGCGAGCGCGAGCCCCAGGGCCAGGAGCGGTAACGGCTGCGAGCTGAACTTGTCGAAGAATTTCTCCTTCGAATACGCCAGCGCGCCAACTGCGAAGAATGGCAGGTACTGCGTCAGCGTGAGGAAAGTCATCGTGCCGATGAGTTCCCTGTGAACGGGAAGCCCGAGTGTGCCGGGCGCGGCAAACAGGACCTGCAGCAGGGGTAAGGCCGCGAGTAGCAGGACGAAAGGCACGCGTTCGCATAAAAAACGCAGCGCGCGTGACGACGCGCGGCTTCTGCCGTACGTCGTCGCGAGCGATAGCACGCTCACATACAGCAGCAGGTCCACGAGAAACCACAGGTGCTGAAGCCATTCGCCACGCAGGAAGAAATCGGCGAAACCGATACTCCTCCAGTGCGTCACATTGAGTAGCCAGGCCTGTAACACGTTGAGCGTCAGGGCTGTCGTCAAAAGGGGAATCACAAGGCGTTTGATGCGCAGGCTCATGAAGGCGCGTGGGCCGCGCCGTGCCAGCACCAGCATGCTCAGGAAGCCCGACAGGAAAAAGAAAGTCGGCATGCGGAACGCTGCGATCACATGGGAGAGATAGTAAAAAAATGCCGACTCGTCGTCGGATGAGATCAGCCAGGTTAGCCCGGGGTTGTAGATTTGCGAGGTGTGCAGTGCGACACCGAGCATCATCAGGGTGGCGCGCATGGCATCCAGGTATTCGAGTCTCGTCGCAGGTGAAGTCACGCCGGTCGCGCCGCCTCATGGATGGATGCAAGCGCGGTATTACATGCTTCATCACGCGAGGCAGGAATAGGGTGATCGTTCCAGATGGCGAGGCGAACCGCCCCAGCCAGGTAAATGCGCGTTGCAGCCGTTGCGCTGCAATCGGGAGTGGCGACCTGTCGACAGTCGCGTTCAAAAACGGCGTGGATCAGCCCGGTTGGCTGTCGTCAGGAGTCGTTGGCGGATCGCCGCTCGCCTTGCGCTGCTCGCGGCTCGACTGCAGGTAATGCGGACTGTACTCGAGCCCGTACGGCGTCTTGATCTTGTTCGTCGCCTTCCTGTCGAAGAACTCCTTGCTCTTCTTCTGGCGCTCGGCGGTCTCCGCTTCGGTGCCGTCGCGGAACTTGATCTCTTCGCGCGGCACGAACCACACCTGGCCAATCGGCAGGCTGTGCGACACCGACATCGTTTCGCCCGGCGCGAGGATGTAGCGAAACTCGCTGTCATGCACGTACCAGTCCGTTTCGACGCGGATGACAAGCGCCGGTGCAATCGGGCGTTCGGTCTGGTTGAGCACGGATGAATACACCGTGTCGTAGCCGGGCGGCGTCTGGAAGTTGTAGGCGCCGCGCAGCGTCACGGCGCCCGCCGGCGTGCCGAGGTCGTCGGCCGCTATGAACATGCGTGCCATCGTTTTCGCCATGTCCTTGAAGCCGGGTGACTCCGGCACGAACAGCTGCACCTCTTCCTTGCGCATGCCGATCGCGCCGACCGCGAGCTGGTACGTGACGATGAAGATCGGCTCCCACTTGCCGCCGGTCGGATTCACCGAATACGCGAGCTGGTACAGGCCCTCGCCTTCATAGCCGATCGAGAACTGCTCGTTCGGCGCGAGCGAGGGGTACACGAGTGCGCCGAGCGAGCTGCCGGCTTCGAGTACGGGGCACAGCCGCGCATGCTGCGGCAGCAGCGGGCGCTGTGCTTCCTTTTTGGGTTTGAGGCCGATGCCGGGGCGACGGGGGTTGGGAAAGAGTGTGATATCCATGGGTGCGTAGTATATCGGCATTCATGCGGGCAAGCGTGGGCCCGCGTGCTGATCGCGGAGAACGCCGTCCACGTCAATAAGCGAACATGCACGGGCCGAGCATCAGCGCGCCGGCGCCGCTCCACAGGATCGCGATGAGCGAGAGTCCGGCAAGCACGCGTTGTGCCGCACGCAGGAAGAGATGTGATTCGACGCGTGACGCGCCCGCGCGGCGCAGCCATGCATCGCCTGCAAACAGGTTCCATGCACACAATCCTCCCGCGATGACGGTTGCCGCGACGATGGCTTCGGGAATCGCCGCCGCTGCTCCCACCGGAGCCTCGCACAGGAAACCTTCGAGCAGGTACACGAAGGCGAAATGCAGCGTCCACAGCAGCGGCGCGGCAAGCGTTGCGAATGCCAGGGGTATGAATGGTTCCCTCGCATCGAGCACCGGCGTGGGTTGCGGTCTGTCGGTCGGCGCGTGGCGCATGGTGTCGGTCCTCACAAAAGCCGCGGAAAGCCGTGTACCAGTAGCAGGCCGAGCAGCGATTGCGCAGCCGTGTAATACAGCAGCAGCTGGGTGTTCTCGAGACTCGCGCAACGCACGCGATCGAGCTTGCCGGCATAGTGCCTCGCGATCACGTATGCGCCCATGATCGCAACGGCGAAGGCGAGCTCGCCGTCCAGCACGAGCGCCATGTACACCATCGCATCGTGCGCGTTCCGCGTGGGATCGGCGCCATGCTGCCACTGGCCGAGGCCTTCGACGACCAGCCCGCCGACCAGCAGCGCGACACTCAGTGCGATCCACAGCGGTGTCAGGGCATTGCGACTGGCGCGCGGCGCGAGCGAACGCCTCGCGAGCATCGCAGCAGGCACGCTCGAGGCGAGCAGCAGCGCGGACAGCGCAGCTGTGCTCCACTCAGGCAGCGCGCCGGGCCACACCTCCGGCGACACCGTCCACAGGTACAGATACGAAAAGATCCATGCGACGAACAGCGAACCGGCGACGAGCATCAGGATCACCATCGCCCACCAGCCATGGCCGTCGGGTCCGGTCAGGTACACCGGCAGTCGATAGCCGCCGCCGACGTCGACAGGCCCCGCATCGGGCCCCTTGTCGAGTTCCCAGGTCCACACGAGGACGCTCACGATCGCGAGCACCGCGCACACCAGCGCCGGCACGACGACCTTCACGGTCAGCAGCAGGAAGCATGCTGCCGTGAACACGGCGGCCAGCACATGCGCCCAGCCGGGGCCGGGCATCTGGATCACGTACTGCGGCACCGCGTCGATCGGCGACGTGACGAGCGTTTCGCGTCCGCCGGTCGGCGCGTTCGGCAGGAAGTGGTGGCCCGCGCGCACTTCGTCGGCGAGTTCCGGCCTGTCCCACAGCGGCTCGCGGCTGTCGATCAGCGGGATCGAGCGTGTGGAGTACACGTCGTTCGGCAGCCATTCGAGCGTGCCGGCGCCCCATGGATTTTCCGGACCGCCGCGGCCGAAGCGGAAGTTGCGCAGCAGGTCGACGAGGAAGACGGCCACACCCGCGGCAATCAGGTACGAGCCGCCGGTGGACAGCAGGTTCAGCGGACCCCAGCCCGTCGCTTCGCTGTAGGTCCAGATGCGGCGCGGCATGCCAGCGAGGCCGGTGACGTGCATCGGCAGGAAGGTCATGTGCATGCCGATGAACATCAGCCAGAAGCACCACTTGCCAAGCGTCGGCGACAGCAGCTTGCGGCTGACCATCGGCGCCCAGTAGTAAAACGTCCCGAACAACGGAAACACCATGCCGCCGATCAGCACGTAATGCAGGTGCGCGACGATGAAGTAGGAGTCGTGCGCCTGCCAGTCGAAGGGCACCATCGCGACCATGACACCCGTGAGCCCGCCCATCACGAAGATCGCCAGCATGCCGAACACGAACAGTCCCGGCACGCTCAGCTTGCCGATGCGCTTGCCGGCCGCGAGCGTCGCGATCCACGAGAACACCTGGATGCCAGATGGGATCGCCACCGCCATGCTCGCCGCCGAGAAGAAGCTGAGGCTCAGCGCCGGGATGCCGGTCGTGAACATGTGGTGCACCCACAACCCGAAGCTGAAGAAGCCGGTGGCCACGAGCGCGACGACGATCAGCGGGTAACCGATGAGCGGCGTGCGCGCGATCGTCGGCACGATCATCGACACGAGGCCGGCCGCCGGCAGGAAAATGATGTACACCTCCGGATGGCCGAAGAACCAGAACAGGTGCTGCCACAGCAGCGCATCGCCACCGAGTGCGGCGCTGAAGAAGGGCCAGTCGAATGCGCGCTCGAGTTCGAGCAGCATCGTCGCGAGGATCACGGCCGGGAAGGCCACGACGATCATGCCGGCAAATACGAGCATCGCCCACGCGAAGATCGGCATGCGGCCGAGCGTCATGCCCGGCGGACGCGTGCGCAGCACGCCGACGATGATCTCGATCGCGCCGGCGATCGCCGAGATCTCGATGAAGCCGATGCCGAGCAGCCAGAAGTCGGCGTTGTCGCCCGGTGAGAACTCCGTGAGCGTCAGCGGCGGATTCATGAACCAGCCGCCGCTCGGGGCAAGATCGTAGAAGATCGTCGAGAAGAATACGCTGCCGCCGACGATGTAGGCCCATACCGCGAAGGCACTGAGTCTAGGGAAGGGCAGGTCGCGCGCGGCCAGCATCTGCGGCAGCAGCATCACGCCCAAGGCCTCCATCGCTGGCACGGCGAACAGGAACATCATCGTCGTGCCGTGCGTCGTGAACAGCTGGTTGTAGAAATCCTGCGTGACGAGATCGCTATCGGGCAACGCGAGCTGCGTGCGCATGACCAGCGCAAGGATGCCGGCCAGCACGAAGAACGCCAGCGCCGCGCCGATGTACAGCAGGCCGATTACCGTGTTGTTGACGGCCGTCGGCCAGCGCCAGCCCGTGGGCGTGGCCCAGATCTTCAGAAGCTGCGCTTCTTCGTCAGCCGGGCGCGGTTCCGGGTTCGGCAGCATGCGTTCCATGTCAGCCTTCGCCTCTGCGTAATTGGGAAAACGTCATGTCCATCGGCAGGCCTATTCGAGCGACGCGAGATAACGCGCGATCGCCTCGCGCTCGGCGTTCGTCAGGAAGTCGAACGGCGGCATGCGGTTGTCGGGCTTGAGCACCGGATGGCGCGCTATCCACTGTTCAAGTGCGTCGACGCCGTTCTGCAGCACCCCTGCGCCGACGGAATAGCGGCTGCCGATGTGCGTGAGGTCGGGGCCGTCGCGGCCCGGTGCATCCTCGCCGCGCACGCGGTGGCAGGCGCCGCAACCGCTCGCGAGGAATGCGGCGCGCCCATCGGCTTCGCTGCTCGCGATCGCATCGCCGGCTTCGCGCGCGAGCCACGCATCGAAGTCGGCCGGTTCCATCGCCTCGCCGTAGAGGCCCATCAGTGCATGCGCGCCGCCGCAATACTCCGCGCACTGGCCCTGCACGACGCCGGTTGCCGACAGCCGCAGTCGCAGCTGGTTCGTGCGGCCGGGGATCATGTCGACCTTGCCGGCCCATGCCGGAATCCAGAAGCTGTGCAACACGTCCGCGGTCGTCAGTTCGAGCAGGACTTCCGTTTCGATCGGCAGCCGCAGCTCGTTGGCGCTCTCGACGAGGCTGCCGTCGGCACGCACGTACGTCACGCGCCACCACCATTGCTCGCCTTCCACACGCACGACGAGCCCGGGCTCGGCGCCGCTGCCGCTCGCGAGGCCCAGCAGGCGGAAGCCCCACAGCAGCAGCACGCTCAGCAGGACGATCGGGAACAGCAGGCCGAGCCGGAACACGAGGGTTTCGCTGCCGAGGCGGCGGCGGGCGCCGTCCGGTCCACGGCACGCGAGCCACAGGCACACGAATACGAATATGAAAATCGCCGCCGCGCCGCCGAGCATGACGAAGAACAGGAACACGATGCGCTCGGCCTCGAGCGCCATCGGCGTGAACATCGACTGCGCACCTTCGCAGCCGCCGAGCAACGCGCAGAGCGATGCAATCAATGCCGTCGAGAGTTTGCAGGATCCGCGCGTCATCGCTTCACTCCGCATCCGCGCCGGGCTGCTGCGCAAACCACTGCGCAAGCGGTTCGATGTGCTCTTCGTCGAGCCGCTCGGCGATAACGCTCATCACCTCACCCCAAGCGCTCGTCGAGCGTCCGCCGCTCCGGAACAGGCGCAACTGCTGCGCGATGTACGGCGCCTGCTGGCCGGCGAGCACGGGATAATCGGCGCGCGCATCGCGGTCGTGGCACGAAAGGCAGGCGGGCAGCCGCAGGTCCGCATGCGTGCCGGTGGCGATCGCGGCGGCCTGCCGTTGCGGCGCTGCGGGTGGCTGCGTGCCCGACTGCGTCGCCGCATCGTTCGGCGGCGTGAGCGGCATCGCGCTGTAGTACGCTGCGAGCGCTTCGATCTGCGGGTCTTCGAGCATGGCGGCCACCGGCTGCATGAAGCCGCTGCGACGTATGCCCAGTTTGTATTCGCGGAGGCTGCGTGCGAGGAACGCGGCTGGCTGGCCGGCGAGACGCGGCACGAGAGCGCTTGGTGGCGCGGCCTGGGCGGTGTCGTGGCAGCGATCGCAGGCCGTGCGTGCGAGTTGCGCAGTGCCGTCGTCGCCGATGCCGGCCGCCGTCGGTTCGATGCGCGTGTCGCGGTTGCCGGCGGCGAGCACGCGATAGCTGCCGGCATCGAGCGCCGGCAGCTCCTGCAGGAAGGCGACCATCGACCACACTTCGTCGGCACGCTCGCCGCCGCTCCACTCCGGCATGCCGGTGAACTGCAGGCCGTGCCGCACGATGAAGTGCAGCTCGCGCGTGTCCCACTCGTGCGCGGCTGTCGCAAGATCGGGCGGGAACGGCAGCATGTAGTCGTATATGGGATTACGGTCCGCGCCGGGCTCGCCATGGCATTCCGCGCAGCCCCCGGCGAAATGCGCTGCGCCGAGCTGGATGCGAGCGGCGCTATCGAGGTCTGCGGGTGGCACCAGGTCGCTGCTGTGCCGTTCCACCGAGCGCCGCATGCCGAGTTCGAGGAAGGCTTCGATCCACGCCGGATGGCCCGCGCTGGCGCTGATGTTGACGAGCCCGCTCCATGCACCGAGCAAAGCCGCGAGGCCACCTGCCAGTGCGAGAAGCGCCCCGATGCCGAGCCAGCGTGCCATTGTGGACCGCAGCGCGCGCTTCATCGCGTTGCCGGCGCGTCGAAGCGCAGCAACCAGCGCCGGCACAGCCATAGCGCGCTTGCAATGTAGGTCAACGGACACAGCGTGATCATGATCAGCCCCGCGAGCTGCTGATCGCCGATGGTCATCATGTGGTACAGCGGACGCGGCGCGAACGTGAGGATCACGGCGACGAGGCAGAACGCCTTGCCGGTGACGAGCAGGGCCGCAATTGCGTGCCACGCCCGATCGCTGTCGAGGCCGGCGATGGACCACCAGAACAGGCTGGCGGCCGCGAGCAGTGATGCCTGCAGCAGTAGCGCGCCGTTCCAGGCGTGCATGGCATGCGTCATCGCGGCGGGTGAGTGCCAGTACAGGAATACGACGAGCTGCAGCGCGGTAGCGAGCCATACGTGCGCAGGACGTGCCTGCCACGCGCGGCCGCCCGCCCAGCGCAGGATGGCAATGCCGATGGGCGCAACCACCGACATCATCAGCACATGCAGAAGCATGTGTGCGGCTGAGATGGGAACGGTAGATGCAAGCATTGCGTGGGGATTCCTTGACGGCTGTCGTGAACAAGCCAGCAAGAATCAAACCATTCGGGCTCCGCGCAGCCGGAAATACTGAACTCCGGGCACGTACGGCTGGCGCGGCCGTTTCGGGGGGCTCGCCACTGATGGCCGGCGTAGAGCGTTCCTGCGTGCGGCAAGAATTACCGACACCCTGAAATATTTACTGGAAAAGATGAGCGCAGCGAAGGACGACTACCAACCAATCGGCGATTACGCGCTGCTCAGCGACTGCCACAGCATCGCGCTCGTCTCGCGCGGCGGCTCGGTGGACTGGTGCTGCATGGAGCGCATCGACAGCGACAGCACGTTCGGCCGCCTGCTCGACTCGCGTCGTGGCGGTTTCTGGTCGCTCGCGCCCGGCGCTGCGTACACATCGACGCGCGAATACGCCGACGGTACGCTCGTGCTGACGACCGAATTCCGCTGCAGCAGTGGCGTCGCGCGTCTGCACGATTTCTTCGCCGTGTTCGATCCCGACGAAAAGCAGAGTCCGGCGCTGCTCGTACGCATCGTCGAAGGTGTCAGCGGCGAAGTGGCGCTGCGCTTCGACTGTACGCCTCGCTTCGACTATGGCGCGCTGGTGCCCCGCATACTGCCGCGCGACGAGCGGCACTACACCGCCTGGGGCAGCAACCAGGGCCTGCTGCTGTATGCGGAAGTTCCGCTGCAGATTCGCAGTGGCGCGTTGACTGCCGACGTAAAAGTCCTTGCCGGTGAGCGCCTGCATTTCTCCGCACGCTTCGTGCCGCCGGAACTGCTCGACAATCCGGAACTTCAGCAGGAGTCTTCCGACTACCTCGATCGCTGCCTCGCCGACAGCGTGCGGCACTGGCGCGAGTGGTCAGGCCACCTGCATGCTGAGTATCGCGACGAACCGCAGCTGCTGCGC
>DASWWP010000112.1:0-10098 GCA_036405915.1 Pseudomonadales bacterium
AAGGTGCAGAGTCATATATCAAGATCACCATAGTAAATACATGAAGTTGGAACGCGCTAATGACTCCAAGGGGGCGTGACCACTAGTGTTCGATGGGACGTTGAGCGCCAGGGATGGCGCGAGCGACAGTACAGGACGTACGCTTTCTCCCATCGAGCACTAGCGGTCACGCACCGTACGCACACTCTACGCCGACGATGTGACCACCTCGCACGCGCTGCTGGTTCACTCGCGTCCCACTTCCCAGTTGCGGCTATTCCAGCAAGGCGACCGACTTCACCTGCACCCACACCACGTCGCCCGACTTCAGATCGAGCCCCGCAGCCGCACGCCGCGTCACGCTCGCAAGCAGCGCAACGTCGCCAACGCAGACGCGCACGAGCAGTTGGCCCGGATGCCCGTCCTCCCCGATCGCATCGACCGTGCCGCGCAACAGGTTTTGAATGCTCGTGCGTTCGCTGCGGTCGAGCGTCAGGCTCACGTCGTTCGCGAGTACGCGCACGCGCACCTTGCGACCGACGGCAATGCCCTGCTCGCGCGTCCACAGGCTGCCGCCAGCGAAGTCGACGCGCACGAGATGCCACTCCGGATCGAGTTCGGCGATCGTCCCTTCGATTACAGCGCCGCTGTCGGCCCCGAGCTTCATCGGCAGGTCGAGCCGCGCGAGCGTTGCGGCTAATGGCCCGCTCGCGACGATCCGCCCCGCGTCGACCAGCAGCACGTGATCCGCGAGCCGCGCCACTTCGTCCGGCATGTGGCTCACGTATATCACCGGGATCTCCAGTTCTTCGTGCATGCGTTCGAGGTACGGCAGTATCTCGTTGCGGCGCGCGAGGTCGAGCGCGGACAGCGGTTCGTCCATCAACAGCAGCCGCGGACTCGTCGCCAGCGCACGCGCGATTGCCACGCGCTGCCGCTCGCCTCCTGACAGCCCGTCAGGTTTGCGCGCGAGCAGCGGGCCGATGCCAAGCAGCTCGACGACCTGCTCGAGCCGCACGCGTTCCGCATCGCGCGTGCTGCGCCGGCGTCCGTATACGAGATTGCCGTGCACCGTGAGGTGCGGAAACAGCGCGGCATCCTGGAACACGAAGCCGAGCGGACGATGGTGAGTCGGCAGCCACGTCGTCGTGTCCTGCCACACCGCTCCGTCGACCTGCAGCCGGCCTTGCGGCGCGCGTTCGAGCCCGGCGATGCAGCGCAGCAGCGTCGTCTTGCCGGAGCCGGAGGGCCCGAAGAGGGCCGTGACACCGCGCCCGGGAATGTCGAATTCCGCGTCGAGCGAGAAGCCGGGACGGTTCAGCTGGAAATGTCCGCAGATGCGCGCCATCAGAACACCGTGCGCGGATGCCGGCGCCAGGTATAGAGACCCAGCAGCACGGCGAACGAGAATACCAGCAGCACGGCGGCGAGCCGGTGCGCCTCCGCGTAGTCGAGCGCCTGCACGTAGTCGTAGATCTGTACCGAAGCGACTCGCGTTTCCCCTGGAATGTTGCCACCGATCATCAGCACGACCCCGAACTCGCCGAGCGTGTGCGCGAACGTCAGGATCGACGCGCTGACGTAACCCGGCAAGGCCAGCGGCACGGCAACGGTGAAAAAGGCGTCGAGCGGCGATGCCCGCAGCGTGGACGCCGCTTCGAGCGGCCGTTCACCGATGGCAGCGAACGCCGCTTCGAGCGGCTGCACCATGAACGGCAGCGAATAGAAGATCGATGCGACGACGAGTCCCGCGAACGAAAACGGCAGCGGCCCGACGCCGAGCCATGACGTCAGCGCACCGAAAGGCCCGTTCGGCCCCATCGCCAGCAACAGATAAAAGCCGAGCACCGACGGCGGCAACACGAGCGGCAGCGCCACGCAGGCACCGACCGCTCCCTTCCACCAGCGCCGCGTACGTGCGAGCCACCACGCGAGCGGCGTGCCGAGCACGAGCAGGATCAACGTGACGGCCGTCGCGAGCTGCAACGTAAGCCACAGCGTCTGCCACTCGTTCGCGCTCAGCAGCATGCACGGCTCCGGTGCGGTAACGAAGGGCGACGGCTACGTAGTTTCATCAGGCTCACGCAAAAAGTGCTGGCGCATCATAGACAAGCCGCTCTCCGCTGGCCAGTTGGGCCCGGTCCGCGGGCATACAGGTTGCATGTTCGGTTGAATCCCGATCGCTGAAACAGGCAACCACAGGAGGCACGCCATGCAAATCACCAAAACCGGCTCTGCGCACTGGACCGGAAAGATCAAGGACGGCAAGGGCACCATCTCGACCGAGAGCGGCGCACTGCTGGACCAGCCCTATGGCTTCAACACGCGTTTCGAAGGCGAGAAAGGTAGCAACCCGGAGGAACTGATCGGCGCGGCGCATGCGGCGTGCTTCACGATGTTCCTGTCGAAACTGCTCGGCGATGCAGGTTTTACGCCGGCGGCACTCGATACGAGCGCGCACGTCACGCTCGAGAAACAGGGCGAAGGCTTCGCGATCACGAAGATCCACCTGAGCCTCGAAGGCGCCGTGCCGGGCGCGGACGCGGCCACGTTCACGAAGCTTGCCGACGAGGCGAAAGCCAATTGTCCCGTGTCGAAGCTGCTGCAGGCGGACATCACGATGGATGCCTCGCTGAAGCCCTGAGCAGCGCATCTGCCCGAAACCGGCGCCGCGTGCATCGCAAGCTGATGTATCAGTGGCGCCTTCCCTTTCCCCCAGGCCGGTAAATCTTGCGCGTGCCCGGCACAAATTGCCGGATACCGCGCGCGCGCTCGCGAATTCGTATGCTTGCGCCAGCAAAGTCCGCGCCAGTCCAATGTTTTCCCAACGCAGTTTCCATGCTTCGCCCACTGCAACGCTTGTGTCGCCCCTGTTGCAATGGCGACAACCCGAAACCCGAGCAAAAGCGCAGCAAAAAGAAGGACGTATGCCTGCTACCCAAACTGCGAGTAATCCGTGGAAATCCTCGCTGAAGGCGCTCGCCGGCAGCCTGGCCATCGTCGCCGTCATCCTCGCTGTGCTGCTCTACTTCGACGTGCACCTGAAACTGATCGAGCTGCTCGAGTGGGTCGAACAGCAGGGCACGATGGCCGCGGTGCTGTTCGTCGTCATCATGGCGCTTGTCGTGATGTTCCTGCTGCCAGGCATCTTCTTCACGACCGGCGCCGGCTACGTGTTCGGCATCGGCCTCGGCACGCTGTACGTCGTGCTTGGCACGACACTCGGTGCCTCCCTGGCCTTCCTGATCGCGCGCTACCTGTTCGGTGAACGTGCGAAGCAGTTCGTGCTCAGCAAGAGCAAGGCCCAGTCGATCAGCGACGAGATGACGAAACATGACTTCAAGGTCGTGCTGCTGACAAGGTTGATTCCGTTCTTCCCGGGCAAGTTGTCGAACTACTTCTTCGGGCTCACCGAGTTCCGCTTCGGCGCCTACGCGCTGGCGACGTTCATCGGCCTGATCCCCTTCTCGCTGCACAACGTCTACCTCGGCTCGCTGATCTCCGACCTCACCGAGCTGCGCGAAGGCGGCCTCACGCGCAGCCCGGTGCAGTGGGCGCTATACGGTTTCGGTTTCGTCATGACGATCGTCGCGATCTGGTTCTTCAACCGCATCGCGAAACGCGCGCTGAACGACTTCACCGAAGGGAACGAAGGGCTGCGGCACGAACAGGGAGGCAACTAGGCATGTGGAGCAAGTGGTTTCCGCTTCGCTACATCATCAGCAAGGCGGCGCAGAGCAAGGGTTTCATCGACCCGATCGAATTCCTGGCGCGCCTGCGCAGCTTCACGCAACCTTCAGAAGTGGGTGAGCCGATCGAACTGCTGCGCGCCGGCGTGGTGTTCCATGCACGTGGCCTGATCAACTCGAAAGTGATCCAGCACAACCTCGACTGGATCTGGCCGTACTGGATCGAACGCCAGTACGACCCGAAGAGTGCCTCGTTCATCCCGCGCGCGTTCTCGGCTTCGCACATCAACCTGACGCATCGCAACTGGACGGCGCTCGGCTATCCCGATTCCGAGCACCTGCCGCTTGTCGACCCGCGCGGCCTCCTGACGCCGTTCTACGACAGCTGGTCGCTCGACGCGTGGATCCTGTCGGAAGACGGCAGCGCGCACTTCCCGTCGAAAGCCGATGACTGCGACCAGTTCCTGTCGACCGACTCCGTCGTCAGCGTGAAAACGCGCACGAGCAGCGGCAATTCGGAACTCACGGCAACCTGTTTCGTCGACCTGCTCGCGTCCGATCCGAAACATCCGCACGAAGCGCAGTGCGTCGTGCAGCTGAATGCGCAGAGCGATCGCGTCGGCTGGCTCGTCGTTTCGCTGCGTCCGTACAACCCCGAAGGCATCAGCTTCCTGCACAAGGCGGCGCTGGCGCCCGATCGTCGTGGCTGGCTCGTCGACGACAGGCAGCACATCGAATTCAGCCGCGCGGCCGCGCATCATCGCGTGTCGGACTACCACAACGGCGACGTGCGCCTGAAGCTGCTCGACGCCGAGGAACAGAGCGAAGGATACTGCAAGGCCGGCATGCTGACGGCCGCGGCATTCTTCCCGCTCGACGCGGACCACCAGCTCGACATGTCGCTGCGCATCCCGCTGCCGGACACGGCGAAGGAGAACCTGCAGCCGAACAGCTGGGCCGACCTGCGCGGCAGCAGCTGCAAGCTGAGTTGCCCCGATGAGCGCTGGCAGTTCCTGTACAACGCCGCGGTGAACTCGCTGATCATGCATTCGCCGTCGGACGTTTATCCCGGACCGTACACGTACAAACGTTTCTGGTTCCGCGACGCGGCCTTCATCATCCATGCGCTGCTGGCCGTCGGCCTCGACAAGCGCGCCGAACGCGCGATCGCACGCTTCCCCGAACGCCAGACTGCCGGTGGCTACTTCCGCTCGCAGGAAGGTGAATGGGACGCGAACGGCGAAGTGCTGTGGATCCTGCGCCGCTACGAACAGATGACGAACCGCAGGCTCAGCGCCGAATGGCATCCGCTGATCCGGCGCGGCGTGCAGTGGATCCAGCGCAAGCGCCTTCCCGACGACCCGCCGAGCCCGCATGCGGGCCTGCTGCCTCCCGGCTTCAGCGCCGAGCATCTCGGTCCGAACGACTACTATTACTGGGACGACTTCTGGTGCATCAGCGGCCTGCAGGCCGCCGCCGAACTGCTCGAACATGCCGACAAGCCCTGCGCCCAGCGCTGCCGCGTCGCCGCTGCAGAATTCTCGCTGGCAGTCGAACGCAGCCTCGATACCTGCGCACAGCGTCTGCAGCGCCCGGCAATGCCGGCCTCGCCGTATCGGCGCCTCGACGCCGGCGCGATCGGTTCCATCGCCGTCGGTTATCCGCTGCAGGCCTGCGCTCCCGACGACAAGCGCCTGCTCGACACCGTCGAATACCTGCTGAAGCACTGCTTCGTCGACGGCGCATTCTTCCAGGACATGATCCATTCGGGGCTGAACGCCTACCTGACGTTGCAGGTGGCACAGATACTCCTGCGGGCGCAGGACCCGCGCTACCTCGACCTGATGGACACCGTCGCACGCATCGCCACGCCTACCGGCCAGTGGCCCGAAGCGATCCATCCGCAGACGCTCGGTGGCTGCATGGGCGACGGACACCACGTCTGGGCGGCCGCCGAATGGGTGCTGATGATCCGCAACTGCTTCGTGCGCGAGGAAGGCAACAAGCTGATTCTCGCCGCTGGCGTTCCGGCGCGCTGGCTCGAGCACGAAAGCTTCATCAGCTTCGGCCCGGCGCCGACGAACTTCGGCACGATCACCGTCACCGTCGTGCCGGATTCCGCCGACCAGATCGTCGTGCTGTGGAAGGCGGACTGGCATGGCCGTCCGCCGCTGATGGAAGTGCGCCTGCCCGGCTTCAAACCAGCCGTGCCGCTGCCCGGCATGACCTCACTGATCCTCACGCGTAACCCCGAGACCGCCCCCGCATGAACATCGTGTTCCTGACCAATACCTACCTGCCGCATGTAGGCGGCGTCGCGCGCTCGGTCTCGGCTTTCGCCGAAACGTACCGCAGCCTCGGCCACAAGGTGCTGATCATCGCGCCCGAATTTGCCGACGTGTCGCCGGACGAGGTCGACGTCATCCGCGTGCCGGCGATCCAGAAATTCAATGCGAGCGACTTTTCCGTCGCGCTGCCGATCCCCACCGGCCTCAGCGACGACGTGAAAGCCTTTGGCGCCGACATCATCCATTCGCATCATCCCTTCCTGCTTGGCATGACCGCCGTGCGGCTCGCGCGCTTCCTGAACCTGCCGCTCGTGTTCACGCACCACACGCTGTACGAGCAGTACACGCACTACGTGCCGGGGGACTCACCGGCCTTCAAGACTTTCATCATCGAACTCGCCACGCGCTATGCAAACCTCTGCGACCACATCTTCGCACCGAGCGAAAGCATCGCCGAACTGATCACCGGGCGCGGCGTCTCGAAACCGGTCAGCGTGATCCCGACCGGCGTCGACCTCGAGCGCTTCGCCGCCGGCGACCGCAAGGCCGGCCGCGGACGTTACGCCATTCCGGCAGGCGCCTTCGTCATCGGGCATCTCGGCCGCCTCGCCGCGGAGAAGAACCTCGAATTCCTCAGCGAAGCCGTAGCCAGCGTGCTGCAGCGCAATCCGAATGCGTACTTCCTGCTCGTGGGCGCCGGTCCGTCGGAAGCCGGCATACGCGAACTGTTTGCCGCGAAGGGCATCAGCGACAGGCTCGTCCTGCCCGGCATCCTGCAGAGCCAGGAACTTGCCGATGCACTGAAGGCGATGGACGTATTCGCGTTTTCGTCGAAGAGCGAAACGCAGGGCATGGTGCTCACCGAAGCGATGGCGGCGGGACTGCCGGTGGTCGGGCTCGATGCATCGGGCGTTCGCGAAGTCGTCGAGGACGGCATCAATGGCCGCCTGCTGACCGAAGACAGCGTCGAAGCCTTTGCCGCGGCGCTGCAGGAATTCATCGACATGCCCGCCTACAAACTCAAGAAGCAGGTTACAAGCGCGCTCGCGACGGCGAAGAGTTTCTCGATGCCCGTCACCGCGAAGAAAGCCCTGGCCACGTACAAGATCACGGCAGGTGAATACGCCGCCACGCACAGCGAGGATGAGGAAGAGGGACTGGCCAACGTCATCAACCTGATCAAGGCGGAGTGGGACATCCTCGCCGGCGCCGTGCAATCCGCCGACGAGGCCATTTCGGCCGCACTGTTCGGCAACAACAAGAAGTCGGGTTAACACGGAAGTCGCCTCATGTTCATCAACATCGAAAAATGGGCAAAGGGCATTCGCCGCCTTGGCAGCCGCAGCCGCTGGCTCGCCAAGACACTCGGCTTTCCTTCGTCCGAAGGCCCACCGAACCGCCCCGGGCTCGTCCTGATCCAGATCGACGGCCTGTCGCAGATCGAATTCCGCCGTGCACTGAACCACGGCGAGATGCCCTTCCTCAAAAGCCTCCTCGACCGCGAAAACTACCAGGAACACAGCCAGTACTCGGGCCTTCCCGCCAGCACGCCGGCCGTGCAGGGCGAACTGTTCTACGGGGTCAAGACCTGCGTGCCCGCCTTCGCGTTCCGCGATCCCGAAGCACGCAAGATCAAGCTGATGTACGAGCCCGCCGTCGCAGCGGCCTACGATGCGGACCTGATCGGCCAGAGCGGCGGCGAACCGCTGATGAAGGACGGCAGCGCGTACTGCAACATCTTCACCGGCGGTGCGACGGAATCGCACTTCGTCGCGGCGACGATGGGCGCAAAGGACATCTTCCTGTCCGCGAATCCCTTCACGCTCGCGCTGCTCGTGCTGGCGAACTTCGGCAGCGTCCTGCGCATATTCGGCCTCATGCTTCTCGAAATCGCGATCGCGTTCAGCGACTTCGTCACCGGCGTGTACCGCGGCCGCAGCTTCGGCATGGAACTCAAGTTCATTCCGCAGCGCATCGTCGCGAGCATCTTCCTGCGGGAAGCCACCGTCATCGGCGCGAAGATCGACATGGAACGCGGCCTGCCCATCGTGCAGATGAACTTCGTCGGCTTCGACGAGCAGTCACACCGCCGCGGCCCGCGCTCGCGCTTCGCGCACTGGTGCCTCAAGGGCATCGACGACGCGATCCGCCGCGTGTGGACCGCTGCGCACAAGGCGCCGTGGCGCCAGTACGACGTCTGGATCTATTCGGACCACGGCCAGTGCAAGGCGAAATCGATCTGGAAAGTCACCGGCTACGAAATCGAGGAAGCGATCAACCGTTCCTTCGACAAACTCAATCTCCACACGCCGCACCTCGAAGTGCTGAAACGCAAGCGCAACGTGCAGCGTTGTTGCCTGCTCGGCAGCCAGAAGGAGATCGCGAAGCACGTCAACCACGGCGAAATAACCGATGACGATCTGAAGGAAGGCCGCATGCTGGTCGCGAACCTCGGCCCGATCGGGTTCATATATCCCGACCGGCGGTATTCGCCGGAGGAACTGATGATCGTCGCGGAAGCGCTCGTGCACGAACACCAGGTGCCGGTGGCGGCCACGCGCGATGGCGGCGGCGACTTCGTGTTCATCAGCAAGAAGGGCCGCTTCCGCCTGCCGCAGCAGACCGCCGAGCTGTTCGGTCACGAGCATCCGTTCCTCGCCGACGTCGGCGAGGACCTGTTGCGCGTGTGCAAGCACCGCTGCGCCGGCGACATCGCCATCATCGGCTGGTGCGAAGGCAGCGAGAGCATCACCTTCATCGAGGAGAACGGTTCCCACGCCGGCCTCACGCCCGAAGAAACGAATGCGTTCAGCCTGCTGCCTCGCGATGTCGCGTTGCCGGACAACGGCAAGAACTACATGCGCCCCTCCGAACTGCGTGCCGCCGCGCTGCACTTCCTCGGCCGCAAGCTGTACGAAGGCGATCCGACATGGCGTCCCTTCAGCGTCGCACGTGCCGGCGACACGCTCAGGGTGATGACGTACAACGTGCACAGCTGCATCGGCCTCGACGGCAAGCTCGACGTCGCGCGCATCAGCCGCGTAATCGCCCAGGCGAAAGCGGATGTCGTATGCCTTCAGGAACTCGACCTGCGCAAGATCCGCTCCGGCAAGGACGACCAGGCGCAGCTGATCGCGAAGCTGCTCGAAATGAATTACCAGTTCCATCCTGCACTGCGCATGGAAGAAGAGGAGTACGGCGACGCGATCCTGACGCACCTGCCGTTGAAAACGATGAAGGTCGGCGTACTGCCCGGCACGAAGCCCAATTCGAACCGCGAGCCGCGCGGTGCGCTCTGGGTCACCGTGAACTACGACGGCACCGACGTGCACATCATCAACACGCATCTCGGCCTGACGACTGGCGAGCAGCTCCAGCAGACGGACGCCTTGCTCGGCGACGACTGGCTGAAGCCGCTATTCGACAAGCAGGAGCCGATCGTGTTCTGCGGCGACTTCAACTTCCATCCGTACTCACGGCCCTACCGCCACGTGACGACGAAACTGCACGACGCGCAGCTTCGCCTGAAAAGCCACCGCGCGAAAAACACCTTCTACACGCGGTTCCCGCTATTCCGCATCGACCACATCTTCATCAACGACCGCGTCGAAGTCGTCAACATCGAAGTCCCCCGCTCGCGCACGGCAATGCGCGCGTCGGATCACCTGCCGTTGATCGCGGAGTTGAAGATCCTGCCACTGGCGATGGATTGATGCCTGATCTCCTCGCGGTGCGTCCGCGAGTGCAGAGGCATGGGACTTTCTCTAGTGGCCCCGGTGGACACGCACCGGTTCAGTGGCACGCGGTATTCCGCAGAAAGGCCGCCCCGGGCTGTCGCGACTCCGGAGCAGCGCGAACCACTGAACAGGTGCGTGTGCCGGCTCATGACTGAGTCCAGCGAGAACGGAGTTGGGCGAACAGGACTCGAGCGCGAAACGAAGTAGGGCAAGAAAGGAAAAGCGCCATCCCTGGCATGGCTGTCCGGTATAACGAACAGCGCCGGGAGCAAGATGCACCCGGCGCTGTCGGCTTAGAAGGTCATGCGCACGCCAGCGCCGTACGTGATCAGCTCGTCGCCTGCGTCAACCTGGAGGTTGATGCCCCAGTTCGGCGACAGTTCGAACAGCACGTTGCCGATGAAG
>DASWWP010000113.1:0-39837 GCA_036405915.1 Pseudomonadales bacterium
TGCCGGCGCTGACGCCGGTATGGCTCAATGTAGCGCTCATCGGCAGTGCACTGCTGCTCAGTCCGCTCTTTGCGGAGCCGGCGATTGCGCTGGCCTGGGGCGTGTTGCTGGCTGGTTTCATCCAGTTGATGTTCCAGGTGCCGTTCCTATCGCACCTGCGCATGCTGCCGCGGCCGCGGTTGCGCCCGAAACACGAGGGCGTCACGAAAGTCCTGATGTTGATGTTGCCGGTGATGTTCAGCGTGTCGGTGGGGCAGATCAACCTGTTACTCGACACCGTGCTCGCGTCGCTGCTCGATGGCGATAATGCCGTCAGCTGGCTGTATTACGCAGACCGCCTGCTCGAGTTGCCGCTCGGCGGGCTCGCGATCGCGATCGCGACGGTGATCCTGCCGACCCTCTCGCGCATCCACAGCAAGGGCGACGCTGCCGATTTCAATGCAACGCTGCAGTGGGGCCTGCGCTGCATCCTCGCACTCGGCATCCCGGCGAGCGTGGCACTCATCGTCCTCGCCGAACCGCTCGTCATCACGCTGTACCAGCGCGGCGAGTTCGACGCCACGCACGTGGTGCCGGTGGCGCGCTCGCTGCAGGCCTTCTCCGTGGGCCTGCTGGCCTTCATGGCAGTCAAGGTGCTGGCTTCTGCGTATTTTTCGCGCCAGGACACCCGCACACCGGTGCGCTACGGCGTGATCTCGATGGTCAGCAACATGGTCCTCAACCTGCTGTTCATACTGCCGCTCGGCCACGTCGGCATCGCGCTGGCCACCGGGATCGCGGCGCTCGTCAACGCCGGCCTGCTCGCGCGCGGGCTGTTGCAGCGCGGCATCCTCGTGCTCGACGCCGCATGGTGGCGCTTCGCGTCGAAGATTGCGTTCGCAGCCACCGTGATGCTGGCCGTGTTGCTCGCGATACGGCAGAGCCCGGCAGAATGGCTTGCATGGAGCGATGCGATGCGCGCGGGCATGATGGCCCTCGTCTGCATCGGCGGGGGGCTTGCGTACGGACTTGCCCTGCTCGTAACCGGTGTGCGCCCGGCTCATTTCCATGCCTGAACGCCTGGCCGGATTCAGTTCACGGCGCCGCGACGCGCCCGCATATAATGCCGCCTTTCCTCACGCAGCCCTGACATGAAGATACTGGATTCCCTGAGCGCCGCTCGCCGCTGGTCGCCGCAATGCGTCGCGACGATTGGCAAGTACGACGGCATGCATCTCGGCCATCAGCGCATCCTCGATGACGTACTGGCCGAGGCCAGGCGGCGTGCGCTGCCGTCGCTCGTCATCCTCAGCGAGCCGCAACCGGAGGAGTTTTTCACCGGCGCCGATGCACCGCCGCGCCTGAATCATTTCCAGGACAAGGTCGATTTCCTCGACGGCTACGGCATCGATGCCGTCTACCGCATGCGCTTCGACGAAAGCCTGAGCCAGCAGTCGGCCGAAGCTTTCGTGCGCGATTTCCTCGTTGCCGGTCTTGGCCTCAAGAGCCTCGTCGTCGGCGACGATTTCCATTTCGGCAGGAATCGCGGCGGCGACATCGCGCTGCTGCGCACGCTCGGCGCTGAACTCGGTTTCGACACCAGCAGCGTGCCACCGTGCATCGATGCCGGCGAGCGCATCAGCAGCACGCTCGTGCGCCAGTGCCTGATGGCCGGCGACTGCGCACGCGCCGCGCGGCTGCTCGGCCGGCCCTACAGCATCAGCGGCACGGTGATCGAAGGCAGGAAACTCGGCCGCACGATCGGCGTGCCTACCGCCAACCTCGAACTGCTCACGCCGCGGCTGCCGATGACCGGCGTGTTCGCCGTCAAGGTCGGCCTTCCCGGCAACGAACTCGAAGGTGTCGCGAACCTTGGCGTCAGGCCGACCGTGGATTCCACGCTGAAGCCGTCGCTCGAAGTCCACGTGCTCGATTTCAAGGGCGACCTGTACGGCGAACGTTTGCAGGTGCATTTCCTGCGCAAGCTGCGCGACGAACGAAAGTTCGACGGACTGCCGCATTTGCAGCAGCAGATCCGCCAGGACATCGAACAGGCACGTGAGTGCTTCGCGCAGGTCGCAGGAGTCGCATCATGAGTGAAGTTCGCATCGAAAACGGCGCCGCGGCGCAGCGCTCCCACCTGCTTGCGCTGTTCCTGCTCGCGGGCGCGGTGCTGCTCCTCGACCAGCTGACGAAGTCGCTTGCGTCGGCGTATCTCGAGTACGGCATCCCTCGCACGGTTTTCACGGGCTTCGACCTGCTGCTTGCGCACAACACCGGCGCGTCGTTCAGCTTCCTCGCCGATGCAGGTGGCTGGCAGCGGTGGGGGCTGTCTGCGATCGCGCTTGCCGCGAGCATCCTGATCGTCGTCTGGCTGCTGCGTTTGCCCCGCCAGCAGATGTTGCTGGGTTCTGCGCTCGCCTGCATCCTCGGCGGGGCGATCGGCAACGGTTTCGATCGCATCACGCTCGGCTACGTCGTCGATTTCATCAGCGTGTACTACGGCGAGTGGCGCTTCGCGACGTTCAACGTCGCGGACATTGCATTGAACGTCGGCGCCCTCCTGATCGTGATCGACATCATCCGTGGCAGGGGCGCTCATGAGTGAGCAGGCCGATGGCAGGATTGCCGTACGCGATCTCGATCGCGCGGCGCCACATGGCGTGACCGCTCCCGATGCGATTGCGCCGGGCGAGATTGGGCCCGGGAAGCGGGTCACGCTGCATTTTTCGCTCGCGCTCGCGGACGCCTCGCCGGAAAGCGAAGCGATCGACAGCAATTTCGACAAGGCGCCGGTCAGCTTCGTCATCGGAGACGGCAGCATGCTGCCGGGCTTCGAAGAAGCGTTGTTCGGGCTCGCAGCCGATGATCGCCGCGACTTCGTCCTGCAGCCCGAACAGGCCTTCGGCAACGTGAACGACGACAACGTGCAGCGCTTCCCGATATACCAGTTCCCCCCTGACGTCGCATTGAGTCCCGGCCTGATGCTCGAATTCGGCGACGCTGCCGGCAACAAGCAGGCCGGCGTCGTGCGTAGCATCGACAAGCAGTGGGTCGACGTGGACTTCAATCATCCACTCGCCGGGCGCGCGATCCGCTTCAATGTGCACGTGCATGCCGTTACAGAAGCGGAATCGCAGATGGCGTCACAGGGCGCTTCCCAGGTAAAAATATGATGGAAACGAAAGCCCCTCCGCGTTTTTCGATCAGCCTTGCGAACCCGCGCGGCTTCTGCGCCGGCGTGGACCGGGCGATCGACATCGTCAACCGCGCGCTCGACAACTTCGGCGCGCCGATCTACGTGCGGCACGAAGTGGTGCACAACAAGTTCGTCGTCGAAAACCTGCGCCAGCGCGGCGCGATCTTCGTCGACGAACTGGAAGACGTGCCGCGCGCGCCCCCCGGCCAGCCGCAGCCGATCGTCGTGTTCAGCGCGCACGGCGTGTCGCAGGCGGTGAAGGCGGAAGCCGATGCACTGGGCCTGAAGGTCTTCGACGCCACCTGTCCGCTCGTCACGAAGGTGCACATGGAAGTCATCCGCTACAGTCGCGCGGGACAGGAGTGCATCCTGATCGGCCATGCCTTCCATCCGGAAGTCGAAGGCACGATGGGGCAGTACGACGAACGCCACGGCGGGAAAATCTATCTCGTCGAGGAGGAATCTGACGTATGGAAGCTGCAGGTGCGCGATCCCGAGCACCTGACCTACGTGACCCAAACGACGCTGTCCATGGACGACACGTCGCGCATCATCGATGCGCTGCGTGAACGCTTCCCCGCGATCAAGGGGCCGCGCAAGAAGGACATCTGCTATGCGACGCAGAACCGCCAGGACGCCGTGAAGCAGCTCGCTCTCGAAAATGAACTCGTGCTCGTTGTCGGGTCGCCGAACAGCTCGAACTCGAATCGCCTTCGGGAACTCGCGCAGCGCAGCAACTGTACGTCGCACCTGATCGACCGCGCCGAGGAAATCGATCCGCAGTGGCTCGAGGGCAAAACGCGCGTCGGTGTCACTGCAGGCGCGTCGGCGCCGGAAGTGCTTGTCAGGGAAGTACTCGAGCGCCTGCAGCAACTCGGCGGCGACGTGCCGAAGGAAATGGAAGGCGTCGAGGAGCACATCATTTTCTCGATGCCGAAAGAGCTGCGACTGTAAACGCGGGCTCTGGCGGGGCTCGTTGCGCGTCTCGCGCAACCAGCAGGCGCCGGGGACGTGTTCGAGAATCAGTCGAGCCCGAGCTTTTTCAGCCGGTAGCGGAACGAGCGGAAGCTCATGCCGAGCTTGCGTGCGGCTGCCGTGCGATTCCAGCGGCTCTCGGTGAGGGCCTTCTCGATCGCCTCGCGTTCGATTTTTTCGAGGTGCTTTTCGAGAGAGAACGGTTCATCTGCTGCTTCCGTACCGGGCGGTGACGGTCGTTGGACCTGGGGCTGGAAAGGCACGGCTCCGACGAGGTCGGGCAGGTCGCCCGGCTGTATCACGGCGTTATCCGCCAGCGCACAGGCGCGCAGCAACAGGTTTTCGAGTTCGCGCACGTTGCCGGGGAAAGGGTGCTGCTGCAGCACGTCGAGGGCCGCGGGGCTCAGGCTGGCTTTCGGCTGGGCATGCGCGTTGGCGATGCTGGCGAGGATGAAGTCCGCCAGCGCCGGAATGTCGTCGGCACGCTCGCGCAGCGGCGGCACGTGGATCTCGATGACGTTGATGCGGTAATACAGGTCCTGCCGCAACGTGCCGCGGCTCAGTTCCTGCGCGAGGCTCTTGTGCGTCGCGCTGATCAGCCGCACGTCGACCGCGATCTCCGTCTGCGAACCGATCGGCCGGATGCTCTTCTCCTGGATGGCGCGCAGCAGCTTGACCTGCATGTGCAGCGGCAGGTCGGCCACTTCGTCGAGGAACAGGCTGCCGCCGTGTGCGGCCTGGAACAGGCCGATCTTGTCCTGGTCGGCGCCGGTGAAGCTGCCCTTGCGATGGCCGAAGAATTCACTTTCCATCAATTCGGCCGGAATGGCGCCGCAGTTGATCGCGACGAATTCGCGATCCTTGCGCGGGCCTTCCATATGGATGGCACGGGCGACCAGTTCCTTGCCGCTGCCCGATTCGCCGCTGATGAACACAGGCGCCTGGCTCCGCGCCACTTTCATGATCTGCGCTTTCAGCGCCTGCATCGAGCGCGAACTGCCGACGATGCGCGTCGTGGCTTCGCTCGCCTTGTTCGGCACCGCGACCGGCGCCGCACTGAGTTTCAGCGCACTCTGCACCAGCGCACGCAGCTTCACGAGGTCGACGGGTTTCGACACGAAGTCGAAGGCTCCGGACTTCAGCGCTTCGATCGCCGTTTCTGTGCTGCCATGCGCGGTAATCACCGCGACGGGTATGTGCGGATAGCGCGCCTGGATGTCGCGTACGAGTTCGAGTCCGTCGCCATCGGGCAGGCGCATGTCGGTGAGGCACAGGTTGAACGGCTCCGCCGCGAGCAGCCGGCGCGCCGTGGCGAGATCGCCAGCGGATTGCGTCGCGAGATTCATGCGGCTCAGCGTGATCTCGAGCAGCTCGCGGATATCCGGCTCGTCATCGACGATGAGGATTCTGGTTGTCGTACTCACGATGCTCTCTCTACCTTCGATGCTCGCCAAAGCCCTGCATGCCCGCTACACCGGTGTTCGCCGTGCCGGGATGCTGCCATGCTGCTGCCGTTGCGCTGCGATGCGGTGTCAATTGATGTGGCTTCAATTGATGTGACGGTCGGGGTGGGCAAATATGATTCGGAAGCAGCTGCGGGCGGTGTCGGTGCGCCGGAAGAATATCTGCGCCTGATTAGCTTCGCATATTTCCCTGCAGATAAACAGGCCGAGGCCCGTGCCGCTCGGCTCGGTCGTGAAGAACGGTTCGAAGATCTGTTCCTGCCTTTCCAGCGCGACACCGGGGCCGTCGTCCAATACATCGAGCATCGGCAAGCCGGTGAACGGATGCTTGCCGAGTCGTACGTCGATGCTGGCCTTGCCTGTATTTGCTCGGCTGTAACGCAAGCCGTTATCACACACGTTGGTCAACAACTGTTCGAGCTGGCTGGCGTTGAAGCGGATGTGTACCGGGTCCGGACTGCTGTCGAGATTCACGATGATGGGATGCTGGTAGCCGTTCGCGAGCCGCGTGACGAAGTCCTCGAGCCATGGTCCAGCCTCGATTCGCTCCGGCACTTCCTGCCGATGGCGCGACAGCTCGAGAATGTTCTGGATGATCGCATTCACGCGCCGTGTGTGCGTGTTGATGATGCCGAGCAGGCGCTGGTCCGAGCCGGTGATGCTCGGCGACTCCTCGAGGAGCTGGCTTGCATGGCTTATCGCGCCGAGCGGGTTGCGCACTTCGTGGGCGATGCTTGCCGTCAGGCGGCCGAGCGCCATCAGCTTCAGGTGCTGCGCACGGCTGCTCAGCTGGGTATGGTCTTCGAGAAAGATGAGGATGCTGGACTGCGGGGCACCCTGCAGCCATGTGAAGTTGGCCTGCACTTCGCGGCCATTCTCGATCACGCGAAAGGGTTGTGCGCGGACGCCGTGATCGAGTTGCCAGGAATGCAACTGGTCGAGCAGCACGTGGGGCAGGACGAGGTCGTGGCCGTCGAGCGCATGCGTCTGGGCCGGGTCGGTGAGCAGCTTGCGCGCGGAATCGTTGAAGTTCAGCACCCGCGCTTCCTGGTCGACGACCACGATGCCGGTTTGCATGCGCTCGATGATCTGCTGGTTGATCTCCTGCAGCGATCGGATGCTGGCGGCCTGCGCATGCGTGATCGCGTCTTTCTGGCGGATGCGGCCGCCGAGGTATTGCAGCGACAGCGAGGTCGCGAATAGCGTGAAGCCCAGCAAGCCGGCCTGCACGTAGTAACTCTCTGCCGGCGAGGCCGACAGGTAGCCGAGCACTTCGCTGTATATCGCCGCGATCGTCGCGATGGCGGCGAAGAACGTGCTCATCCGAATGCCGAACAGGATGCTGCCGGCCGCGATCGGTACGATCAGCAGATGCGCCATGCCGCTGTTGACGCCGCCGCAGGTGTAACTGATTAGCGCCAGCGACAGGATGTCGATGATCAGCACGGCGCTCTGGTGCATCTCTTCGATGCGCGGCGGCAGGCGCATCAGCGGCACGAGGAGCGTCAGCAAGTTGAAGCCTGCATAGAAGCTGCAGACCTTGACGAACAGGCTGGCGTCGATCGAGCCGAGTGGCGATGTCGGTACGCGGAAGTAAAAGCTGATCAGCAGGATCAGCGCGAGCACGAGGCGATACAGGTTGTAGATCGTGAAGATCTGCCGGCGCTGCCGCCAGCTTTCCACTTCGGGAAACAGCGGAAGTGCGTACCTGGCGTACAGGCCATCCATGCTCATGGGCATTGGGAGCGGCTCAGAGTTTGTGCTGCGTCAGCCAGGCCTGCCGATGCTCCTGCGTGCAGAACCATTCCTCACCTTCGCGTATGGCTTCCGTTTCCGGAAGATGCACGTTGCACTGTTTGCAGCGCACGATCTTGCCGGCGATCTGTGGCTTTCCGTTGCGCGTGCTCCCGCGCAGTGCCTGCTTGCGCAGGTAGTTCTTCACGACGAACCACGCGACGCCGAGGACCAGCAGCAGGATGATGAAGCGGACGAGACCCATGAACCTGTGCCTTCTTTGCCAATGTACAAGGTTATGTCAGACAATATCGCACCTCCGTGCCTTAATCCATAACAGTACTTTTTCCTTCCCGTTCCACCACTTCTTCCTCCCGAGGCTCGTCGCTTGTCTTCCGCTTCGCTCACGCTCGTCATGGCGCAGGTCAATCCACTGGTCGGCGACATCCCCGGCAACACGCAGCTCGTTCTGCAGCACGCGAGGTCCGCACTCAGCCTGCATCGCGCGGACGTCATAGTATTTCCAGAACTCGTGCTGACAGCCTATCCGCCGGAGGACCTGCTGTTGCGCCCGAGCCTCGACCTGCGCATCGGCAAGGCACTGGACATGCTTTGCGCCGCGCAGCTGCCGCTGTACATGGTCGTCGGGTATCCGGGGCGCGAAGAGGGCCATCTGTACAACATGCTCGCCGTGATCCATGACGGCCGTATCGTCGGTAAATATCGCAAGCACTGCCTGCCGAATTACCAGGTATTCGATGAGAAGCGCTATTTTCGCGAAGGCCGCGAACCGCTTGTGCTCGACATCGCGGGCGTGCCGGTAGGCTTCACGATCTGCGAGGACCTGTGGGAAGCGGAGCCGATGAAACGCACCGCTGCCGCCGGAGCGCGCCTGATGATCAACATCAATGGTTCGCCGTATCACGGCAACAAGCCGCGAGAGCGCGTTGCGCTGTTGCAGCAGCGCGTGCGCGAAGGCGGCATGCCGCTGGTGTACGTGAACCAGGTCGGCGGGCAGGACGAACTGGTGTTCGATGGTGCGTCGGTCGCGCTCGATCGCGATGGCGTCGTGCAGGTACAGGGTTCGCAGTACGAAGAGCAGTTGCTTCCTGTCGTCGTGGAAAAGACTCCCCAGCCGCGCGTGCTGCGGGGTACCTTGAAGCCCTGGCAGGACGCCGAAGCGGAACTCTACGGTGCGCTCGTGCTCGGGCTGCGCGACTACGTGAACAAGAACCGTTTCAAGGGCGTCGTGCTTGGATTGTCCGGCGGCATCGATTCGGCGCTGACGCTGGCGATTGCGGTCGATGCGCTCGGCAACGATCGCGTCGAAGCCATCATGATGCCGTTCACGTACACGGCGCAGATGAGCATCGAGGATGCCGAAGCCGAAGCCCGCATGCTCGGCATCGAGTTCCGGGTCATCCCGATCGGCGCGATGTACGACAGTTTCATGGCTGCACTGCAACGGGAGTTCGCTGGCTTCCCGGCCGACCTCACCGAACAGAACCTGCAGGCGCGCTGCCGCGGCGTCGTGCTGATGGCGATATCGAACAAGAAGGGACTGCTCGTGCTGACGACGGGAAACAAGAGCGAGATGGCCGTCGGTTACTCGACGCTGTACGGCGACATGGCCGGCGGTTTCGACGTGCTGAAGGACGTGCCGAAGATGCAGGTCTACGCGCTGGCGCGTCATCGCAACCTCGTAGGCGCGAATGGACCGGTGATTCCGCAGCGCGTGATCGACCGGCCGCCGTCCGCGGAGCTCGCGCCGGGCCAGGTAGACGAGGACAACCTGCCGCCGTACCCGGTCCTCGATCGCATTCTCGAACTGTATGTCGAGCATGACCTGAGCTGCGAAGCGATCGTCGCGCGCGGATTCGAGCGCGGCGTCGTCGAGAAGGTGATCCTGATGGTCGATCGCAACGAGTACAAGCGCCGCCAGGCACCGGTCGGCGTGCGCATCAGCAAGCGCGGCTTCGGCCGCGATCGTCGCTATCCGATCACGGCGGGCTGGAATCCGGGAGACTGATCCGCGGGATCAGTGCGGCAGGCTCTGCGCACGGCGCAGCATCTGCAGGAGGCCGGCACCGACCAGGCATGCCGTGATCAGCGTGACAGCGGGTAGCGACGTGCCGGTGAACGTCAGTGCAAGCAGCGGCCCCGCGAAGCTGCCGATGCCGAAGCGCAGCGTGCCGATCACGGCCGATGCCGAGCTTGCCTGCCGCGGAAATTCAATGACGACGAGCGCATCGGCATTGACCCATGCGATGCCGAGCCCGCCCGTTATGCAGAAGAAGCCCGCGACCATGCCGTACAGTGACCCGAATCCCGCCGTCTCGACCACGGCAAGCAGGAGTGCCGACAGCAACGCGAAATGCAGCCCGGCATGCATCATGCGGCGCGTGCCGACGCGCGACACCACGCGCACGTTGATGAAGTTCGCGGCGATCAGCGACAGTGCCGTGACGGCAAACAACACGCCGAACTCCGTTTCGCTGGCGCCGTACAGCGTGATGTAGAGGAACGAGGCGGCCGTCAGGAACGTGAAGAACGCGAGCGCCAGCATGATGTAGGTCAGCAGGTCGAGCCATACGCGGCGATTGCCGAGGATGATGCGGTAGTTGCCGAACATCGTGCGCCGTTCGCCGGGTGCGAGGTCGGGCCGCGTTTCGGGCAGGCGCCACCACGTCAGCACGACGAGGATCGCCGCATACACAGTCAGCGCCGCGAAGATGCCGCGCCACGAGGCCACGACCAGCGTGAACGAGCCGAGCAGCGGCGCGACAAGCGGCGCGATCAGCATGATCATCATGACGGTGGACATGCCCCTGGCCGTGTCCTTGCCGTAACAGTCGCGGATCATCGCCGGCACGTTGACCGTGGCGGCACTGCCGATGAATCCCTGCACGAAGCGAAACGCGAGGAACATCGCAGCGCTACCGCTCAGCGTGACCAGCAGACTCGCGATGGCGAAGCCCGTGAGCCCGATCAGCGCCATCGGGCGGCGCCCGAAACGGTCGGAAAACGGGCCGAAGCACAGCATGCCCATGCCGAAGCCAAGCAAGAACACGCTGAGGGAGTTCTGGATCGTGTTGATGTTCGCGCCGAGGCTTGTCGCGATCTGCGGCATCGCCGGCAGGTACATGTCGACGGCGAGTGGCGGCAGCGCGGCAATGGCCGCCATCAGCGGCAGCGGTAACTTGTCCCGCAGCGCATGTGACGATTCCGCCTGCACGTGTCAGCGATCCAGCCGCCCGATCGCCATTTCGAGTCGCACGGATGCGAAGAATTCGCTCTCGCGTCGCGGGCTGCCGACTTCCTTGTCCCAGCGCCAGGCCGGCGACAGTTCGAGGAAGAGCCAGGGCCTCGCGATGCTGCGGCGGAAGCGCGCACCGATCTGGTAGCGGCTGACGTAGTCGTAATCGCTGAGCCCGCTCATGCTGACGAAGTAGATCATCGCGAAGTTGTTGTCGTAGCTCGACACGTGGTTCAGCGAGGTGCTCCATTCCACGCCATCGAGGTCTTCCTCGGCGCGGAATTCGTTCGACCAGCGGATGAGGCTCACGTCATTCAGCGCGCGGTCGACCTGGTACTGCGTGAACGAACCGAAGCCGATGCCGTCGATGAAATACACGGTTTCCGACAGGCGGTGCAGCATGCTTTCGGTCAGGTCGCTTTCGTAGCGATAGCGGAAGCTGGTGCGCAGCTTCAGGTTCGAGCGCAGGCCCACTCGATAGTCGAAGCGATGCTTGTCGGTCTGGCCGAGGTTCACCTCGAGGTTCACGCGCGTGCTTTGCGGCTCGTTCAGCAGGTCGTTCTGCGAGTAGTAGCTGGCGCCTTCGCCCTTGTCCTCGGAAAAGATCAGGCTGAGGCGTTCGTTCAGGCGCGGCAGATGCAGCCTGCCGCGCAGGCGCACGCGCGGGTCGAATCCTTCGCCTTCGTAGTAGCGGAATTCAGTCCCGAAGCGCAGCGATGAGTACGCGGCCTCGAGGTCACTGCGTTCGACGCCGAAGAAGCGGTCGACGCGATTGGCCAGCGCATCGGCGCGGCTCGACGTGAAGGCCTGAGTGCGATCGAGCCAGTCGAGGCCGAAGAAGCCGTCGTCTTCCTGCTCGGGTGGTACTTGTTCGACAGGTTCCTGGGCATCCGCGCCCAACGCAGTAGCCGGTGACAGCATCACGAGCGACAACAGCAGCGGAGCCGACACGGCGGGGAGGGCAGTCGCCAGGAACCTGGCTGCCAGAACGCGCATGAATTTACCCGGATCAGGATTTACGGTGGCGCTCATTGTGCCAGATTGAGCCAGCGTTGGTGCAGGGCCCGGCTCCAGATCAGGGTTTCATTGAGCGAATTCAGTGCATTTACATCGACGCCGCGCCAGTTCAGATCGGGCTGCTCGGGAAAATCCATGTCGCAGACCACGGTCGTCAGGCGCTTGTTCAGCGGCAGCATCTCCCGGTGGCTGGCCACGAGGGCCTGCACGCGCTGGGCGCCGCGAAACTTCATCTGCGAGATGTCGTGGCAGTTTTCGAGGATGCTTTCGAGCGTTTCGTACTTCTGCAGGATCTTCGCCGCCGTGGCATAACCGACGCCTGGTATGCCGGGAATGTTGTCGATCTTGTCGCCTGACAGCGCGAGCATGTCGGCGATCTGCTGCGGGCGCACGCCGAAATGCCTGCGCACGCCGTGATGGTCGAGTTCCATGCCGCGCGCGAAGTCCCACCAGCGGTCGTCTTCGCCAAGGATCAGTTGCGTGAGGTCCTTGTCGGCCGTGACGACGGTCACGGCGAAGCCCTGCTCGCGATAGCGGTGCGCGAGCGAGCCGATGATATCGTCCGCCTCGAAGCGTTCGCTGCCGAATTCCGGAATGCCTGCTGCCCGGCAAAAGGCACGGCACAACGCGAACTGGTATTTCAGTTCCGCTGGAGCCGGGTCGCGGTTGGCCTTGTAGGCCGGATACAGTTCGCGGCGATAAGACAGCGGCTGTGCCGTGTCGAAAGCGCAGGCGATATGCGTCGGCCTTTTCTGGCGGATCAGGTTGTACAGGAAGTCGCCGAAGCCGAACACCGCGTTCGCCGGCTTGCCGTCGCGATCGATGATCGTCGTCTCGAAGGTGTGCCAGGCGCGGAAGATGTAGATGCTGGCGTCGATCAGGTATACGCGGGGCAGTGACATGCGTTACTCGTGCAGCGTAAAGGCATCGGCGTCCATCCATGCCGGGAACTTCGCACGCCATTCCGTGACGGCGGCGGGCGAGAGCGTGGCGCTGAACACGCCGGCGACTTCGCCTGCCTGGACGACTTCACGTCCCTGCGGATCGACGACGGCGCTGTGCCCGACGTAGTCGAGCCCGTTGCCATCGCGACCGATGCGGTTGACGCCGGCCACGTACGCAAGGTTCTCGATCGCGCGCGCCTGCAGCAGCGTGCGCCAGTGAAGGTCGCGCGCGGCGGGCCAGTTCGCGACGTAGATAAGCAGGTCGTACGGCTCGGCCTTCGTGTAGCGGCTCCAGACGGGAAACCTGAGGTCGTAGCAGACGAGCGGCAGGATACGCCAACCCTGCCATTCGACGATGACCTTGCTGCTGCCGGCAGCATAACGCTGGTCTTCGCCGAGCATGCGGAACAGGTGCTTCTTGTCATAGCTGCTGTACGTGCCATCGGGTTTCACGAACAGCAGGCGGTTATAGCGTTTGCCATGTTCGAGCGACGCGACACTGCCGGTAAGTGCGGCACCGGTGGTTCGCGCCATTCGTTGCATCCACTGCAACGTTGGTCCGGGGTGCTCTTCGGCGATGGCGCCGTTCATCGAGAAAGCGCTGGTGAACATTTCCGGCAGCACGACGAGATCCGTGCGGCCCGCAAGCGGTGCGACCTGCGCCTCGAGCAGCCGGCGATTCGGCTCGGCGTCCTGCCACTGCAAGTCGGTCTGTACCAGTGAGAGCCGAAGTTCGTTCATCGTTCTGCTTGCGTCATTGAAGGTGTTTTCGTATCCGGGGCCGCACGCCGTGAGCCCGTCTTTTCCGCGAAGCGGGAATCCGCTGTCGTCGAAGCCGCCGGTCAACCACACTGGGTCCCCGCCTTCGCGGGGACCAATGGCGATTCCAGCCTGTTTAGCCCGGCCCGTACAGCGCATCGGCGTGATGCGCGATATGGTCGGCGATGAACGTGGCGATGAAGAAGTAACTGTGATCATAGCCGGCGTGCATGCGCAGCGTCAGCGGATGCTTGGCGGCGAGGCACGCGGCCTGAAGCAGCTCGGGCTTCAGCTGGTTGACGAGGAACTGGTCGTCCTGGCCCTGGTCCACGAGGATGTGCAGCCGTTCCTTCGCCATCGGGATCAGCGCGGAGGCGTCGTACTGGATCCACGCCGCCTTGTCGGGACCGACGTAGTTGCCGAGTGCCTTCTCGCCCCACGGACAGTTCATCGGCGAGCAGATCGGCGAGAAGGCCGATACCGCCTTGTACTTGCCGGGATTCTTCAGCGCAATCGTCAGCGCGCCGTGTCCGCCCATCGAGTGGCCCATGATCGAGCAGTTATCGACTTCGAGCGGCAGGTCGCTGCCCTTCAGTACGGACGGCAGTTCCTTCGTCACGTAGTCGTACATGCGGTAATGCTTAGCCCACGGTTCCTGCGTGGCATTCACGTAAAAGCCGGCGCCATGGCCGAAATCGTAGGCCTTGTTCGGATCGCCGGGCACGTCTTCGCCGCGCGGGCTCGTGTCGGGGCAGACGATCGCAACGCCTTCGCGCGCGGCATACTGCTGCGCACCGGCTTTCTGCACGAAGTTATCGTCGGTGCACGTCAGGCCCGACAGCCAGTAAATCACCGGCACCTTGTTGATTCCGCTCGCGCCCGGCGGCAGGTACACCGAAAAGATCATGTCGCAGTTCAACACGTGCGAGCGGTGTTTGAACTTGACCTGCTTGCCGCCGAACATCTTGTTGGCGCTGACTTGTTCGAGACTCATGTGTTACTCCTTATTCGATTCTGCAAATGAAAAGGGCCAGAGAATGTCTGGCCCTTTTGTCTAGCCGGTAAGCTCCGCGGGGCTCAGTACAGGACGACCGAACGGATGCTCTTGCCTTCGTGCATCAGGTGGAACGCGTCGTTGATCTTCTCGAGCGGCATCGTGTGCGTGATCAGCGGATCGATCTGGATGCGGTTTTCCATGTACCAGTCGACGACTTTCGGCACGTCGGTACGGCCGCGCGCGCCACCGAAGGCGGTACCGCGCCAGTGACGGCCGGTTACCAGCTGGAACGGACGCGTCGAGATTTCCTGGCCTGCACCGGCAACGCCGATGATGAACGACTGGCCCCAGCCCTTATGGCAGCACTCGAGCGCCTGGCGCATGACTTTCACGTTGCCGATGCACTCGAACGAGTAATCGACGCCGCCCGTCATCTGCACGATCGTGTCGACGACGTTTTCGACTTTCTTCGGGTTGATGAAGTCGGTGAGGCCGAACTGGCGCGCCATCTTCTCGCGGTCGTCGTTCAGGTCGACGCCGATGATGCGGCTTGCGCCGGCCATGCGGGCACCCTGGATGACGTTCAGGCCGATGCCGCCGAGGCCGAACACGGCAACGGTGGAACCGATTTCGACTTTAGCCTGGAAAACCACGGCGCCGACGCCGGTGGTCACGCCACAGCCGATGTAGCAGATCTTTTCGAAAGGCGCGTCTTCGCGGACTTTCGCGAGCGCGATTTCAGGCAGCACGGTGTAGTTCGAGAACGTGGAGCAACCCATGTAGTGCAGGATCGGCTTGCCGTTCAGCGAGAAGCGGCTAGTGCCGTCCGGCATCAGGCCCTTGCCCTGCGTCGAGCGGATGGCCTGGCAAAGGTTCGTGCGCGGATGCAGGCAGTATTCGCACTCGCGGCATTCGGGCGTGTACAGCGGGATCACGTGGTCGCCTTTCTTCAGCGACTTCACGCCGGGGCCTACGTCGACGACGATGCCGGCGCCTTCGTGGCCGAGGATCGCGGGGAATTCACCTTCCGGGTCATCGCCGCTCAGCGTGAACGCGTCGGTATGGCAGACGCCGGTAGCCTTCAGTTCGACGAGGACTTCACCGGCCTTTGGACCTTCGAGGTCGACTTCGGTGATTTCGAGGGGTTTGCCGGCCGCAACGGCGACGGCTGCGCGAGTTTTCATGGGGTTTTCCTTTTGGGTTTCGTGGCCTTTGTGCGCGCCGTCCCTCTGAAGGGGCCGGCAGCGTGAGCGGGGGCAAATATAGCGGGTTGACCGGGGCATGGGTAGCCTGCAGCGGAGGCCCGCTTGGATATAATGCCGGCCTTCGATTTTCAGCCAATGAGGTTGTCATGCCGCTGGTCAAGTACGTCAGTCACGATGGGTCGAGTTACGAAGCTGAAGTGCCAGTTGGCACTTCCGTCATGCAGGGAGCGGTCGACAACATGATCGACGGCATCGTCGGCGAGTGCGGCGGTTCATGCAGCTGTGCCACGTGCCATTGCTATGTCGACGAGGCCTGGCTGGCGAAACTGCCGAAGCCGAGCGGCATGGAGAAGGACATGCTCGAGTGCGTGCTCGAACCCCGCCCGAACAGCCGCCTCAGCTGCCAGATCGTGCTGACGCCGGAGCTCGAGGGGCTCGTCGTCCGCATGCCTGAGTCACAGTTCTGAATTCGGCGTACGTAGCCGGGAACTTTTCAGCGGGCAGGGGCTCCAAATCAGTGTGGGCCACTCCCCGGGTTCCACACCTTTTGATTGGATGATGGATGTTGTTAGCGTCGCATGATGCTTGGTTGCTGAGCGTTGCTGTGTCTGACCTTTGTTGTAAGCGATTGTTTGTTGTAGGCGATTGTTGAGTGGTCGCTGAGTGATTGTTGAGTGATTGTTGTTGCGCGTTGAAAAAGCCCGGTTCCCCTCCGGGCTTTTTCATTTCCGGGTTTCGAACGACCGCCGAACTACCCGGCCCTCATCCCCCCTCGTACGTGCTGATCAGGATGCACTCTCGCCCGCATCCGGTGCCCGCAACGCGGCGGGCGTATCGATATCCCGCAATATGCCAGGATCGTCCACGTCCAGTTTTACGAGGGCAGCTGCATGGCGCTCGAATAGCTCGCGTGCGCCGCGGTCTCCCCGCAGCGTCGCGAGCTCGCTGAAGTAGCGGCTGCCGATCCCGACCGGATTTCCGCGCTGGCCACGGTGGAATGGAACGACGAGCGTGTCGGCCGTGAGTCGCGCCGCAATCGTGGCGCAGGTTACGGGACGCACGAAGGGCATGTCGGCCAGCGCGACGACGGCTCCGTTCCAGTCCGCGGTACAGGCCATCGCCGCCGCAAGGCTGTTGCCCATGCCTTTGCCTGCATCGGTGGCGCGGACCACGAGCCAGTCCTTTCCAAAGCGCCGCGCCAGTGTTTCATCGGTGGCATCGTCGGCGCGCAGCACGAGGACGCGCTGCGTGAACACCGAATTGAGCGTGGCGAGAGTGCGCGCGAGCAGGGTGTCGCCTGCGAATTCGGCAAGGCGCTTGTCGCTGCCGAAGCGAGTTGCCGAGCCGGCAGCCAGCACGATGCAACCGACGCCGGCCGGTGCGCGTGTCATGCTTTTGCGTCGCGTACCGCGGCGCGCAGTTGCGTCAGCTCGGCGAGGATGGCGATCGCGATTTCGGGCGGCGTCTTGCTGCCGAGGTCCAGACCGACCGGTGCGTGCAGGCGCGCGAGCTGTTCCGGCGTGACGTCGAGGTCGAGCAGCCGCGCACGGCGTTTCTCCGACGTGCGTTCGGAGCCCATCGCGCCGACGTAGAACGCGTTGCCCGGCAAGGCTTCCATCAGCGCCATGTCGTCGATGCGCGGGTCATGGCATAGCGCGATGACGGCGGTGTTCTGGTCGATGGCCTTGTTGCGCAGCCAGTCGTCGGGCATCGCCTGCACGACCTTCGCGCGCGTAGGCGGTGCATTCGCGACGAGTTCGAGTCGCGGATCGCAGATTTCGACTTCGTAATCGAGCGCCTGCGCCATGTCGGCGAGGAACCACGCCACCTGCACGGCGCCGACGAGCAGTAGCCGGAACGACGGGCCGTAGATGTGTTCGAGCGTCGCGTCGCTGCAGGTCAGGCGTTTGAACACCGGAGCTGGCTGCAAGGTCGCGGCGCCGGTCGCGAGGTCGACTTTGCGCGTCACGAGCGCCCGTGCGGCGATTAGCGTCGCGAGTTCGCGGTACAGCGGCGCCTGCGCTGGCGCTAGCGGCTCGATGACGACTTCGAGGCTTCCGCCACACGGCAGGCCGAGGCGCAGCACGTCTTCCACAGTCACGCCGTAGCGGATGCGCTCTGGTTTGGCGCGTGCGAGCTCACCGCTGCGGATGCTGTCGCGCAGGTTGTCTTCGACGCAGCCGCCGGACAGCGAGCCGACGTACAGCCCGTCTTCGTTGCACGCGAGCAGCGAGCCCACCGGCCGCGGCGACGAGCCGAAGGTTTCGATGATCGTGCACAACCAGCAGCGCTTGCCGGCTTCGAGCCAGGCGCTGAGCTGTTCGACGACTTGCTGGTCGAGGCTGTTCATGGGGAATCCCGCGGTTGCGAAGGCGCAGGATTATACGAGAGCCGGGGAAGGGGAACAGCAAAAGGGGAACAGGCCACGTCCCGCGCGGGCAGTGATCGAAGCGTGGCCTGTTCCCTTGTTCACAATGTCGTTTTTGGCAGCCTCCGCACGCCGTCAGGCGGGCTCGTAGCGATCCAGGATGTCCTTCACGAGCCCGCTGCGCACGATGTCGCCGCGTTCGAAGCTATGGATGTGCACCCCGGGCAGGCCACGCACCTTGTCGATGGCGTCGGCGAGGCCGTTCGGGCCGCGGATGTCGCTCTGGCGGATGTCCCCATTGATGACGACCTTCGACTCTTCGCCGATGCGCGTCAGGAACATCTTCATCTGGGCCGGCGTCGTGTTCTGCGCTTCGTCGAGGATCACGAAGGTGTTTGCCGTGAAGGTCTTGCCGCGCATGTACGCGAGCGGCGCGCCGACGATGCGGCCATGGCGCAGGCAGTAGTCGACGACACCGCGGCCGAGCCGCTCGTTCAGGATGTCGCGGAAGGCTTCGATGTACACGGCGTACTTCTCTTCGAGCTCGCCGGGCAGGAAACCGAGCTGTTCGCCGGCTTCGACGGCAGGGCGGGTCAGGATGATGCGTTCGATGCGGCCCGATTCCAGCGCTTCGGCGGCCAGTGCTCCCGCGCAGTAGGATTTGCCGGTACCGGCGGGACCGATGCCGAAGGTCAGGCAGTGGTTCTTGATGGCGTCGATGTAGCGCTGTTGCGCCGGCGTGCGCGCGCGCAGCGGAGTCTTGATGCGATGCGGAGTGTAGGCCGTGTCGACCTGGTTGTTGTGCGCGATCAGGTCGACGATGTTGCTCGGTTCGTCGTGCTTGCGTTTGCCGCGGCTGCGATCCTTGCCGCGTTTGCCGTCGTGATTGTGGTCCCGGTACGTATGTGCCTCGTGTTCGCCTTGAAACTTCGCCTGGCGTTTAACATGAGATCTTCTGGCCATATTTACTGCCTCCGCTGAATGAGCTGATACCTGATGGTCTGAACTGCAGACGCGGGCCTGAGCACATCCGGCACGGTGAACGATGGCTGCCGGAGCTGCTGCAAACCTGGCTTTCGCTGGAGCTGGTTGGGACGGCGTGGTTTAGGCGGTGACGAGTACCCTCCTGGCCGGCTTGCGGCGCTCGGGCACTCTATGCGGGAGCAGGCATCTCACGCGGTTGGCAGGCTCCGGAAGGAGCCCGTGACCGGCAGCAGATCCTGTTTCGATGACAGCATAAGACTCGCGTTGCTGTGCTTGTGTCAGTGTCGAGTCTGCCACAGTGACACAACGCGCCGCAACGCAAATTTCCGGGTCCGCGTCGCACATCGCCAACGGACAAATCCGCGTCGCCGCTGAGGGAGATGCCTGATGCAAGGCCCTGTCGCTTTTGGCTATGCTGTCGCCCTATTTCGCACTGAGCCCGGGAGCGGCTCGTTGCTGCCTGGCGACGGACCGCTGATGTCGAAGGCTGCCCAAGGGCGGCAAAAAGTAAGCTAAGGATGCCCATGAAATTTCGTCCCTGTATTGATCTCCACGGCGGCAAGGTCGTCCAGATCGTCGGTGGCTCGCTCGACGAGCGCAATGCCAGCAGCATGCGCACCAATTTCTCCACTGATCGCTCCCCTTCGGATTACGCTGCGCTGTATCGCGATGCGAACCTGCCCGGCGGCCATGTTATTTCGCTCGGCACCGGCAACCAGGACGCCGCGCTGTCGGCGCTGCGCACATGGCCCGGCGGCATGCAGTATGGCGGCGGCGTGAATCCGCAGAATTCCTCGCTGTTCCTGGAGGCAGGGGCAAGCCACGTGATCGTCACGTCGTTCGTCTTCTCGGGCGGCCGCATCGATTACACCAAGCTTGCGAAGCTCGTCAGCAACGTCGGCAAGGAGCGGCTCGTTCTCGACCTCAGCTGCCGCAAGCGCAACGGCGATTTCTACGTGGTAACGGACCGCTGGCAGCAGTTTACCGACGAGAAAGTCGATGCCGCGCTGCTGCACAAGCTCGCCGACAGCTGCGCCGAATTCCTCGTGCACGGCGTAGACGTCGAAGGACTGCGGCAAGGCATCCAGGAAGAACTGATCGTCTTGCTCGGCGAGCACAGCCCGGTGCCGGTCACCTATGCCGGCGGCGTGCACGAACTCGAAGACCTCGACCGCGTGAAGAAGCTCGGCAATGGTCGCGTCGACCTGACGATCGGCAGCGCGCTCGACATTTTCGGCGGCGCGGTGCCGTTCAGCGCCGTGGTCGAATGGCAGAAAGCCAATCGCTGAACGTTTTCTTCACGCTCCCGCCACCTCACGTTCCGTGAACGGATCGCAGTGGATGTGCGGTGCACGCAGTCCCTTCAGGAACAGCCGCTTGCGCATCGCGTAGACGAAGTCCGGCGCACCGCATATGTATGCGCGTGTCTGCGAGGCCAGCGTGGCGTCGATGCTGCGCTCTACGAGCGGTTCGAGCCGTCCGTGCAATACGCTGCTATCGTCGCCGGGTTCGCTGGCGCATGGAATGTAGTTGAAATTTTCATGATCTCGCGCGAGTTGCGCCAGTTCGTCGCGATAGTACAGATGCGCGGGCGTGCGTCCGCCGTGATAGAGGTTGATCGGGCCCCCGTGACCCTGCAGCAATGCATCGCGTGCGATGCCGTACAGCGGTGCGAGTCCGGTGCCGGTGCCGGCGAGCAGCAGCGGGTGCCGGTCGCCGTCGCCGGCATCGTAGTAGCAGTCGCCGGCAGGGCCGCGCATGTGCAACTGCATGCCGTCGCGCGCATCGCGGAACAGCCAGCCGGTGAACTCGCCATGCTCGGTGCTCGCGACATGCAGCTCGATGAAGCCCTCGCGCGCGTAATCGTTCGCGATGGAGTAGCTGCGCGGCAGGCCGGCCGGGTTGATCAGCGTGAGGTACTGTCCCGGGCGATACGCAAACATGCGCGCCGGGTCTTCCGGTTGCAGCAGCACGCGCATCACGCGTGCATTCAGCGGCTGTAGTTCGGTGATGCGCGCCGCGACGGAAAACTCCTCGATGCCGGGCAGCGCTGCCGCGACGTCGGAATCGGGTACCCACTGGCACGCGAGCGTGTAGCCCTTCGCCTGCAGGTCAGGTTTCACCCACTTCCGCGATTCTTCCGTCGCGGCGCAATCCACCGCGCGAATCAGGCAGGCCTGGCACATCCCCGCCTTGCAGGCATAGGGAATCGGTTCGCCGTTGCGCAACAGGCAGTCGAGGACGGTTTCGTAGGTGTGCAGCTGCAGCGAGCGATTCTTGAAGCGAAGTACGGCCATGTGCGATCCGGGTGCGCGAGTCAGGGCAGGCGAAGCGACCAGTCCGGCGTCCCGGCGGAACACCACGTCCAGTGCCGCGCCAGTATAGGCAGAGCCTCGCGGCGGCAACAGGCCCCGGCGATTCGCCGAAGTGTGGAATTCAGTGCATGTTCAGGCAGTTACGGGCATAAACACGCATAGCCCCGGTCTCGTCTTATGGGCGATAATGCCTGTCCTTTTGCGGTACCCGAAATCCCCGACCGATGAATTCCGCGAGCCCCCACGCGCAGGTCTATCTTGCTTCCGCTTCGCCGCGCAGGCGCGAACTGCTCGCGCAGGTCGGCCTCGTGCCCGAGATCCTCGTGCAGGACATCGACGAAAGCCCGCAGCCCGGCGAATTGCCCGAGGCATATGTCACGCGCCTGGCGCGTGAAAAGGCGCAGGCAGCACTACGTGATCCGCGTTGCCGCCAGCCGTTGCCCGTGATCGCGGCCGACACGACCGTCGTCTGCGCGGGACGCGTTCTCGGCAAGCCGGCCTCGCTCGACGAAGCTCGCACGATGCTGCGCCTGCTGTCGGGCCATACACACCAGGTGATGACCGCGGTCGCCGTTGCTTTCGACGGGCACTGCGAGCTCGCGCTCGTGGCCACCGACGTGCGCTTCCGCCCGATCGATGACGACGAGATCGCAGCCTACTGGGCCACCGGTGAACCGCGCGACAAGGCCGGTGGCTACGGCATCCAGGGGCTCGGCGCGATGTTCGTCAGCCGCATCGACGGCAGTTACAGCGGCGTGATGGGCCTGCCGCTGTTCGAAACGCTGCAGCTGTTGAAACGTTGCGGCGTCAGTCCGCTCGGCGCGTCGGGCGTCCGGCAGGGAGCGAAGGCATGAGCGTCGAAATCCTGATCAACCACAGCCCGAGCGAAACGCGCGTTGCGCTCACCGAGCAGGGACTGCTGCAGGAAATCTACATCGAGCGAAACAACAAGCGCGGGCCGGTAGGCAACATCTACCAGGGCAAGGTCGTGCGCGTGATGCCGGGCATGCAGGCTGCGTTCGTCGACATCGGCCTCGAGCGCGCCGGATTCATCCACGCTGCCGACATCGCGCTGCTCGGCGCCGACGGTTTCGAAATTCAGCAGGAGCAGGAGCGCTCGATTTCCGAACTGCTGCACGAAGGCCAGTACATCGTCGTTCAGGTCGTCAAGGAGCCGATCGCCGCGAAAGGCGCGCGGTTGACGACGCACCTGTCGATCGCCGCACGCTATCTCGTGCACATGCCGCACAACCGACATCTCGGCATCTCGCAGCGCATCGAAAACGAAGACGAGCGCCAGCGCCTGCTGACGACACTTACGAACTGCGTGACGCAGGCGAACCTGCTGAACCAGGGCGGCTTCATCCTGCGTACGGCATCGGAGGGTGTCACCGAAGCCGAGCTGCTCGCCGACATTCATTTCCTGCGCCGCGTGTGGGGCGCGGTGTCGCGCCGCATGAAGGACACGAAGGAAATCAGCGTCATCTACCGCGACCTCGTGCTGTACGTGCGGGCGATGCGCGACCTGCTTAAACCGCAGGTGGAACGCATCCGCGTGGACGATCCGCACATACACGAGGAAGTACTGCAGTTCGCGCGCGAGTTCATTCCGGAGATCGAGGGCAACATCGAGCTGTACCAGGGCGAACGTCCGCTGTTCGACGTGTTCGGCATCGAGGACGAAATCCTCAAGGCGCTCAGTCGCACCGTGCGCCTGAAGAGCGGCGGCAACCTTGTCATCGACCAGAACGAGGCGATGACTACGATCGACGTGAACACCGGCGCCTTCCTCGGCTCGCACAACCAGGAAGAGACGATCTACAAGACGAACCTCGAAGCCGCGAAGGCGATTGCGCGCCAGCTTAAGGTGCGCAACATCGGCGGCATCATCATCCTCGACTTCATCGATATGGTCGACGACGAACACAAGCGCCAGGTCCTGCGCACGCTTCAGAAGGCACTCGAGCGCGACCCGGCGCGAACGCGCGTGTCGCCGATGTCCGAACTCGGGCTCGTGCAGATGACACGCAAGCGTACGCGCGAAAGCCTGCAGCAGATCCTTTGCCACGAATGCCCGACATGCAGGGGGCGCGCGAGCATCAAGACGGCCGAAACGGTGTGCTATGAAATCTTCCGGGAAATCATGCGGCTGTCGCGCGCCTTCGAGAATAGCGCACTGCTCGTGCGCGCTGCGCAGGTCGTCGTTGACCGCCTCCTCGACGAAGAGTCGGCGGCCGTGGCCGATCTCGAGCAGCTCACCGGCAAGAGCATCAGTTTCCAGGTGGAAGCGATGTACACGAGCGAGCAGTTCGACGTGGTGATGTACTGATGGCCGAGCCGGTCCGCACACGGCGATGGCACCTCCGCGTGCTGCGGCGGCTATGGCACCTCGCCGTGCTGCTGCTCGTCATGCTCGCGGTATACCAGACCGGCGGACGCATATTCATGGCGCGGCTCGGCGGCCAGCAGGATCGCGTCGCTGCGCAGCTGTCGCAGTTGCTCCGCGCGGACGTCACGATCGGGGAATTGCGTGGCAGCTGGTTCCGCTTCAGCCCGGCCTTCGAACTCGACGACCTCGTTATAGTCGCCCCCGCCGGCGAGCGTCATGCGCTGCGGCACGTCACGGTGGAACTCGATGCCGTCGACAGCCTGTTGGAAACGCGCCCGGCCGTTACGCGCATCCACGCCGAAGGCGTGGACATCGTGGTGCAGCAGGATGCGAGCGGGCGCTGGAGCCTCGCAGGGCTGCCGCGCGGCACCGGGCCCGATTACTCGCGCCAGATCGTCGACTTCCTGCTGCAGACGCGTGGCATCGACTTCGCCGAATCGCAGCTGCGCGTGCAACGCAGCGGCGCGGCGGACGTCACCGTATCGTCGCTGTACATCGACATGCGCAACCGGGGCGGCGGCCGCGACGGCGCTCGCCGATACGAGATGGAAAGCCAGTTCCGCGTGAACGGCCAGGCAAGTCCGTCGCGTCTCCGCATGACGCTCGACGGCGATCCGCGTGGCGAATTCGACGCTGAGGTTTATGCCGTCACGACGGGGCTGGAGCTCGCGCCGTTGCTCCCGCTGCCGGCCAGCGGCACGTGGCAGCTGCAGCAGCTCGCGATGAGCGGAGAGGCATGGCTGAGTGCCGACCACGGCGGCATCCGGACGCTGCGTGCGACGGTCACCGACCTCGGTGCCACGGCGCTCCACACCGGGACGCAGCGCAGCATCGCGCTCGAGCACGCAACGTTCGCCGCATGGCTGCAGCCGGACTCGGGGCTGTGGAAGGCCGGGATCGCAGACCTCGCGTTCGACCTGCAGCAGACGCCGTGGGAGCTTCCCGAGCTGCAGCTGCAGTTCGCGCCCGAAGACAGCACGACCCTGACGCTGCGCGCCGCATCGCTCGATGCCGGCCTTTTGACGCAGGTCGCCACGCTGCTGCCGTCGCTGCCCGCGAATGTCGCAACGATCATCGACACGATGAACCCGCGCGGAACCTTCACAAACCTGCGCGTTGACACGGCGCTCGATGGTTCGTATCCCGGCGGCTTCGAGCTGCGTGCGAATGTCGTCGATGCGGCGGTTGACGCGTGGAGCGGCGCACCGGCGGGCCGAGGCGTGCAAGGCTACGTGCAGGCCAATGCACGCGGCGGCTTCGTCGAAGTCGACAGTGACGACTTCGACCTCCATCTGCCGCGCCTCTTCGCGGCGAGCTGGCATTACGACCACGTCAACGCGCGCGTGCACTGGAGCATCGCCGACGGCGGTTTCCGCATAGGCAGCAGCGCGATCGACGTGCGCGCCGAAGGCCTCGACGGCACCGTGCGCTTCGACTTGTACAACACGCGCGACGATAGCGGCGCGCGCGTATCGGAGCTGATGCTGCTCGTCGGCATGCGCTCGATGGACGTCGGCCTGCGCTCCGCCTACCTGCCGACGCTGCCGCGGCTGAAGCCGACGATGGACTGGTTGCAGACGGCGCTGCAGGGCGGCCGCATAAGCAACAGCGGGTTCGTGCTGCGCACGTCCACGCTGCCGAATGCTCCGCGTGACGCCAACACGTATTCGACATGGTACGAGGTCGAGGATGGAACGCTGCAATTCCTGCCTGACTGGCCCGCACTCGAGAACATCAGGGCCGACGTCACGGTGCGTGACGGTCATGTCGACGTTCGCACGCAGACGGCCAGCATCGCCGGCATGGCGCTGAACCCGTCTACAGGCACTGTCGTGCCGCAGCCGGAAGGCGGTTCGCTACTGCGCGTGAGGGGCACGGCGAGTACCGACACGGGTACAGGCCTTGCGTTCCTGCGTGAGTCGCCCGTACGCGAGGCGATCGGTCCCGTGATCGATACCTGGCTCGCGAGCGGTGCGATCGACGTCGACGTTGCGCTCGACATCCCGCTCGGCATGCGGGCAGCTGCCAGCGCCGGCGAAGCGGTGAACGAAGCGCCGGTAATCGACGCGCCCGTGATCGACGCGCCCGTGATCGACGTAAGGGTGCAGAGCAACGGCAGCCAGCTCGTGCTCAGCAACTACGCGCTGACGATCGACGAGATCCACGGCCTCGTGCGCTACCACTCCACGAGCGGCCTCGCCGCCGATGACCTCGACGCGCGCATGTTCGACTTCCCTGTCGTCGCGAGCATCGAGACACGAGGCGACGCAACGGCCGGGCGCAGCACGCGCGTGACGAGTACCGGCCGCGCAAGCGTGTCGGCCTTGCAGGCCTGGGAGCGCCAGCCGGAGTTCGTGAAGAACCTGCTCGGTTACATGGGCGGCGAGATCAGCTATGCGGCCACGCTCGACATCCTGCATCAACCCGGGCCCGACGGCGTGCGCACGCGCCTGCAACTCGCCTCCGACCTCGCCGGGCTGCGAAGCGACCTGCCACAGCCCTTCCAGCTGGCGCCGCAGCAAACGAGCGACTTGCAGCTCGAACTGAGCTTCCTCGAAACGACCGAACTGCTGACGGTGCGCTACGGCGACTTCGCATCCGGACGCCTGATCCTGGACAGTGCCGGCATCGATCGCGGGCAGGTGTTCTTCGGCGAGCGCAATCGTAATTTCAACATTCGCCAGTCCGATGAGAATACGCCGGGCCTGCTGCTGAGCGGCGAGCTCGATTACTTCAATTACGACGACTGGCAAGCCGTTGCCGACGCAATGGCCGCGAAGGCCACGGGCGGTGGGCGCGCGCTGGCCGACTACCTGCGCCTCGTCGACATGCGCTTCGGCACCTTCGAAATCCTCGGGCAGGCGCTCGAGGACATCGATGTGCACGTGGAGGTCGACACGAGTGCCTGGCAGATTCATGGCAGCAATGCGCTCCTCGCCGGCGTGCTGACGATTCCGCGCGAAAACGCGCCGTGGAGCGTGAACCTCGATTACCTGCGCTTCCCGGCGGGACCCGAGCCCGAGCTCGATGCGAACGGCAAGCCAATCGACGTGGAAAAGGTAGACCTGCTCGAGGCGGTCGATCCGTCGACGCTACCACCGTTCGACTTCGCGGTGGCCGAACTGCGCATCGGCGAACAGGGTCTCGGTGCCTTCGACTTCAGCCTGCGTCCCGGCGCGCAGGGCGCGGCGATCACCGACTTCCGCATGCATGCTCCTGATTCGGGCATCACGAACATCGCGAAGGACGGCGGCGCATTCATCGACTGGCGCTACCGAAATGGCGTGCATGCGAGCACGTTCAATGGCGTCTTCAGCGCGACGAACCTCGCGCAGGTGCTGCCGCGCTGGGGACACGGCGCGAACGTCGAAAGCCGGCAGGCCAGTTTCAGCGGCATGCTGCACTGGGATGGCTCGCCGCTGGCCTTCGCGTTGCGCGACACGAGCGGCGAGTTGCAGCTGGACATCCGCGACGGCCGCTTCGTCGAGATACAGGCCGGCACGGCGCGCGTACTCGGGGCCCTGAACTTCGATGCGCTGGTGCGGCGCCTTCAGCTCGATTTCTCCGACATTTTCCAGAGCGGCTACAACTTCGATTCGATCAGCGCGAGCCTGGCGCTCGAGCGTGGCGTCGTGACCACGCGTACGCCGGCTGTCATCGACGGGCCGTCGAGCAAGATCAGCATCAACGGCGAGATCGACCTCGCGCAGGAAACCATCGCGGCCGATATGGAAGTCCAGATTCCGCTCGGCCAGAACGTGTCGATGCTCGCCGGGCTGCTCGGCGCATGGCCGCTTGCGTTGAGCACGTATCTCGCGAGCATCATCTTCGCCGATACGGTCGCCGACTTTGCGACCGTGATCTATCGTCTCGACGGCCCCTGGGAAAATCCGAGCGCCGGTTTCGAGGCGCCTGCTCCCGCCGTCACCCCACCCCAGGCCCCATGACATGACCCCGAACCACTCCTCCCCGCTGCTCGACAAGAGCCTGCTGACGAACCTCATCGCCGCGCTCGCCGCCGGCATCGGCTTCCTGTTGCCGGGCACGGCAGGCGAACTCGTGCAGACGAGCGGCTTCTATGCGCTGTCGGGTGCCTTCACGAACTGGATGGCGATCTACATGCTGTTCGACAAGGTGCCCGGTTTCTATGGCTCAGGCGTGATACCGCTGCGCTTCGAGGAGTTCAAGACGGGCATCCGCGAACTCGTCATGCAGCAGTTCTTCAACGAGGAGAACGTGCACCAGTTCTTCAGCCGCGGCGGCGACGGAGATAGCGCCGTGCGCACCCTGCTCGACGACGTGGCCGCGAAGGTCGACTTCGATCGCGCGTTCGATGCGCTCGTCGACGTGATCATGCAGTCGTCGTTCGCGTCGATGCTGACGATGGTTGGCGGAGCGAAGGTCATCGAACGCCTGCGCGAGCCATTCATCGAGCGCATGCGCAACTTCCTCAGCGAAGTGGGCAGCGACGAGAAGCTCATTGCCTATCTCGGCGAACACTCGTCGCAGATGCTGCTCGGCAAGGTCGAAACCATCGTCGATCGTCGGCTCGACGAACTGACGCCGCAACTCGTCAAGGAAATCATCCAGCAGATGATCCGCAAACATCTTGGCTGGCTGGTCGTGTGGGGCGGTGTGGTCGGCGCAATTATGGGGTTCGTCGTCGAACTGCTGCTCTGATCCCGTTCCAGTCCCTTCAAATCTTTCGCGGGTAGGCGCGATGCGTGCCGCCTGTTAGAATGCGTGCCCTGGCGACGGGTTATGCCGGCAATTCACGAAATGCCGGACTTTTCAATCACTGCACGCACGTCGCTTTCTTTACACCCAGTTCCATTTTCATCTGATTTGCACTTTTGTTGGCTATTTTTCAGCTCTTCCCTGCTATTCCCAGTCAGTAACCTCGAGGTAAGTCTCCATCATGGCAAGACCCGTAGAATTTGAATACGACGTAGTACTGGAACGCGCAACCGAACAATTCTGGCGTGAAGGTTTCGAAGCGAGTTCGGTGCAGAAACTGCTCGACGCAACGGACATCAACCGCGGCACGCTGTACAACTCGTTTGGCGACAAGGACACCTTCTTCAAATCCTGCATCGATCGCTACAACGGCAAGCTGAAGGCGGTCATCGACGCGACGCTCGGCGACAAGGCCGTGAAGGCAGACAAGGCGCTCGCAAACTTTTTCGATGCCGCCATCGTCAACCAGCCGACGAAACAACGCGTACTCGGCTGCCTGCTCGTGAACTCGGTTTGCGAGAGCATCATCTGGAATGCCGAGATCCAGAAACTGTTGAAGGATTCGCTGAACAATGTCCGCAAGGCGCTGGTCACGCGGACCCGCGAACTGGAAAAGGGCAAACTGCTGGCCAAAGGGATCGACGCCGATACGGCGGCCGACCTGCTGATGACGCTGTACTCGGGCCTGAACGTACAGGCACGCAGCGGCAAGTCGCCGAAGCAGCTCGGTGAACTGGCTGCAACGACGCTTGGAATGCTGAAGCGTTAATAAGCCGGCAGACAGCGCCAGCCGCCGCACACTACAATCCTGCTTAACGATACCGGAATGCCCTGTAACGATCCTGCAACGGCATTCAAACAAGGAGATCGATGGTGGAACTCGTAGTCCTGGTGGTCATGCTGGCGCTGCTGCAGTACATCTTCTTCGCCGCACAGGTGGGCAGGGCCCGCGTGAAATACGGCGTCAAGGCGCCGGCCGTAGCCGGCCATGCAGTATTCGAGCGTCATCTGCGCGTGCAGATGAATACGCTCGAGCTGCTCGTGATATTCATTCCCGCAGCTTTTTCGTATGCCGTCCTCGCCGAACGCCTGGGCTGGTATGGCGGTGAAGTGGCGGCCGCGCTCGGCGTGGTCTTCCTCATCGGCCGCGGTGTCTACGCCAAGGTCTACATCCAGGATCCGGCTCGACGCCAGCTCGGCTTCCTGCTGAGTTTCGCGCCTTGCCTCGCGCTGATTGCCGGCGCATTGCTCGCCGTCGTCGCAACGGTCATCTAGCTGGACTGTATCGATGCGCATCCCTTCGGCGACAGCCCGCACATTTCTCGTTTCCGTCCTCTTTTTCGGCGGCGCCGTTGCGGCTGCGGCCGTGCCGGTCGCTACGGTCGAGGTCGTGCGAACCTATCCCCACGATCCGGACGCCTTCACGCAGGGCCTCGTGGTATTCGAGGGCGAACTGTATGAAGGTACGGGACGCAACGGACAGTCGTCGTTGCGTCGCGTCGCGCTCGACACCGGCGAAGTGCTGCAGCGCCATAATCTCGGCGCGCTGTATTTCGGTGAAGGCATAACGATCATGAACGAGCGCATCTACCAGCTCACGTGGCAGTCGCAGCTCGGTTTCGTATACGACCGCGCGAGCTTCGACCTGCAGAAAACCTTCTTCCTGCCAGGCGAGGGCTGGGGCATCACGCATGACGGCACAAACCTGATTGTCAGCGACGGCAGTGCACAGCTGCGCTTCCTCGATCCCGACACGCAGAAGGAAGTGAAGCGCATCACCGTGACGGAAGACGGCCTGCCGCTGAACCGCCTGAACGAACTCGAATACGTCGACGGCGAAGTGTGGGCGAACGTGTGGTACACGGACTTCATCGTGCGCATCGATCCGGAAACGGGCCGAGTCAACAGCAAGATCGATCTGGGCGGCCTGCATCCGACGCGTGGCGCCGACGATGTGCTGAACGGCATTGCATGGGATTCGGAAGCGGAGCGCCTGTTCGTCACGGGCAAGCTGTGGTCCGCGCTGTATGAAGTCGACGTCGTGGAGCCTGCAGAGTAGCGCGCTCGAGGAGTTATGTTTTACGTTCAAGCCATCCGCCGCGCGCTCAAGCGCCATGCCCTGATCATCGTTGCGGTGCTGCTGGTCGGCGGTTGCAACACGCTCGGCTATTACCGGCAGGCGATCAGCGGCCAGCTGTACATCCTGTCGAACCGCGAGGCGATCGACGCGATGCTCGCGCGTCCGGACCTCGATCCCGACCTCAGGGGCCGGCTGGAGCAGGTCACCGCGGTCCGCCGCTTTGCGGCCGCAGAACTCGACCTGCCGGCTTCGTCGATGTATTCCACCTACGTGGCACTCGACCGACCGTACGTCGTGTGGAACGTATTCGCTGCACCCGAATTCTCGATGCGGCCACGCTCGTGGTGTTATCCGATCGCCGGCTGCGTGTCGTATCGCGGTTACTTCAACGAGGCAGATGCCGTCGGCTTCGCCGAGGCGCTGCGCAGCGAGGGCGGCCTCGACGTATACATCGGCGGTGTGTCGGCGTACTCGACGCTTGGCTGGTTTTCCGATCCGGTGCTCAGCACGATCATCCGCCGCCAGGACCACCAGCTCGCGGCGCTGATCTTCCATGAACTTGCGCACCAGGTCGCTTATGCGCCGGGCGACACTGAATTCAACGAAAGCTTCGCGACCGCCGTCGAACGCGAAGGCCAGCGCCGCTGGTTGCAGGCGCGTGCCAACGCGAGCGAGCGGGCGGAAGTCGAGGAGCGCATTGCACAGGAACTGCAGCGGCAGGAGGAGTTCGTCGCGCTCGTGCAACAGACCGTTGCCGACCTCGAGAAGCTGTACCAGAGCGGTATGGAGCCGGACGCGATGCGGCTCGCCAAGTCCACGCGCCTCGACAAGCTCGGTGCCGACTACGCGGCGCTGAAAGAACAGTGGGACGGTTACAGCGGTTACGATGCGTGGTTCGCCGGCGGCGTCAACAACGCGCAGCTCGCCACGGTGAATACGTACAACAAGCTCGTACTATCGTTCACTGCGCTGCTCGACTCCGTAGACGGCCACTTGCCGACCTTCTACGCGCGCGTGCAGGAACTGCAGAAGCTGAGCCACGACGAGCGGCATGCGGAATTGCGAGCCTTGCTGGACTAGGCACGCTGTTAAGCGCTCGCGGACGAAGACTCGATCCGATCACGTACAACACCGCCATCAACCTCTGCAATGACAAGGCTCACCAAACCCTTGTGCTAAAATCCGCGCTCGTTTCACGCCATACAAGGACTCTCCGATGATCATCAAACCCCGCGTGCGCGGCTTCATGTGCGTCACGACCCATCCCGTCGGCTGCGCGGAGAACGTGCGCAACCAGATCGCCTACGTGAAACAGCACGGCGCGCTGCAGGGGCCGAAGAAGGTGCTGATCATCGGGGCGTCGACGGGGTATGGCCTTGCATCGCGCATCACCGCGGCCTTCGGCGCTGGCGCGGCGACGCTCGGCGTGTTCTACGAAAAGGAAGGCAGCGACGACAAGCCGGGTTCCGCGGGCTGGTACAACTCTGCAGCGTTCCACCAGGAAGCGGAGGCCGCTGGCCTGTATGCGAAGAGCATCAACGGCGACGCTTTCTCCGACGCGATCAAGCAGAAGGCCATCGATACGATCAGGGCCGACCTTGGCCAGGTCGATCTCGTGATCTACAGCCTCGCGTCGCCGCGCCGGCAGCATCCGGTCAGCGGGGTCGTGCATAACTCGACGCTGAAGCCGATCGGCAAGGACATCACGATGCGCGGCATCAACACCGACAAGGAAACAGTGCAGGAAATCAGTGTGCCGGCGGCGACCGAAGAGGAAATCGCGAACACGGTGGCCGTGATGGGCGGCGAAGACTGGCAGATGTGGATCGACGCGCTCGGCCAGGCTGGCGTACTCGCGCCCGGAGCGATCACGACGGCATACACGTACATCGGAGAAAAGCTCACGTGGGACATCTACTGGAACGGCACGATCGGCGCCGCGAAGAAGGATCTCGACCAGAAGGCGATGGCGATCCGTAACATGCTGCAGCCCTCCGGCGGCCAGGCACGGGTGGCTGTGCTGAAGGCCGTCGTCACGCAGGCGAGCTCTGCGATACCCGTTATGCCGTTGTACCTCGCGCTGCTATTCAAGGTGATGAAGGAGAAGGGCACGCACGAAGGCTGCATCGAACAGATCGACCTGCTGTTCCGCGAAAGCCTCTATGGCGCGCAGAACGGACGTGCGCCGCGCATCGACAACGACGGCCGCTGGCGCGTCGATTACAAGGAACTCGACCCGGCCGTGCAGGGTGAAGTTGCCGCGCTGTGGGAGCAGGTGACGACGGACAACGTCAACGCCATCTCCGACTTCGCCGGTTACAAGAACGCCTTCCTGCAGCTGTTCGGATTCAACGTACCGGGCGTCGATTACGAAGCCGACGTGAATCCGGTCGTTCCGATCCGCAACCTCGTGTAAGTGGGGCGGGAGGCGCAGCGCCATGTCCCGCGAACACGACCACGATTCCCACGCGCACGCCTCCCGTGTGAATGATGGCCATGCCCACCCCGGGCATGGCCATCACCACGACGCACCCGACACCATGGGGCGCGCCTTCGCGCTCGGCATTGCGCTGAATACCGGCTTTGTCGCCGTTGAAGCGTTCTACGGCTGGATGGCGGGTTCGCTGGCCCTGCTTGCCGACGCTGGCCACAACCTCAGCGACGTCGCGGGCCTCGTGCTCGCGTGGGCTGCGCTCGCGGCCGCCAGATTGCGTCCCACTGAACGCCATACGTACGGCTGGCGCCGCGGTTCGATCATCGCCGGCTTTACGAACGCCGTCGTGCTGCTCGTGGCGATGGGCTCGCTGATGTGGGAAGCCTTCGCGCGCCTGCGTGCGCCGGCACCGGTTGAGGGCATGACGATGATCGTGGTCGCGGCCATCGGCGTCGTCGTCAACGGTGCGACGGCGCTGCTGTTCAGCGGTGGGCACAGGCATGACGTGAACATCCGCGGCGCGTTCATGCACATGGCTGCCGATGCGCTCGTCTCGCTCGCCGTCGTGCTGGCAGGACTGATTTACCTCTGGCGCGGCTGGTCATGGATCGATCCTGCGATCAGCCTCGCAATAGCGCTCGTGATCGTGTTCGGCACGTGGTCGCTATTCCGGCAGTCGCTGAGCCTGCTGTTCGACGGCGTGCCCGCGCACATCGAACTCGCCGCCGTACGCGCGGCGCTACTCGACGTGAAAGGCGTGCTCGCACTGCATGACCTGCATGTGTGGGCGCTGGCGAGCATGGAAACGGCGCTGACGGCACATGTCGTGCTGGCGCCGGATGCAGAAGCGGAAAGCGTGCTGCATGACGCAACAGCCTTGCTGCACCAGCGCTTTGGCATCGCGCACGCGACGCTGCAGCTGGAATCGCCGGCGTATGCGGCAGAATGCCTGACCGAAAGCTGTAGCCCGGTATAACGCCGCGAAAGCCAACGCTCAGGCGGCCTTCGTGCTCCCGGAAGGCGTGATATGCGCCAGTGTCCTGATCAGCAGCAACAGGCTGGCGTGGTCGAGGCCCTGGTCGATGGCTTCGCAGAGCCAGGCGATGCGCGCATGCAACAGCAGGATCGTGTCGTCGAAGGCTTTGCGGCAGATCGTGTCGTCGCCGACCAGCGCGCTCGGATCGGCAATGCCCCAGTGCACCCTGGGCGTCCTGTCGAGCCAGAGCGGACAGGTCTCCAGCGCGGCGTGGTCGCAGAGCGTGATGACGATGTCCGGATCGAACGCGAGCGAGTCGATCGATTTGGAGGCAAGACCATCGGTCGCTATGCCGTGCTGCTGCAAGTACCACAGCGCCATTGGATGAACGGCGCCAGCCGGTTCGCTGCCCGCGCTAGCGACCGTCAGCAGGCCGCCGCCGATCTGACGGCCGATCGCCTCGGCGATGATGCTGCGGCAGCGATTATGCGTGCACAGGAATAACACCTTTACCGGAATGTCCGGCTGCAGCGTGGCCAGGTGGTTGGCGCGTGGACTCATGGCAGTTCTTCGGGCCCTGGCATTCCGTGACAGAGGACTTCTGCACGGTGGCATCAAGGCGGGCACGATTATAGAAAGCTGGCGGTGAAAGACGGATAAAGCGGCGGTAAAGAAAGAAAAACGGCGCCCCGGCATCGCGGGGCGCCTGGCTGGTTTCAGGATATGACAAGCGTGCGCGGGAACTGTGCGTAGTTCTCCCAGCGCGTCGGTTTCTCCGGCATTTCGGCTTCCGTCAGCTGCACCTTGCCGGTTTCGTCGATCACGCGCGACACCAGCGTGTGTTCGCCGGGCGTTGCACCGTTCCACGTGTAGCTGAAAAGCTTCCACGAATACTTCGTCGCATTCGGATCGATCGTCGCCTGCTGCCACGGGCCGCCGTCGATGCTCACTTCCACGGCGCGAAGCGGCGTGCCGTCGTTCAGCACGAAGCCGACGACGTTGTGTGCGTCGCCGGACTTCGTCACGCGCACGATCGCGCTTTTCAGCTGGATGCGGGTCACCGAACGTTCTTCCCAGCGCTCTTCGCCGCCGACGACCGTCTTCTGCAGCGTCACGTAGTCGCGCGCCATGAAGCGGCCCATGTAGCGCGTGTCCTGCACGTGGATCTGGCCGACCCACTTGACGTTCGCGACGCCGTACCAGCCCGGCACGAGCAGGCGCAGCGGCGCGCCGTGAAACAGCGGCAGCGGCTCGCCGTTCATTTCGTAGGCGAGCATCACGTCGTCGAGCATCGCGTCATTGATATGCATGCTGCGGCCGAAGGCCTGTTCGACACTGAGGTCGCGCACCGTTTCCATGCCCTTGTCGTTGCCGTAGAACACCACTTCGATGCCGCCGTCCTGCACGCCGGCATCGCGCAGCAGCGCGCCGAGGCTCGTGCCGCCCCACTTCGCGTTGCCGATCAGGCCCTGGAACAGGCGCGGACCATTGCCGCCGCATTCGAAGCCCGCGTCGATTTCCATCTTCGGCCGCGCCTTGATGTCCGCCATCGACAGTTCCATCGGTTTGTCGACCATGCCGGTCACCTTCAGGCGAAAATCGGCTTCGCTGACTTCGGGCTGGTTGTAGTGCTGGATGATGTAGAAGTCGTCGTTAGGCGTGTAAAAACTCGTGATCTGCCGGCTATCGAGGTAGTGGATTGCGCCAGGGGTCACCGGCGGCGCCGTGAACTCGGCCGGCATGTCGGTGAAGGGCACCAGCTCCTCGCCGGCGCCGAGCGCAAGTCTCGACCAGAACGGCAGGCTGGCCGTGGCGATGTACCCGCCGACCGCCATTGCACCCTGCAGCGCCTCGCGGCGCGTGAATTTTTTGTCGGGGTCGTGCGCGGGCCTGGTCATGGTGTGCCTCTTGTAGGTTATTTGTGGGTTGTTCGTACGCGGGACGTACGTCGTTGCAGGGTAGGGCTACGGCCGGATTATTCGCCGCGGCCGCAGGCGAGTCAAACCGCGCTTGAGCCGGGTTCGGCGCTGGCATAGGCTTGCCGGCAGGGGGAAATCACATGAAAAGAACAGTCATTGCAGCACTCGCGCTGCTGTACGCCGGTGCCGTGGGCGCGCAGGACCTCGTGCGCACGGACCATTATGTGCCGGTCGTGTCGACGGTGCCGACGATGGCCGGCCAGACCGGCCTGCTGTATGTCCGCCAGGTCACCCAGGGCGCAGCGGACGCGGACATGGAAGGCAAGGTCGTGCTCTTCATCCATGGCGCCGGCACGCCTGCCGAAGTCGGCTTCGACGTCCCGGTCGCCGGCTACAGCTGGATGGGCTACCTCGCCGAGCGCGGTTTCAACGTGTTCTCGATGGACATGACCGGCTACGGCCCGTCGACGCGTCCGCTCGAAATGAACGATCGCTGCAATCTGTCGGAAGAACAGCAGATGCAGGAGTTCGGCGACGCCTGCACGGCCACGCATCGCGAAGCCGCTACGACGATGGCGACCGACTGGCACGACATCGATGCGGTCGTGAACTGGCTGAAGCAGCGCCATGGCGTGCAGCGCGTGCACCTTGTTGGCTGGTCGCAGGGCGGGCCGCGTTCGGCTGGCTATGCCGCGCAGCATCCGGACAACGTCGGCAACGTCGTGTTGCTCGCGCCGGCGTATAACCGTGCCGCCGTTGCGACCGCGGCCGAAGCGCCGATTGCAGGCGACGCGATGACCAAACAGTCACGCGCCGACTTCATCGCGAACTGGGACCGGCAGGTCGGCTGCGAGGACCAGTACGATCCGGCGGTGGCCGAGGCCGTGTGGGCCGACATGCTGGCATCCGACCCGGTTGGCGCCACGTGGGGCATCAACGGCGGCGTGCGCCGTGCACCGCGCGTTCCGACCTTCGGCTGGACGCAGGACGTCGTGAAGGATACGCAAACGCCCATGCTCGTCGTCGCCGGCACGCACGATGCACAGGTGCCGCCCGTACGCGTGCGTGAGTTTTACGAGGATCTCGGCGCGAGCAACAAGGTGTACGTCGAAATGCACTGCTCGTCGCACAACGCGATGTGGGAGCGCGATGCGGAGCAGTTATTCGACGCGACGTACCAGTGGCTGTCGACGACCACGTACGAGGGCAAGGCCACCGGCACGTTCGACCTGGAATGACGCGATGCTCTCCTGGTCTGCGATCGAACACAACGCCGCCATTCCCGACAACTTCATCGACCTGCGCGAGCTGATACCGAACCTCAATCATGATCTGCGCTACTTCTCGGCGAACAATTTCGTCGGCGAGTGCATCCCCGGGTACGAAGCCGACCGCGTGATTGGCACGCTCGAACTCGCGCTCGCGCTGAAAGACGTGCAGCGCGAACTTGCGTATGCCAACCTCGAGTTGCGCGTGTTCGACGCGTATCGTCCGCAGCGTGCCGTGGACCGTTTCATCCGCTGGGCACACGACCACGCCGACCTGCGCACGAAGGCCGAGTACTACCCGAACATCGACAAGGAAGAGATTTTTCCGAAAGGTTACCTGCTCGAACGCTCGAGCCATTCGCGCGGCAGCACGGTGGACCTGACGCTGATCGACAGCTACACCTTCACCGAACTCGACATGGGCACGCCGTTCGACTTCTTCGACGAGCTGTCGTGGCCGGCGTCGCTGATGGTGACGCCGCAACAGCGCGCGAACCGACTGTTGCTGCGCAGCATCATGGAACGGCACGGTTTCGTGCCGGTGGAAGAGGAGTGGTGGCACTTCACGCTGAAGGACGAGCCTTACACGGAAACGTACTTCGATTTCCCGATTCGCTGAAATGGCGACCTGTCACGCCATGGCTTTCGCTATGGCGAATGGCCGGGCTTCAGCGCCGACCCCGGCGACTCTAAACGCAGGAGCCTGTGTTACGCGGCCCCTTCAATATAAGCCGCGACACTCGCGCCGAGGACGTCCAGGTTGTAACCGCCTTCGAGGACCGATAGCAGCCGCCCGTCCGCATGGGCGTTCGCCACCGCGCGCAGCTGCTTGCCGAGCCATGCGTACGTCGCTTCCGTCAGCGCGATGCCGGCGAGTGGATCGGCCCTGTGCGCGTCGAAGCCCGCCGAGACGAACAGCAGCTGCGGCTTGAAGGCCGCGAGTGCCGGCAGGATCTCGTCCGCGAATACCTGCTGGTAGGCCCTGTCGCCCGTGCCGCCCGGCAGCGGCACGTTCAGGATGTTGCCGTCGATGTTTTCGTCGAGCTGGCCGCTGCCCGGATACAGCGGGCTCTGGTGGGTCGAGACGTACAGCATGCCGTCCTTGCCTTGCAGGATGTCCTGCGTGCCGTTGCCGTGGTGCACGTCGAAGTCGACGATCGCGATGCGCTGCAGGTGGTGTTGCTGCATCGCATGGAGGGCCGCGATCGCGATCTGGTTGAACAGGCAGAAGCCCATCGCGCGGTTCGGCGTGGCGTGGTGGCCGGGCGGCCGCGTCGCGCAGAACACATGCTGGGTCCTGTTCCGGACGAGGTCGTCCACCCCGGCGCAGGCAGCGCCGACGGCGCGCAGTGCGGCATTCAACGACCCGGGCGACATCCCGGTATCGGGATCGAGCGCCGCGCGGCCTTCTGCCGGCGCGCTCGAGCGGACCAGGCGCAGATGCGCGTCCGTGTGCGCCAGCAGGACCTGCTCATCGCTGCCGAGCGGGGCCACACGGTACTCGAGTGGCTGCGTGAAGCGCGTGCCGCGCAGTGCCGTCATGATCGCCTGCAGGCGTCCCGGATTCTCGGCGTGATAGGGGCCGGGATCGTGCGCGAGGCAATCGTCGTGGTGGTAGAGGAAGGTCATGGACAAGGCGCCAATGTTTTGCGCTGACGATACATCAGCGCATCGGGCACTCTCAATACGACCCGGCTCAATACGACCGGCTCAACACGACGCAACCTCAATACGATGCCGATCGATGCATCAGCCGGCTGCGAGATTCGCCTGTGCTGCCCGGGCCATCCAGGCGGCGAGGCCAGGGCAGTTGCGATCGATGTTCTTCACGAACCGCGCGTCGTTGCTCGTCATCTCCGTCAGCCGCACATGGAAGTCCTTCGAGCAATCGTAGTGCCAGCGCGTGATGAGCTCGCGCGCGGCATCGATTGCGGTGACTGCTTCTAGCGAGTCCGGCGCGTGCCCCGCCGTGAACACTGTTTCGAGTCGGGCATTAACCTCGCTCGCTTCCTGCTTCATGCGTTCCCAGTCTTCCTTGCGATAGTGACGGCTGCGCGCGGCGGACTGTTTCCACGCATCGCTGTGGCCCCAGCGCGCCTCGGCTTCATCGATGTCCTGCTGCTTCAGTTCCGGGAAGACTTCGAACATTTCCTTCGTACTCATCGTGCTTTTCTCCAGCCCCGTCTCGGGGTCGATGTCGGCTATCGTGCGGTCGATCAGCGCGAGCACGGCATCGAGTTGCTGCGCGCGTCCGCGGATCAGTTCACGCTGCTGCAGCAGCGCGGCGTGACGGTCGAATGCGGGAGCCGTCATCAGTCGCCGGATTTCGTCGAGCGGAAACTCCAGCGTGCGGTAGAAAAGGATCTGCTGGAGGCGCTGCAAGTCCGCGCGCGAGTACAGGCGATAGCCGCCCTCGCTGCGACCCGAAGGTACGAGCAGGCCGACTTCGTCGTAGTGGCGCAGCAGGCGAATGCTGACCCTCGCAAGTTCCGCTACTTCCCCGATCCTGTGCATGTGATGTGGCTCCCGGTTCGTCACTGCCCGCGCACGATAGGGCCTTACGCCACGTGAGGGTCAAGCGGCCTTTACGGTAAGATGCGCCGGCGCTGGCTGCAGGCGCTTTTCGGGGGCGCTTGCGCCTGCCGTGGCAGGGATTCTCATGGAACAATCACTCGCGTTCATCAACTATCCGCTATTCACCGGCGCCAACCATACGTACACGGTCGGACAGGTGCTACTCGTGCTCGTCACGATCCTGCTCGGGTTCTTCGTCGTACGGCGGGTCGAGATGCTGCTGATGGCGAAGATGTCGGCAATGCAGCGCGACAAGGACCTGATC
>DASWWP010000114.1:0-6934 GCA_036405915.1 Pseudomonadales bacterium
GCTTGCTCCGGCGCGACACAGGATCACGTCGGCCCAGACGTAGGCAGACGCCATGTCGTCGATGAATGTCGACAGTTCGACGTCAGCGCCAGTTTCGAGTTTTTCGGCGGCGTAGGCCGCGCGCGTGTCGTCGAGGTTGCGGTTGCCGCACTGGTGGCGCACGAGCGGGCGTTCATCGCCGCGCAGTTTAGCCAGCGCCTGCGGCAGGACACGATTGATCGCGACGGAACCTAGGCTGCCGCCGACGACGAGCAGGCGCAGCCGCCCGCTGCGGCCCGGGAAACGCTCTTCCGGTGGTGCGACCGCCAGGATGCCGGGACGCACCGGATTGCCGACGACGGTGACTTTGCGCGGATCGGCGAGGCGCTGCAGGAAGCCGAGCCTCGTTGCACGCGTGAACGCGCCTGGAAAAGCTTCCATTACGATCTGCGCGAACGGAAACAGCACGCGGTTCGTCAGTCCGGCGACGGCGTTCTGTTCGTGGATCAGCAGGGGCTTGCCGAGCAGGCGTGCGGCGACCCCGCCCGGACCGGTTGCAAAGCCGCCCATGCCGAGTACGCAGCCCGGCTTGATGCGGCGGATCTTGATCCAGGCCTGCGCAACGGCCGCAAGCACGACGAAGGGCGCGAGCAGTTTCTTCACGATGCTCTTGCCGCGCAGGCCCGACACCGTGATGTAGTGCAGCGGAATGCTCGTGTTCGCGATCACGCGGGCTTCAATGCCCTGGCGCGTGCCGAGCCATTCCACCTGCGTACCGCGCGCGAGCAGCTCGCTCGCGATCGTCAGCGCCGGGAACACGTGGCCGCCGGTACCTCCAGCCATGATCAGGACTTTCGGTCCCATCGTTTCACTCGATGCGCGCGTCATAACACCCTCGCTCCCGCGCGCGGCTGCTGGGCCTGCTGGTAATGCTCGATGTCGATGCGCAGCAGCACGCCGAGCATCACTAGGCACATCATCAGGCTCGACCCGCCGTAGCTTATGAATGGCAGCGTCAGGCCTTTCGTCGGCAACAGGCCGACGTTCACGGCCATGTTGATCAGGACCTGGCCGAGGAACAGGAACGAGATGCCGTAGCCGAGATAGGCCGCGAACAGGCGGTTGCTCAACTCGTTGCGGCGCGCGATGACGAGCGCACGGCCGACGAATGCGATGAACAGCAGCATCAGCAGCAATACCGCCACCATGCCGAGCTCCTCGGCGATGATGGCGAGCACGAAGTCGTTGTGTGCTTCGGGGAGGAAGTACATCTTCTGGATGCTGTTGCCGAGGCCGACGCCGAACCACTCGCCACGTCCGAAACCGATCAGTGCCTGCGCGAGCTGGTAGCCGGCGCCGTAAACGACTTCGTCGCTGAACGGGTCCTGCAGTGCCTGCAGGAAGGTCTCGAGACGCTGCATGCGATAGGGCGAACTGATGACGAGCAGCCACGCTGCGCCCGCCGCTGCCGCGCCGGCGATCACGAACTGGTAAAGCTTCACGCCGGCCAGGAACAGCATGCCGAATACCGCGAGCGACAGCACCACGACCGCACCGAAGTCCGGCTCCATCAGCAGCAGCAGTACGGGCAGCGCAAGGAAGATCACCGGATAAACGAAGCCCTTCCACGACCCGCGCACGAGTTCGCGATGCCGTCCGAGGAACCACGCCATGAACACGACGATGAACAGCTTTGCCGGTTCCGACGCCTGCAGCGAAATGCCGCCGAATCGGAACGCGCGCGTGCTGCCGTTCACTTCGCGGCCGAGACCCGGCACAAGCACGAGGATCAGGATCAGGTACGCGAGCAGCAGCAATGCGACGCTCGATTTGTACCAGTACCGCATCGGGCACTTCACGACACCGTATGCGCACAGCAGCCCCATTGCCATGAACGCAAGCTGGCGCTTGAAATGGAACAGCGCGTCGTCATAGGTGCGCGCGGCGATCTCGATCGAGGCCGACGTCATCATGACAAGACCGAACGCAAGCAGCATCGCCGCCATGACGAGCAGCCATGTATCGCCGAAGTACGGCCGAACGGTGTTCCTGTAGGGCATCGTCAGCGCCATCAGTGCAGCGCCTCCACCGCGTCGACGAATGCACGGCCGCGATGCTCGTAGTTCGTGAACATGTCGAAGCTTGCGCAGGCGGGGGACAGCAGCACGAGATCGCCGGCACCGGCCTGTGCATGTGCCTGCGCGACGGCATCCTGCAGCGATTCGGCGCGCAGCACGGGTACGGCACCGCGCAGGGCGTTTGCGATGGCATCGGCGTCCTCGCCGAACAGGATGGCGAGCTTGCCGAATCGCTTCATGACCGGCGCGAGCTCGTCAAAGGACTGGCCCTTGCCGACGCCGCCGGCGAGCAGCACGACCTTGCCGGTGCTGCCGAGCCCGACGATGGCCGCGACGCTCGCACCGACGTTCGTGCCCTTCGAGTCGTTGTACCAGGGCACCCCGCCGACGGTTGCGACCCACTGGCAGCGATGCGGCAGGCCCGGGAAGCGGCGCAGGGTCGCGAGCATCGGTTCCCAGTCGAGTCCGGCCGCGCGGCCGAGGGCCAGCGCCGCGAGCGCGTTGGCGACATTGTGCCGGCCGAAAATCTTCAGCTCGGAGACGGCGATCAGTGGACGACGTTCGTACGCGAGATGTGGCGCGCCATCGTGCTCGATAACGGCAAATTCACGGCTGTCTTCCGGGCCGACGCCGAAGCTCGTCACCTTCACTGCAGCTGGCAGCAGCGGGCGCGTCAGCGCATCGTCGCGATTGACGACGGCCTGGCGTGCACCCTGGAAGATACGGTGCTTGGCGCGGTGATAGGCCTGCATCGAGTCGTAGCGATCCATATGGTCCGGGCTCATGTTCAGGATCGTCGCGACGGCGGCGTTCAGGTTCGTCGTGGTTTCCAGCTGGAAGCTGGACAGCTCCAGCACGTATAGCGCGTACGGCGCGTCATCGAGCAGGTCGAGCACCGGCGTGCCGATATTGCCGGCCACCGCCGTGCGCAGGCCGGCCTCCTTCGCCATCTCGCCGACCAGCGTGACGACGGTACTCTTCGCATTAGAGCCGGTGATCGCGACGATCGGTGCCTTCACGGCTTTCGCGAAAAGGTCGATGTCGCCGGTCACTTTCACGCCACGTGAGATCGCGCGACGTACCGCTGGCGTACGCAAGTCCACGCCGGGGCTCATCACGAGCGTGTCGGCGTTGGACAGCGTGTCGTCATTCAGCTCGCCGCATTCGGTGCGCACGTCGGGGAATTCGTGCCGGAACTCGGCAATGCCGGGCGGCTCGGCGCGCGTGTCGACCGCAACGAACGGCATATTGTGGCGGCGCAGGTAACGCGCGCACGACAGCCCGGTCTTGCCGAGGCCGACGACGACGTGCATGTGTGGCGCCTGCGTTTGCATGGGCGTCGCGTTACCTCAGTTTCAGCGTGGACAGGCCGACCAGCACGAGGATCACCGTGATGATCCAGAAGCGCACGATTACGCGTGGTTCCGGCCAGCCTTTCAGTTCGAAGTGGTGATGCAGCGGCGCCATGCGGAAGATGCGCTTGCCGGTGAGCTTGAACGAAGCCACCTGCAGCATCACCGACAGCGTTTCCATGACGAAGACGCCGCCCATGATCACGAGCACGATTTCGTGGCGGATCATCACGGCGACGATGCCGAGCGCGGCACCGAGCGCGAGCGCGCCGACGTCGCCCATGAAGATTTGTGCCGGATACGTGTTGAACCACAGGAAGCCGAGCCCCGCGCCGCCGAGCGCGCTGCAGAATACGATCAGCTCGCCGGTGCCGGCGATGAACGGAATGCCGAGGTACGTCGAGAATTCGGCGTGCCCCGTGAGGTACGCAATGATGCCAAGCGCGCTGCCGACCATTACCGTCGGCATGATCGCGAGGCCGTCGAGGCCATCCGTGAGGTTCACCGCATTGCTGAAGCCGACGACGACGATATAGCCAAACACGACGTAGAACACGCCCATGTTCAGCGCCACGTTCTTGAAGAACGGGAAGAACAGCTGCGTCTCGGCCGGCGTCGTCGCCGTGGCGAACAGGAACACGACCGCTGCCGTGCCGAATATCGACTGCCAGAAGTATTTCCACTTTGCCGGCAGGCCCTTGGGATTGCGCTCGAAGACCTTGCGATAGTCGTCGACCCAGCCGATCGCGCCGAACAGCGCGGTGACGGCCATCACCGTCCATACGTATTTGTTCGTGAGATCGGACCACAGCAGGCTGCTGACGAGGATGCTGACAAGGATCAGCGCGCCGCCCATCGTCGGGGTGCCGGCCTTGCTGAGGTGCGACTGCGGGCCGTCGTCGCGCACGACCTGGCCGATCTGGTGATAGTTCAGGCGGCGGATCATCCAGGGTCCGACCATCAGCGACAGCGCAAGCGCAGTGAGCACGCCGAGGATTCCGCGCACCGTCAGGTACTGGAACACGGCGAAGCCGGGGTCGAACTGGACGAGGTAATTGGTCAACCAGAGCAACATGCGGCTAGTCCTCTCGCTCTGTGAGTTGCTGAACGACGCGTTCCATGCCAGCACTGCGCGAACCCTTCACGAGCACGCTGACGCCCGGTGCAAGCAGCGGAAGCAGTGCCGTGGCGAGGTCATTGCAATTGTTGCGGTGCATGCCCTTGCTGCCGAAGGCCGCGACGGCAAGCTGGCTCAACGTGCCGGTACCGAAGAAGTACTCGACGCCACGGTCGCGCGCGTAGTTGCCGAGCGCACGATGTGCCGCTTCCTTTTCGGAGCCGAGTTCGCCCATGTCGCCGGCAACCACGATGCGGATGCCGGGCTGTTTGACGAGCACGTCGATCGCCGCTCGGAACGAAGACGGGCTGGCGTTGTACGTGTCGTCGAGGATGACCGAGCCGCGCAGGCCCTTGCGGATGTTCAGCCTGCCCTTGACGCTGCGCATGTCGGCAAGGCCGAGGATCACGTCGCGCGGACCGGCACCTGCTTCCATCGCCAGCGCGGCGGCTGCTAGCGCGTTCGCCGCATTGTGCCGGCCGGGCAATGCGAGCTTCACGTTGAAGCGGCCTTGCGGCGTGCAGAGCGCAAACTCGGAGCCGGCGATGCCCTTGTCGTTCCAGGCCTCGAGTGCGTAGTCGGCGTCCGAGCGTCCGCTCGCGCTGAGCGTCACTGCACGAATGTCTTCGCGTGCGGAGAATGCGTCGAGTACGTTCGGATCGTCGATGTTGACGATCGCCGTGCCGCCTGGCACGAGGCCCTGCCATAGTTCCGCCTTCGCGCGCGCCACGCCCTGTAGCGAGCCGAACCCTTCGAGGTGCGTCGGCGCCACGTTGGTGATGTGCGCGATGTCGGGCCGGGCAAGCTGTGTCGTGTAGGCGATTTCGCCTGGGGCGTTTGCGCCCATCTCGATCACGGCGAACTGGTGCTCACGCCCGATCTGCAGCAGTGTCAGCGGCACGCCGAGATCGTTGTTCAGGTTGCCCTTCGTGCTCAGTACGGTACCGCGGCAGCCTAGAATCGCGGCCGTCATTTCCTTTACGGTCGTCTTGCCCTGGCTGCCCGTGAGTCCCAGCACGCGCGCGTGCGTGAGCTTGCGGTTGTATGCGCCGAGCTGGCCGAGCGCGATCCGCGTGTCGTGCACGGTCAGCAGCGGCAATACCGGGCTGACGAACTCCGCCACGAGCGCTCCGCATGCGCCCTTCTGCGCGGCGAGTTCGACGAAGCTGTTGCCGTTGAAGGTCGGCCCGCGCAGCGCAATGAAGAAATCGCCGGGCTGCAGCGTGCGCGTATCGGTGCTGACTGAGCGAAACACCGGGTTGCCACCGGTCAGCACGCCGCCGGTCACCTGTTGTGCTTCCTGTAGACTGATGCCTTCGATCACGGCCTGAGAGGCCCTCGCGTAAATAGCATGATGGTTCACTGCAGCGATGCCTGCGCGAAACGCTGCCGCAGGCACTGCTGCGCGTGACGCACGTCGCTGAATGGAAATTTTCGACCGCCCACGTCCTGGTAGTCCTCGTGTCCCTTGCCCGCAATCAGCACGACGCCGTCGACCGGCGTGGCAGCGATCGCCAGCTCGATCGCGCGCGCGCGGTCAGCAACGACCTGAACATGCGCGCGGTCAGTGAAACCTTCGAGGATGTCGGCGATGATCGCCGTGGAAGCTTCGTTGCGCGGGTTGTCGTCCGTGACGATGACGGCATCCGCAAGCCGCTGCGCAATCTCCGCCATCAGTGGGCGCTTGCCGCGATCGCGCTCCCCGCCGCAGCCGAATACGCACGTGACGTGGCCGGCGAAATGTTCACGCAGCGCACGCAAGGCATTGTCGAGGCCATCTGGCGTATGCGCGTAATCGACGACGACCGCCAATGGAAAGCCGCTCACGACTTCCATGCGGCCCGGCACTGGTGCGAGTTCGCCGACGACGCGCATGATCCGCTGCGCATCGAAATCCTGCTTGCCTGCTTCGCAGCCGAGCACGGTCGCCAGCACGGCCAGCAGGTTGCTTGCATTGAACGAACCGAACAGGCGGCTTTCGATGCGGCCCTCGCCCCATGGCGTGGTGACGTCGAGCACGAGGCCGGCGGGCGTGAAGGCGATGCTGCGTGCGTACACCGACGCGGTGGAGTCGCGCAGGCTCCACGTCCAGGCCTGCACGTGTCCTGGCAGAGAGCGCAGGATCCCGGCGCTGAACGGATCGTCGAGGTTCACGAGCGCCACCTGCAGCCTTGAGCCGGTGAACAGCATCGCTTTCGCAGCGCCGTAAGCCTCCATCGTGCCGTGGAAGTCGAGATGGTCGCGCGTCAGGTTCGTGAACACCGCCGCCGTGAAGTCATCGACGTCGACTCGTTTCTGCACGAGGCCGTGCGAAGTCACTTCCATGACTACCGTGTCGCCCTGTTGCGCAAAGACCTCGTGCAGAATTTGTTGCAGCCGGACCGGGTCGGGCGTCGTCGACGGGCCCG
>DASWWP010000115.1:0-4610 GCA_036405915.1 Pseudomonadales bacterium
CTGCGGCTTCAGCGCGGACAGCGACGCTTCAAGTGCGCGCATGCCGCTCGGTTTCCAGTTCTCGCCGGCGCTCGCATGCAATTCGGTGACGGACACAACGTTGCCGGCGCCCTTCAGCGTGGAGGCGAAGTCCGACACGAAATTGTCGAACACATTCTGCTCATTGCCGACGGCAGCGAGGACGACGTGCCAGCGCGTATCGGCCTCGGCAGCCGCGGCCGATAAAGCTGGCGCTGCGCAGCACAGCGCGAGGATCGCCTGCAACATCATCCTGGATGCGATCGATCTCATCGTGGGTTTCGCCGTATCGTTGTCATTGGTTGCGACGGAATGGACGGGCGGCCGGAAAATATCGCTGGCGGCGCGGTCAAGTCAACCGTACCGGAATCACCCGATGTTCAATACACGGCGAAATCGATAGTCTCCGCGCGCACAGCAGTATCGACACGGCGCCCACGGCGGTGATGTGCGAACTGACCCAATCCACTCTCGCGTGGCTGGTTCTTGCCACGGCAGACCTCCCCCGAGGTCGTCCTTCACAAGGTCAAACGTTGAGCTACACACCTGAAACGGCCGGTGCTGCCGAACGCGGCGTTGCGCCGGGCCAGCCAGTGCGCGACATCGCCACCCTCACCGAGCTCTCCGCGCAGTGGCTGGCACTGGACAGCCGCCAACTGGTCGAGCACCTGGCTGACCACCTGCGTGCGATGCTCGATCTCGATTTCATATCCCTGTCCGTCACCGGACTGGCGATGCATGACGACGTCCGCGTCGTGCGCACGAAGCCCCGTGCGGCGCCCTCCGTCGATGCAGAGACGATCATGAAGGCCACCGAGGCGACACGCGGAGCAGATGGCGTGGCCTGGCTGACTGAAGCATCCCGTGCCATGCAAACACCGCTTGCGGCGCTCACCGTGAAACTCGACTCTCTCGAAACGCGGCTCATGGCAGGCAAGCGGGAAGCCGGATTTCCCGACGACGCGACGTACACGCTACTGCGCACCGCGCTCAACCTCGCGGCGCCGCACCTCAGGCGCATCGACGCAGAAAGCCAGCTGCGGAGGCAGGCCGCGGAATCGAACCTGATCCCGGCCGTCATCCGCGAGCGCGATGCCAACAGCCGCGGACACGCGCGCGACGCGTTCCTGATGCAGCTCGACAGCGCGCTGCGTCCGCTGACGGATCCGAACGAAATGGCGCTTGCGGCCGCGACCCTCGTCGGTCGCTACCTCGACGTCGACCGCTGCGCGTATGCCGACATCGAGGACGACCAGGACACGATGAACCTCGCCGGCAATTACCTGCGCGGCCCGGAGATCCGGAGCATCGTCGGCACCCTGCACTTCCACGACTTCGGCGCCGAAGTACTGCAGCTGATGCGCGATGGCCAGGCCTTCGTCGTCGACGACATCGATACGCACCAGCCGGCCCTCGCGAACAAGGCTGCCTATAACGCCACGCAGATACAGGCGGTGATCTGCGTGCCGCTACACAAGAACGGACGCTTCGTGGCGGCAATGGCCGTGCACCAGCGGGCACCGCGAACCTGGACGCAGGACGAAGTGGAACTGGTGACGAGCGTCGCGTCGCGCTGCTGGGAAAGCATCGAGCGCTCGCGGCTCGAACGCGAACTGGGCAAGAAGTATGCGTCGCTGTTCATGCAGACGCCGATCGCGATCTGCGTGCTCGAAGGCCCGTCGTACATTTACCGGCTCGCAAACCCCTCGTACCTCGCGCTCGTATCCGCGAAAAGCGAAGACCTGCTCGACCGTCCGCTGTTCGACGCGCTGCCCGAGCTGAAGGGCCAGGGCCGCGAGCCGCTGCTGAATGCCGTGTACGCAAGCGGCAAACCGTATTTCGGCAAGGAAATCCCGCTGCTGCTGAAACGGGGCGATGGCCTCGAATCCCGCTACATCGATTTCATCTACCAGCCGCGGTTCGACTCGAAGGGCGCAGTTGACGGCATCATGGTGATCGCCACCGACGTCAGCGAGAAGGTCGAAGCGCGCCTGCAGCTGGAACGCGCCGTGCAGGAATTGCGTGCAACGACCGACGAGAACAAGCGCCTGTTCGACGAGATGCGCAACACCGATCGCCGCAAGGACGAATTCCTCGCGACCCTCGCGCACGAGCTGCGCAATCCGCTCGCACCGATCAAGAATTCGCTGGAGATCCTGCGCAACACGGAAGACCGCACGCGCATCGCGCGACTGCGCGACATCATGGATTCGCAGCTGACGCACCTGATCCGCCTCGTCGACGACCTGCTCGACATGGCACGCATCAACGAAGGCAAGATCGAGCTGCGCAAGGAACGCATCACGCTGCAGTCCGCGATTGAGGCCACGATCGAATCGAACCGCTGGCAGATCGAGGCGCAGCGGCATGAATTCGACATCCGCGTTCCGCAGGAGCCGGTATGGGTGGCGGCCGACCCCACGCGCCTGACGCAGGTGATCAGCAACCTGCTGAGCAATGCGGCCAAGTACACGCCGCCGGGTGGCAGGATCGAACTGACGGCAGCATGCGAAGGCGCGATGGCCGTCGTCACCGTCACCGACAACGGCATCGGCATTCGCCCGGAGATGACCGAGCGCATCTTCGAACCCTTCATGCAGGGAGAAGAAGGCAAGCAGCATGCGCGCGGCGGCATGGGCATCGGGCTGTCGCTCGTCAAGCGCCTGATCGAAATGCATGGCGGCTTCGTCACCGTGAACAGCGCCGGCACCGACCGCGGAAGCTCGTTTACCGTCGGCCTTCCGCTCGCCGAAGAGGCAGCACGCGCGGCAACCTCCATTCATTCCACCAGCCCGCGCCCTGGCAGTGCGGGGAACCTGCGCGTGCTCGTCGTCGACGACAACGTCGACTCGGCGCGGACCCTCGGCTGGATGCTCGAAACGAAGGACTACCATCCCATGCTGGCTTACAGCGGCAAGGAGGCGCTCGCACTCGCGCACGAACACCATCCCAACGTGATCCTGCTCGACCTCGGCCTGCCCGACATCAGCGGCTACGAAGTGTGCCGCGAGCTGCGCAAGGAGCCCGCGTTCAAGGACACGCTGATCGTCGCGCAGACCGGCTGGGGCCAGAAGCAGGATCGCGACAAGTCGCAGGAAGCGGGCTTCGACCAGCACCTCGTCAAACCCGTGCACATCGACGACGTCGCAGCGCTGCTGGCGGCCTATGGCCGGAACCGGCCTTCATAGTTCAGCACCGGCGCAGTCGGTTTGGCCGTGCATGCGGGCCGCAGACGTTCGCGCGATGTCGTTACACGCATCTTCCTGCGCGAATCGTTTCAGGCTATAAGACGCGAAATTTCGTTCTGGAATATCGCCTTGCAACGCCTTGCCCTTCACTGTTTGACGATCCTTTGCGTTCTTGCCGCCACGCCAGCCGCCGCGGATACCTACGATGTCGAAGCGCTCGGCGTGCCGCGCTTCGTCAACACGAATTACATCGACCTGGCGACCGTCACGCAGCTGTCGTAATTCCGCTCCAGCGCGGGGCATGACTATGCCGACAACTTCGAAAGCTGCCGCTCGATGAAGCATTACTTCATGTTTCCGGATGCGAGCGCGGCGATCGTGGCACCTGTCGCGGGCACCGTGACGCGCATCATGGACGAATGGGCCGGCACGCAGGTACAGATCACGGCGGAGAACCAGCCGGCGTTTACGTTCATCCTGTTTCACGTGCAACTCGGCGCGGCCCTGCGCGTCGGTGACTACGTGCACGAAGGCCAGGCGCTCGGCACGCATGTAGGCACGCTGACGGCCTCGGACATCGCCGTACGTGTCGATACGCCCGGCGGCATGCAGCTGGTGTCGTATTTCGAGACATTGACTGATGCCGGGTTCCTGCCGTTCACGGAGCTCGGCATCGTGAGCCGCGAACAACTGGTGTTCACGCGCGCGGAGCGCGATGCGGCACCGTATCGCTGCAATGGCGAAACGTTCGTCGAACTGGCCACGCCACGGAACATGGATTACGTGCGATTCACGCGCAATGCTCCGCCGTCTGCTGCCGCGCTGCCCGACGGCGCGCTTGCGAGCCGCACGATTGCGGCCAGTGTCTCCCTGCCCGCGAACGTTCTTGGCCAGGCTGGCCGCCTGTTCATTGCTGCGCGTCTCCCGTATGAGCGTGGCACGATCTACTTCCTCGCGTCGTCCGGTGCCTGGGTACCGTATGCCGGCTGTGCCACGGTACCAGCCTGGCACCAGGGACCATTGATCGCGGACGTCACGGCTGGCGTGATTGCGCGGCCCACCGACCTGACGAAACATGCAGGAGCCATGCTGTATGCCGGCTATGGTATTGGCACGAATACGGAAGCCGCGTGCAGCAACATGCTGCGCAACCAGAGTTATTCGCACTTCCATACGGTGCAGTGATGGCGCCCGTTCGGCGGAGTTACCATTGGGCGACGAGGCTACGGGAACCATCGATAAACAGCTCGGTTGCAAGCTCGCCCCGCCCTGCACTACGCTGCACTCAGAACAACAAGAACCCCGGAGGAGCTTCACCATGAAACGCTTGCCTGCCGTTGAGTCCGCTTTCCCGTTCAAACGTTCATCAGTACTGTTTGCGTCGCTGGCTGCAACAGCGCTGAC
>DASWWP010000116.1:0-29349 GCA_036405915.1 Pseudomonadales bacterium
ATGTTCAGCCTCGGCCTGATCGGCATGTACATCGCGCGCATTTACGAGGAAGTGAAGCGGAGACCTGCCTGGATCGTCGACGAGCGCGGCAGCAAATCGCCCCTCAACACCTTACGGCACGAACACCGGCGCAGAGTTTGCCGCGTCTCCATTGCGGGGGAATACCCGATGCCTGTGAATTCCGGCAGCCCCTTATAGTCCGGGGCGACAAGAGCCGGTGGGCGTTGCACGCGCCGGTGTTCTTGCCGCCAGCCAAACACACAAGGAACCAACCATGACGCTCACCAAGATGCTCAAGAAACCTCTCGTCCTGACGCTGGCTGCCGCCACGTTGACCGCAGGGATGCAGGCGCCGGCCATGGCCGGTCTCATCGACAATGAGCAGCTCGCGATGCAGGCCGAATTGCAGATGAAGCGGGACGAAGTACGCAGCTTCATGGCCCGCGACGATGTGCGCGCCGCGATGCTCGACTACGGCGTGAACCCGGCTGATGTCGATGCACGCATCGCCAACATGACCGAAGCCGAACTGCTGCGCATCCAGCACCAGCTCGACCAGCTGCCCGCAGGTGGCGACGGCGGCGTCCTCGGCGCGATCCTGATCGTTATCCTGATCTTCGTACTGCTCGACGTGCTCGGCGCCACCGACGTGTTCCCGAACGTCTGAGCCTGGCTCCGATGAACGGTCTTTCGCGCGCACGCAAGCTGGCCCTCGTCGGCCTGCTGTGCCTGTGCGCGGCCGGTTGTGCGACGCCGCCGCAGTCAGCCTCGCTGCTGCGGCAGGCGCCGGAGCAACTGGGCGAAGCCGTCACGATTGCCGAGGTCCCATTCTTTCCGCAGGACCAGTACCAGTGCGGACCGGCTGCACTGGCGACCGTGCTCGTCGCGAGCGGTGTCGACGTGACGCCGGAAGCACTCGTGCCACTCGTCTACGTACCCGAACGCAAGGGCTCGTTCCAGGTGGAGCTCGTCGCCGCCGCGCGCAGCCATGGGCGCGTGGCATACACCTTGCCACCGACGCTCGACGCGCTGCTTGCCGAAGTGCGTAACGGCACGCCCGTACTCGTGTTGCAGAATCTCGGCCTCGCTTCGATGCCGAAGTGGCACTACGCGGTCGTGAAGGGGTATGACCTCGAGCGCCGCAAGCTGCTGCTGAACTCCGGGGTGCATGAGGATTATGAAGTCTCGCTTGGTACCTTCGAGCGCACGTGGGCGAGGGCGGAGCACTGGGGGCTTGCCGTCGTTGCACCGGGCGAGGTTCCGGTATCGGCCGAGGCATTGCCGTACTTCAATGCCGTCGTCGCACTCGAACTCGGCGGACATACCGAGCTTGCGCGGAGCGCATACAAGGCCGGACTCGCACGCTGGCCCGACGACCGCAACCTGCTAATGGCCTATGGCAACCTGCTGTACGGCGCCGGCGAGCTGAATGCGGCCGCTGCCTCGTTCCGCGCGGTCACGAAATACCACCCGGCTTACGCACCGGCGCACAACAACCTCGCGCAGCTGCTGTTCGAACTCGGCCAGCTCGACCATGCCCTGGCCGCTGCCAAAACCGCCGTGGCACTCGGCGGCGACTACAGCGCGACGTACCAGGAAACCATCCAGTTGATTGCCGCGGCCGCGTCGTCAACAGTGCTGGAAACTGACAGTCCTCTGCCATCATCGGATTAAAACCCGAGCCGAATCCGAGATTTAGCTTGCAGAGCTAAAATCACCATGCGTAGAATCGCGACCCCGGCTTGCTTGTTGCTTATGCAGAGACACACGCGGGTGACGAGGCCGAAGTCGCCGGGCGCAGTTAAAGCAGAATCTCACGACAATAGCGCAACCTTTCGAAAATAAACAAAATAATTCACAGAAAGAACGCACGAGGGATCATCCGATGGCCGTATATAGTTACGCTCGCACCTCTGAAATCGAAGAAACCGAAGCAGGGCAGCAGCTCGACGAAATCCTCGAAAAAGAAAGCCTGCGCCTGCACACGTACGCCCTGCGCATGGGCATGCGCGTGAATGAAAACATCGTCGACAAGCACTTGCTGTGGTCCGTGGACCTCGCGCAGCGGCCTGGCTGGCAGCGCCTCGTCAACCGGCTCGAAGCCGGCGACATCGTGCTGACCTGCACGCTCGAACGCATGTTCAGTTCCTGCGAAGACACGAATGCCATCCTGAAACAGCTGCGCAAGCGGAAGGTCCGACTGTACGTCGTCGACCTCGAAGGCGACCTGACGAACCCGCAGTTCTGCCCGCCGTTCGAAAAGATGCTGCGTGTATTCCACGGCATCGAGAAGCGCCGTTCGACCGAGCGCATCAAGACCGTCAAGCAGCGCCAGCGCAGCATCGGCCGCTTCCTTGGCGGCAGCCGCCCGTTTGGCTACCTGATCCACACGAACGGACGCCTTGTCGAGAACCCGATGGAGCAGAAGGTGCTGAAGCAGATCATCCGGATGAACCAGCAGGGCAAGTCGCTGCGGGCAATCTCGGCGGAAGTCTCGACACCGGTCATGCCGATCAGCTTCAAGACCGTGCAGCGCCTGCTGAAGCGCCATCAGCACCAGGCCAGCGAGCTGCTGAACGAGCATCAGGCGTCAGCACCGGCGTCGGCGTCAGCGTCGATGTAGGCGGCGCGCGCCGCGTGCAACATTCATTGGCCGCGGAAGCGGAAATCCTCGCAATTCGCCATCCGGATTCCCGCTTTCGCAGCTTCGATGCATCGAACTGCTTAGCACCCGCGCATTCCCTCCTATAATCGCCGCACCATGTTTTCTTCGCGCCTTCCCGCATTCTTCATCGGCCTGCGCTATATCCTTGCCCGCAAGGACAATCGCTTCATTTCGTTCACCTCGTTGATCTCGATGGCGGGCCTCACGCTCGGCGTGCTGGCGCTGATCATCGTACTGTCGGTATTCAACGGCCTGCAGGGCCTGCAGCGGGAACGTACACTGATCACCGTGCCGCACGGCGACATCAGTGCCAGTCCCGGCTTCAGTGATTCCGAAGCGGCGATCGAGCTGCTGTCCTCGATGGACGGGGTCACCGGCATCGCGCCGTACATCCTGACGGAAGCCTTGCTGAGCCAGCGCGGCTATCACCAGATCACGCAAGTGCGCGGCATCGACCCGATGCGCGAGGAGCTCGTCACGCCGATCGAGCAGCACATGATCGCGGGCAGCCTGTACGACCTCGTGCCGGGCCGGCAGCAGATCATTCTCGGCCGCGCACTGGCCGGCAACCTGCGGCTGAACATCGGCGACCCTGTGAACCTGATCGTCGCGCGCAGCACGGCGAATGGCCGCGACGTAGACACCGAAATGCATCGCTTCGAGGTCGCCGGCGTGTTCGATGTGCAGTTCACGATCGGTTCCGCGCTGGCGCTGATCCACATCGACGACAGCCTCGCGCTTCTCGGCATCGACGAGCCGGGCACGCACCTGCACCTGCGTTTGAAGGTGGACGACATCGACACCGCCGGCGAGCGGGTAGCCGCCGGCCTGCAGCGACTCGGTGCCGAGTTGCCGGGTCCGGAATACCGCGGCGAAGACTGGAGCATCACCGAGGCCGCGCTGTTCAATGCGTTGAAACTCGAGAAGATCATGACCTGGTTCATGCTGATGATGATCGTCGCGATCGGCGCCTTCAACATCGTGTCGACGCTCGTGATGGTCGTCGCCGAGAAGCAGGCCGACATCGCAATCCTGCGCACGATGGGCGCCGGCCAGCGTACCGTGATGGGCATCTTCGTCGTGCAGGGCAGCGTCGTCGGGTTCCTCGGCGTGGCGCTCGGCGCCGTTACCGGTGTCGTACTCGCGCTGAATTTCGCCGGCATCTCCGGCTACCTCGAACAACTGCTGAATCGCGACGGCCTGTACGTGATCAGCGCGCTGCCATCCGAGCTGCACTGGCGCGACGTCGGCATCACCTGCGGCGCCGCCCTCGTCATCAGTTTCCTCGCCACGCTGTATCCCGCGTGGAAAGCCTCCCACATCATGCCGGCCCAGGTGTTGCGCTATGAATGACGTCGTATTGGCCTGCCGCAACCTCGGCAAATCCTTCACCACCGGCGGGCAGACGCTTCACGTATTGCGCGGCGTGGAGCTCGACGTGAAGGCCGGCGAGAAGCTCGCGATCATCGGCGTATCCGGTTCCGGGAAGACGACGCTGCTGAACATCCTCGGCAGCATCGACACGCCGACGAGCGGCAAGGTGTTCATCAAGGGTTACGACATTTCGACACTGAGCGGCCGCGAGCAGGATCGCATCCGCAACCAGAGCCTTGGCTTCGTCTACCAGTTCCACCACCTGCTCGGCGAATTCACCGCGCAGGAAAACGTCGCGATGCCGCTGATCATCGCCGGGCTGCCGCATCCCGAATGCATGCAGCGCGCGGCGGACCTGCTGGCGCGCGTCGGTCTCGCGGAGCGCCTGAGGCATCGCCCGGCGCAGCTTTCTGGCGGTGAACGCCAGCGCGTGGCGATCGCGCGCGCACTCGTCAACGATCCGGCCTGCGTGCTGATGGACGAACCCACCGGCAACCTCGATCGCGCCACGGCGCACCACATCCAGGATTTGATCCACGAGCTAAACGAACAATTGCGAACGAGCTTCGTGCTCGTCACGCACGACAACGAACTCGCCGCGCAGATGGACCGTACGCTCGTGCTGCGCGACGGCAGGCTCGTGCCGCTTCAGGCAGATGCACATGCCTAGGAACACGGCCCTCTACATCGGCAGCCGTTACGCGTCACTGCGTTCGCGCAACCTGCTCGTGGGTTTCATCTCGCTGCTGTCGGTACTGGGCCTCGCGCTCGGCGTCGCGGTGCTGATCGCAGTGCTGTCCGTCATGAACGGTTTCGACCGCGAGCTGCAGCAGCGCATCCTCGCGCTCGTGCCGCACATCACGGTGACGAGCGCGCGCAACCAGTACTTCTACAGCGAAGAGGAATGGCAACCCTGGCTCGACACCATCCGCAGCACAGACGGCGTGCGCGCCACGGCTCCGTGGATGGAGCAGCAGGGCATGCTGCTGGCGAACGGCCGCACGAAGGGTATCCTCGTCAACGGCGTCGATCCGGAGCGGGAAGGACAGGTGTCGATCATCGACCAGTTCATCGAAGGCGGCAGCCTCGCGTCGCTCGCGCCGGGCGAGTACGGCATCCTGATCGGCAGCGGACTCGCCGAACTGCTGGACGTCGGTGTCGGCGATCGCGTGACGCTGATCTCGACCGTCGCGCCGATCTCCCCGATGGGCGTCTTCAACCGCAAGCGCGGCTTCACCGTGCAGGGCATCTTTGACGTCGGCTCGCAGCTCGACAGCAGCCTGGCTCTCGTCCACATCACCGACGCACAGGTGCTGTACCGCATCGACAAACGCATCCACGGCTACCGTATCCAGATTGACAACCTGTTCGACGCCTACGCCGTCAGCGAGAACATCCGCGCGAACCTGCCGGATGGCTTCAGCTTCACCGACTGGACCTACAACTACGGCAACATCTACGAAAACATCCGCGTGTCGAAGACACTCGTCGGCATGTTGCTGACACTGCTCGTCGCGGTAGCAGCCTTCAACGTCGTCGTCAGCCTCATCATGGTCGTGCGCGAAAAGCAGGGCGACATCGCGATCCTTCGCACGATGGGCACGACGCTCGGCACGATCCGCAAAATCTTCCTCGTGCAGGGTTTCATCATCGGCACGATCGGGACGCTGCTCGGCGTACTGCTGGGAATCGGCTTCGCGCTGATCGCGGGTGATCTCGTGGCCGGCATCGAGTCGATGCTCGGGACGCAGTTCCTGAGCTCGCAGATCTATCCGGTGAACTACCTGCCGACGGAGATTCGCGGCAGCGACGTAGCCCTCGTTGCAGCGCTGGCCTTGTTGCTGAGCCTGCTGGCGACGCTGTATCCCGCGGCGCGGGCGGCGAAGATCAGGCCGGCGGAAATCCTGCGCTACGAATAGCGTAATCTCGCTGGAAGCGCCGCCAGCCTGTACTAGACTGTGAAACTCCACCGGCAAGGATGCCTGCATGCGCGCATGGACGCTCGCGTTCTCCCTTGGTTTGATCCTGTGCGGCTTCGTGCCGTCCGTACCCACATTGGCATTCATCGTCGGACTGACGGCGAGTGGCGTGCTGCTGCATGTCCAGCGGCGGGGCAGGATCACCGGCGCTTTCATGCTCGGCTGCGGCTGGCTGCTGCTGTACGCGCATCATGGTATTGCTGCCCTGTGGCCAGAGCGTCTCGAAGGTGTCGACGTTTGGGCCGAAGGCGTCGTCTGGAGCCTTCCGCAGCAGACGGAGCGATCGCTGCGTTTCGAGTTCCACATCGAGCATGTCTGCGAGCACGGCAATCCCGCTGATTGCGACTTCGCTTCCATGCCGGATGCCGGCCAGACCGCACTGGTCAATCTCTACCAGCCATTGCCGATCGCACCGGGCGAGCGCTGGCGCCTGCAACTGCGCCTGCAGCGTCCGCATGGCTTCGCGAACCCCGGCGGCTTCGATTACGAGGCCTGGCTGATGCAGAATCGCATCCGCGCGACCGGTTATGTGCGCGAACATCGCGGAAACGTACTGGTCGTGGAGACTGCCGAACGCAGGTTCACGCAACTACGACATGCGCTCGTCGCGAAGATCGACGCAGTGGACAACCTGCGCTATCCGCACCTGATTCGCGCGCTGACCCTCGGCGATCACCATGGCATATCAGATGACGAATGGGAGCTGTTCCGGCAGACGGGCACGAACCACCTGATCGTGATATCGGGCATGCATGTGGCCTTGATCGCACTGTTGCTGTATCGGCTCGGCTGGTGGCTCGCGACGCGCTGGACGCGCTTGTTGCTTGTTTGCCCTGCGCCACAGGTGGCGGCGGCTTTCGCGCTGCTGGGCGCGTGGTGCTATTCCGGGCTCGCCGGCCTGTCGCTCCCGGTGCAGCGCGCCTTCGTCATGGCGGCCGTTCTGTTCGCCGGGCGCCTGTTGCGGCGGCAAACCTCGTCGATCGACGCACTGTGCCTCGCGCTGGCGCTGATTCTTGCTCTCGATCCTCTCGCGCCACAGAACGCGGGCTTCTGGCTGTCGTATTGCGCCGTGGCGGTCCTGCTGCTGACGTTGCGGCCGGATACAGCAGGCGAACGCGATGCGGAACTGGATGGGAAACCTGAACTCCCGGACCATGCGTCCGTCGATGGAAACAGCGGCTCAACGGGAATCGGCGGCTCCGTAATCGATTCAGCACAACGTAACGCCAGTCGCCTGCGCGCGGCGGCAAGCCGCTTCCTCGACAACGGTCGCCGCGCCCTCTGGCTCGAATGGCGCACGCAGTGCCTCGTGTTCCTCGGCCTGCTGCCAATCCTGCTGCTGTTCTTCCAGCAGATCAGCCCGCTCGCGCCGCTGGTCAACATGCCGGCGATTCCGTACGTCGGCATCCTGATCGTTCCGCTGGCGCTGTGCGCGGTGGCCTTGCTTTGCATATGGCCGGCATCCGCGGAACCGCTGCTGCGGCTGGCCGACTGGCTGCTGCAAGGCTACATGACCGGGCTCGAAACGTGGGTAGCCGCGACGCCGCTCGACCTCGTCACGCTGCCGGCATTGCCGATGCCCGCGCTCGTTCTGCTGTGCGGTGCGATCCTCGCCGCATTTTTCGCGCGCCATGCAGCGGTGCGCATTGCCGCGATGCTGCTCGTGCCGCTGCTGTTCATCGCGTGGCCACGCCCGCAGCTCGACGAAGGTGCCATTCGCGTCGCCGTGCTCGACACCGGGCAGGGCCTCGCCGTCGTCGTCAGCACGCGCAGGCACCATATGCTGTACGACACCGGCCCATACTTCAGTGCGCGCTTCGATGCCGGCAGCGACGTCGTCGTGCCGTACCTGCGGCGGCGCAATATCCGCCGGCTCGACACCGTGATCGTCAGCCACGCGGACGGGGATCATGCCGGCGGCCTGGCCGGCGTCGCCGCGGAGTATCCGGATGCGCGCTATGTGGGCTCCGCGCCGGACCAGTTTCCGTTGCCGGGGACCCGGTGTGCCGCCGGGCAGCAGTGGACCTGGGACGGCGTCGACTTTCGCGTGCTGCATCCGGACCGCGAGGGCTACGACGGCAACGACTCGTCGTGCGTCATTGAGATCACGAGCGGCAGTTCGGTCGTCGTGCTGCCGGGGGACATCGAGCGCGCTGCCGAGCAGCGTTTACGCGCTGCCGGCGTATTGCAGCCGGCGACGCTGCTCGTCGCGCCACATCACGGCAGCGCATCGTCGTCCACCGTGGAGTTCGTGGCGACCACGCGGCCGCAGGCGGTCGTGTATGCCAGCGGCTACCGTAACCGCTTTGGCCATCCGCGCGCAGAAGTCCGCGCGCGCTATGCGCGGGCCGGCAGCGCGGAGTACCTGACGTCGCGCAGCGGTGCCATCGAGTTCGAACTCGATGCCGGTGGCCTGCAGGCCGTCCATGAACGGCGGCGCGAACGGCGTCGCTTCTGGGGCTGGCCGCTCTGAACCGTCAGCATCAGCGTTGCCGTCTCCGGACGGGGCCACGTGATCCGCGCCCCGACGCATGAAATGCCTGCACAATCCGCACGGAACCGCCTGATACCACTCGCTTTTCCGCTATGGACGGGGTCCAGCGGAATGCCGAACTGTGGTACAGTGCCGCGTCCTTTTGCGGAGAGAACAAGTGTTCGAAATCGTCCGTTCCGGCGGCGTCATGATGCTGCCGATCATCCTGTGTTCCATCATCGCGATCGCGATCATCATCGAACGATTCTGGACTCTCAGCCCCGCGCGCATCGCGCCGCGCAACGCCCTCGCCGACGTATGGGCCAAGATCAAGCACAACCAGCTCGACGCAGGACAACTGCGTGAACTGCGCATGTCGTCTCCGCTCGGCCAGATCCTCGCGGCGGGACTCGTCAACGCGAAAGCGGGCAGGGCCGTGATGATCGAGAGCATCGAGCTGGCCGCGTCGCACGTCGTGCACGACATGGAACGCTACCTCAGCACGCTCGGCACGATCGCCGCGGTGGCGCCGCTGCTCGGACTGCTCGGAACGGTGTTTGGCATGATCGACGTGTTCAGCGAAACGGTGAACATCGGCAATGGCGACATCAGCGTGCTCGCCGGCGGCATCGCCGTGGCACTGATCACGACGGCAGCGGGGCTGATCGTCGCGATCCCGTCGCTGTTCTTCCACCGCATGTTCGTGCGAAAGGTCGAAGCGCTGGTCGTCGAACTCGAACGCGAATCCATCAAGCTCGTCGACGCGCTGCATTCGAGCCGTGCCGTCGAGGTACGCACCGCCGAGATGCGCAACGCCGACATGCGGAATACCGAAATGAAGGGAGCCTGAACGATGCGTTTCAAGCGCAACGTCCGCGCCGACGTGAACATCGACCTTACGTCGCTGATCGACGTCGTCTTCATCCTGCTGCTGTTCTTCATGCTGACGACCACGTTCAGCCGCAGCACGAGCCTGATCGTGAACCTGCCGGAAGCCAGTGGTGAAACGACGACAGAGGGGCCGCTGCGCATCGACGTTACGATCGACAATGCCGGCGCCTTCGCCGTCAACGGCCGCCGCCTCGAAAATACCGGTGTCGCGACGCTGATGCAGGCGATCACCGAACTCTCCGACGGCGACAACTCACTGCCGATAACGATCACGGCGGACGCCAGCACGACGCACCAGTCGGTCGTCACCGCCATGGATGCGGTCGCGCAGCTCGGCTTCACGAAGCTCAGCATCGCGACGCGCGATCCCGGGGCCGAGTAGGCGATGGCTCCCTCGCCCACAACGACGGCCACCACCGCGAGCGGAGCGGCGCTGTACCGCAGATTACTCGGCTACATCGGCCCGCTGTGGTGGGCCTTCCTGCTGAGCGTCGTTGGCTACCTGCTATACGGCGCGGCAACGGCGTCGTTCGGGCTCGTCATCGAGATCGTGCTATCCAGCATGAACGGCGGCAGCAGTGACGCGGAGCAGGTTGCAACGTTGTCCGGCGGCCTGTTCGACCAGGTCGCCGCGCCGCTGAAGGCGCTCGTGGCCGCGGGCGATGCGCAACTGGTGATTCCGATGCTGCTGATGGGTGTCGTGCTGGTGCGCACCGTCGGGGGCTTCCTTGGCGTGTACTTCATGAGCATCGTCGCGTGGCGTGTCGTGCACCGGCTGCGGGGCGAGATCGTCGCCGCCTTCCTGCGCCTGCCGCTCGGCTACCACGATCGCCAGGCGTCGGGCCACCTGCTGTCGACGGTAACGTTCAACGTCACGCAGATCACGGCGGCAATCAGCGATTCGCTGACGGTGATGCTGCGAGAAGGCGCGGTCGTCATCGCTCTCGTCATCACGCTGCTGATGCTGGACTGGAAGCTCACGCTGATCTTCGTCGCGATCACGCCGCTGATCAGCGGTGTCGTCGTATTCGCGTCGCGATACTTCCGCCGCTACAGCAAGCGCATCCAGGCCTCGATGGGCGACGTCACGCAGGTGCTCGCCGAAACGCTGAAGGGCCTGAAGGTCATCCGCAGCTTCGGCGCGCGCCGGCAGATCACGGAAAAATTCGCCGCCGCGAGCGAGCGCAATACGCGCCAGAACCTGAAACTTGCCCTGACGGCGGCAATCAGCGCGCCAATCGTGCACATGCTCGTGTCAGCCGCGATCGCATTCCTCGTATGGCTCGCACTCGATCCCGACGCGCTCACGACGATGTCGCCGGAGCGTTTCGTCAACTTCATCGTCACGGCCAGCATGCTGATGAAACCCGTGCGGCAGACGTCCAAGGTAAATGCCGACATCCAGAAAGGCCTGGCCGCGGCTGCCAGCATCTTCGGGATACTCGACGAACCCGCCGAGCGCGATACCGGCACGCTCGTGCGCGAGCGGGTCGAGGGCCGCGTGGAGTTCCAGCACGTGGGCTTCGCGTACGGTGATGGCGCGGAGCCGGTGCTCGACGACGTGAATCTCGTTTGCGAACCGGGGCAGACGGTGGCAATTGTCGGCAAGTCCGGCAGCGGCAAGACGACGCTCGTGAATCTGATCCCGCGCTTTTATGAGTTGCGCACGGGCACGATACTCATCGACGGTGTGCCGCACGGCGATTACGCGCTCGACAGCCTGCGCCACCAGGTCGCGCTCGTCAGCCAGCAGGTCGTACTGTTCAACGGCAGCATTCGCGACAACGTCGCGTATGGCGAGCTCGCCGGCGCGAGCGATGCCGCGATCGGGCAGGCGCTGCAGCGCGCGCATGCCGATGAATTCATTCGCGAGTTGCCGCAGGGACTCGATACCGTGGTCGGCGACGATGGCCTCCTGCTGTCCGGCGGACAGCGCCAGCGCCTCGCGATCGCTCGAGCATTGCTGAAGGACGCGCCGATCCTGATCCTCGACGAAGCGACCTCCGCACTCGATACGGCCTCTGAACGCCACATCCAGGATGCGCTCGACACGTTGATGCGAGGCCGCACGACCTTCGTCATCGCGCACCGCCTGTCGACGATCGAAAAGGCGGACGTGATCGTCGTGATGGAGAAAGGTCGCATCGTCGAAACCGGTACGCACCAGGGCCTGCTCTCGCGCGGAGGCGCTTACGCCGCGTTGCACCGCATGCAGTTCGCCGAAACTGCGGAGGAGGGTGCATGAAGCAGTTGCTGCCGCGCGCGTGGTACCGCGATGCCGAGTGGCTCCGCTGGCTCGAGCCCCTGAGCCGCGTGTACCGCGGCATCGCCCAGTCGCGGCGAAGCGCGTACCAGAGTGGCCGCAAACAGGCCACGCGGGCGTCGGTGCCCGTGATCGTCATCGGTAACCTGACAGCCGGCGGCACCGGCAAGACCCCGCTCGCGCTGGCCCTGTGCCTGTACCTGCAGGAGCAGGGCTGGAAGCCAGCCGTCGTGAGCCGCGGTTACGGGGGCAGGAACAAGTCCTATCCGCTGCACGTCACGGTCGATACGTCACCCAATGCGAGCGGCGATGAAGCACTGCTCCTGGCACTCAATTCGGGTGCGCCGGTCGTCGTCGATCCGGACCGTGGCCGCGGCGTGCGTTTCCTCGAGCAACACTTCCAGCCTGGCGTGATCCTGTGCGACGACGGCCTGCAGCACTATGCGCTGGCCCGCGACATCGAGATCGCCGTGGTCGATGGCACGCGCGGCTTCGGTAATGGGCGCTTCCTGCCGGCCGGGCCATTGCGCGAAGGGCCTGAACGGCTGCTCGAAGTCGACTATGTCGTCGTCAATGCGGACGAAGGACTGGCCTTGCCCGATGGCATTCGTGCGCGCGCTTCGATGCAGCTGGTCCCCGACGTGCTCGTGAACATCCGCAGCGGCGAAACGCTGAGCTGTGCCGACTGGCGCGCACGCTACGGCCACCTGCATGACCGCGTCCATGCCGTGGCCGGCATCGGCAACCCGGAACGTTTTTACACGACGCTGTGCCAGCAGGGCTTTGCTATCATCACGCATCCGTTTCCGGACCATCACCGTTTTTCGCGCGAGGACATCACGTTCGCCGACCCGCGCCCGGTGCTGATGACGGAGAAAGACGCCGTCAAATGCCTGCAGCTGGTCGACGAGCGGCACTGGTGCCTCAAAGTGCAGGCCGAACTCCCCCGGGAATTTTTCGCGGCTATCGACGAGCAACTGCACGACGCGAAGCGCGCGCTCGCCGCATTCGAACTTCGTCCGCCCGGCTACCATATGAATCCGCCGCTGCGGCCGCAGCGTAACGAGGACTGAACATGCTCGACAAGAAACTGCTGGCGATACTCGCCTGCCCGCTGTGCAAGAGCAGCCTGCATTACGACCAGCAAAAGCAGGAACTGATCTGCTACCCCGACAGTCTCGCGTTTCCGATCCGCGACGGTATCCCGGTGATGCTCGACACCGAGGCGCGCACGCTGACGCCCGACGAAAAAGCCAACCGCAAATGAGTTTCACGGTCGTCATCCCGGCGCGTTACCAGTCGTCGCGCCTGCCTGGAAAAATGTTGCTGGACATCGCCGGCACGCCGATGGTTCTGCGTGTCGTCGAGCGCGCCCGCAAGAGCAAGGCGGCGGCGATTTACGTGGCGACCGACGACGAACGCATCCGGCTCGCGTGCGCGAGTGCCGGCGTCGACGTGCTGATGACCAATCCCGCGCATGCATCGGGCACCGACCGAATTGCCGAAGTCGCGCAGCAGCTGGGCTTGGGCGCCGACGCGGTCATCGTCAACGTGCAGGGCGACGAACCACTGATTCCGCCGGCCGTCATCGACCAGGTAGCGGCGAATCTCGCGGTGCGTCCCGAAACTGGCATCTGCACGCTGTATGCGCCGGTCAGCGACGAAGCAGAATGGCGTAACCCCAACGCCGTGAAACTCGTTACCGACACGCGTGGCCGCGTGCTGTATTTCTCGCGCGCCCCGATTCCATGGCCGCGAGACGGCATCACCGCCGACAGCCTCGCGCTCGCGAAGCGCCACATCGGGCTGTATGCGTATCGGGTCGACGTGCTGCAGCAGTTCGTCGGCTGGCCGCCGAGTCCCATCGAGGAAACCGAAAAGCTCGAACAGCTGCGTGCGATGTACAACGGCGTCACGATTCATGCCGAACGCAGCTGCGAGTTCATTCCGCCGGGCGTCGATACCGCGGCAGATCTCGACCACGTGCGCCAGCTCGTCCAGGGCGGTGTGTGACATGGATGTGCGGAGGAAGCGCATACGCGTGCTGATGGTCTGCCTCGGCAACATCTGCCGCTCGCCGACGGCCGAAGCCGTGCTGCGGCACCAGATCGCGGCCGCGGGGCTCGAGGACTACATCGAGGTCGATTCCGCGGGCACCGGCGACTGGCACTGCGGCGATCCGCCCGATCCGCGCACGCTGCGCGCGGCGGCGAAACGCGCATACGACCTGAGTCCGCTGCGTGCACGCCAGGTCAACGCTCGCGACTTCGAGGACTTCGACTACATCTTCGCGATGGACCGCCAGAACCTCGCGGCGCTGCGCGAACTCGCGCCGCGCGGAACCGACCACAAGGTCGCGCTGTTCCTCGAGCACGGCTCCACGGGCCATGACGAAGTGCCCGATCCCTACTACCGCGGCCATGACGATTTCGAACTCGTGCTCGACCTCGCCGAAAAAGCCAGCGCGGCGCTGCTCTCCGAACTGCGCGCGCGCCACGCACTCCCGGCGCGTTGAAAAGCCCGCGCACGAACCGCATATCCCGACTACCGTAATGAACATCCTCGAAGACGTCGATCTCCGCAAATACAACACTTTCCACGTGTCGGCACACGCGCGTTATTTCGCCGACATCACGAGCCTGGAACAACTGCGCGCCACGCTGGCCTGGGTCAAGGAACGCCAACTGCCGTACATGTTGATCGGGCAGGGCAGCAACATCCTGTTCAAGCAGGACTATCCCGGGCTCGTCATGGAACTCAACATCAAGGGCATACGGCTCGTCGATGAAACGCCGGAATATGCGGATGTCGAAGCTCTGTGCGGCGAGGTGTGGCACGACTTCGTGCAGCACACGCTCGGTCAGGGCTGGTATGGCCTCGAGAACCTGTCGCTGATTCCCGGCACCGTCGGCGCCGCGCCGGTGCAGAACATCGGTGCTTATGGCGCCGAGGTGAAGGACACCCTGCTTACGCTCGACGCACTGCATATCGAAAGCGGCGAGATGCGCGCGTTCACGAACGCCGATTGCGGTTTTGGCTATCGGGACTCCGTCTTCAAGCGCGAGTTGCGCGACCAGTACATCATTTGCCGCGTGCGTTTCCGCCTCGGCAAGCAGGCGGAGTTGAACCTCGACTATCCAGCGCTGCGGGATGCGCTGCGCGACGTGCCCGCTGACCAGCTGACGCCCCGGCTCGTCAGCGCGACCGTATGCCGCATTCGCAGCAGCAAGCTGCCGGACCACCACCAGATCGGCAACGCCGGGTCGTTCTTCTGGAATCCGAAGGTGTCCCGCGAGGATTTCGATCGTCTGCGGCAGGCCTTTCCGGCGATCGTCGGGTATCCTGACGACGGCATGGTCAAGGTGCCCGCCGCGTGGCTGATCGAGAAGGCCGGGTGGAAAGGCTACCGCGAAGGTGACGTCGGCGTGCACCGCGACCACGCGCTGGTACTCGTGAACCACGGCAAGGCGACCGGTGCACAGCTCGTGCAGCTGTCCGAAAAAATTCGCGCGTCGGTGCAGCAGATGTTCGGCATCGTGCTGTATCCCGAAGTGCGCATCGTGTGAACAATTCTCAACAGGCAGGCCATGAACGACCAGGAGCGCGACGACGCGCGCTTTGATCATGCGGCATTTCTGAAACACGCGAGCATACGGCCCGGCGTGTACCGCATGCTGGATGCAAATGGCGATACGCTATACGTCGGCAAGGCCAAGAACCTCAAGAAGCGACTCAGCAACTACTTCCGCGGCAGCGGGCTCGACAACAAGACGCTCGCGCTCGTCAGCAAGATCCACCGCATCGAGACGACGATCACCCGCAGCGAAACCGAGGCGCTGCTGCTCGAACAAAACCTGATCAAGGACAAGCGGCCGCCGTTCAACATCGTGCTGCGCGACGACAAGTCGTACCCGTACATCTTCCTGTCCACCGAGGACACCTATCCGCGCTTCACGCTGCATCGCGGCGCGAAGAAGCAGAAGGGCCGTTATTTCGGCCCGTTCCCGAGCGCCAGCGCCGTGCGCGAATCACTCGCGCTGCTGCAGAAGGTTTTCCAGGTGCGGCAGTGCGACGATTCGATCTTCCGCAACCGAACGCGGCCCTGCCTGCAGTACCAGATCAAGCGCTGCTCGGGCCCGTGCGTGAACCTGACGACGCCTACGCTGTATGCCGACGACGTGCGCCTGTCGGTGATGTTCATCGAGGGCGAGAACGATGCGATCACGCAGGAGCTGAGCCAGAAGATGGAACGCATGGCCGGCGACATGCGCTTCGAAGAAGCCGCGGTACTTCGTGACCAGATCGGCGACCTGCGCCTGATCCAGCAGCGACAGTACGTGGCGGGGGAGAAGGGCGACGTCGACGTCGTCGCGCTCGCCGAAGCAGCCGGGGTGGTATGCGTACACGTGGTGTTCATCCGAGGCGGACGCATACTCGGCAACCGCAACTTCTATCCAAAATTTGCCCTCGAAACCACGCCAGCGGAATTCATGCACGCGTTCATCGGGCGCTTTTATCTTGGTGACGGAGATGCATTCTCCTTGCCCAAGGAGCTGATCTGCAGCCACGAGCCTGGCGAGCGAGCTGAACTCGAGGAAGCGCTCGCATTCAAGGCCGGTCATCGCGTCAGCATCACGCACCGCGTGCGCAGCCATCGCCAGAAGTGGCTCGAGCTTGCGGTGACGAACGCGGAGCACGGCGTGCAGGACCGGCTGACGAATCGCCTGCAGGTGGAAACGCGGCTCAGCGCGCTGCAGCAGGCGCTTGGCGTCGAGAAGCCGCTGACGCGCCTCGAATGCTTCGACATCAGCCACAGTTCCGGCGAGGCAACCGTGGCCTCGTGCGTCGTGTTCGACACGAGCGGTCCACTGAAGTCCGACTATAGACGATTCAACATCGATGGCATCACACCCGGCGACGACTACGCCGCGATGGAACAGGCGCTGCGCCGCCGCTTCACGCGCCTGCAGAAGGGCGAGGGCAAGATGCCGGACCTGCTGATCATCGACGGCGGCAAGGGCCAGTTGCAGCAGGCGGAGACCGTGCTTGCCGACCTCGGTGTGCAGGGCGTCATGATGCTCGGCATCGCGAAAGGGATCAGCCGCAAGGCAGGGCAGGAGACCTTGATACGCGGCGGCACGCACGAGGAACTCGTGCTGCCGGCCGAGTCGCCGGCGCTGCATGTGCTTCAGCACATCCGCGACGAGGCACACCGCTTCGCGATCACGGCGCATCGGCAGCGCCGCGGCAAGGCGCGCACGCGCTCGCAGCTGGAATCGATTCCTGGCGTGGGTCCGCGCAAGCGCAAGGAACTTCTGCTGCATTTCGGCGGCCAACAGGAAATCCGCAAGGCCAGCATCGAGGACCTGCAGCGCGTGCCCGGAATCAGCCGGCAGCTGGCCGAAACGATTTACGAACATCTGCACGGCGCGTGACCGCGCGCGTGTGCCCCACGGCGCGATTTAGGTAGAATCCCCCAAAACCGCAACATCCCGACACCGATGACGCTCGCCAACTTCTTCACCTTTCTGCGCGTACTGCTCATCCCGGTGTTCATGGCCGTGTATTACGCTGACTTCCGCGGCCATTTCCTCGTAGCGTCCGGCATCTTCATCTTCGCCTGCGTCACGGACTGGCTCGACGGGCACATGGCGCGCCGCATGCGCCAGACGTCGCGTTTCGGCGCATTCCTCGACCCGGTGGCGGACAAGCTGCTCGTCACGATTTCGCTCGTCATGCTGGGCGCCAGCTATCCGATGCCGCTGTACATCATTCCGGCAGCGGTTATCGTCGCGCGCGAGGTGCTCGTGTCGGCACTGCGCGAATGGATGGCCGAGCATCAGCAACGCGATGCGGTGGCGGTGGGCATGGTCGGCAAGGTAAAAACCACCGTGCAGATGATTGCGTTGATCGTGTTGCTTGCAACGGACGCGCAAGGTCCGGTGCTCGTGTGGGGCCTTGGTTTGTTGCTGTTGAATGCGGCCGCTGTGTTGACGATATGGTCGATGGCGATCTACCTTCGCAGTGCCTGGCCGCTGTTGAAAAGCGGCCTCAAATAAGGTGTTTTTTCATGGGCTCCGGCTGTTGACATCAGCAATCAGCAGATTAGAATGGCGCCCTCTTCAAGCCCGGGTGCAAAACTATCCGGGTGCCGATCGAGAGCATGAGCCGTCCGGTTTGTGTCATTGATCGGGCCAAGTATCAAATTGGCAAACGCGGGAATAGCTCAGTTGGTAGAGCACGACCTTGCCAAGGTCGGGGTCGCGAGTTCGAGTCTCGTTTCCCGCTCCAATTTGCCGGTTTGAATCTGCTGGATGGTCGTGTGCAGTTGCAGCGTTATCGATGCTACTGCTTGACGCACGACCGGTGCCCAGCCCAGATGAAAGCCGCAGGTAGTCCCTGAACGTGCTGGTTGGAGTTCACGCTCCAGCAATGTTGCAACAGGCGCGGCACAGGGCGAGAAAGGCTGGATGGCAGAGTGGCCATGCAGAGGACTGCAACTCCTCGTACGCCGGTTCGATTCCGACTCCAGCCTCCATTCCATGCCTCGGCATTTAAGCAACCTGAAGTGTCGGTGCGCGGTCCTTGCAATGGGGCTTCGAGCATCAGGCGCTCCACGATCTCCCAGCATCAGCCATTTATAGATCTGGGCGTTGAATGCCGCGTCCACTCCAGAATTACTACATTTCGCATCCCTTCGAATTCTGCGTGCTGCACGTTCGCGTGCGAACGCTTCATGTTCCTTTTCCTATGCCGCTTTCGCGTCGCCACCTATAATCGCGGCGCTTGCCCGAGTGGTGAAATTGGTAGACACATGGGACTTAAAATCCCCCGACCCTAAAAGTCGTGCCGGTTCGACCCCGGCCTCGGGCACCAGTTTCGTAATCGATTGGATAACTCATGGCGGACACCTTCGACACGACCGGCAAGGCTGCCGACGACGCTGCGGTTGCGCAGCCCAATGCACTGAAGAGCGACGACACGTCGCCGAACCTGACGGATTACCTGAACAGGCAGATGGTGCCGGTGCCGGGCTTCACACCGCCGTCCGTGCAGGGCGGCGAAGTGTGCCAGATTCCATCTGCCTGCAGCGAAGAAGAGAGCAATGAATATCGCAGTGCAGGTGTCCTGTTGCAGGCGCTCGCTGCGGAGGCGCGTGCATGGAGCGAGCGCCTGCCGGAGCATTTCCGGCCTGCGATCGTCGCGATTTTGCATGGCGGGCTGCAGGTAGAAGTCCATGAACTCGCACAGGTAAGTTTCGACGGCATCCGCATCGAAGGGACGCTCGGCGACAGCCCGTGTTCTATCCTCGCGCACCAGGGCACCGTGCAGCTGATTTGCCACGCAGCGCGCGTCGACGAAGATGCCGAGCCGCGCCCGATCGGTTTCGTATGGCCCGATCGCGACGAAAAAATCTGAGCACCGCGATGACCGTACTGAGCGTCAACCTTAACAAGCTCGCACTGCTGCGCAATTCGCGCGGGCACAACTATCCGGACCTGCTGGCTTTCGCCGAACGTTTCATAGCCCTCGGCGTGCGTGGCATTACGATTCATCCGCGGCCGGACCAGCGCCACGTGCGCCGCCAGGATGCCTATGACCTCGCGTCGCTACTGCGCAACCATCCGGGTGTCGAATTCAACATCGAGGGCTATCCGTCGCCGCAGTTCCTGCAACTGATCGAGGACGTGCGGCCGGACCAGTGTACGCTCGTGCCCGACGCCGATGCGCAGCTGACGTCCGATCACGGCTGGGACTGCGTCGCGCACGCGAGCTTCCTGCGCGAAACGGTTGCGGGCATCAAGGCATTAGGCGTTCGCGCGGCGGTTTTCCTTGATCCCGCCCCGGAGCAGGCCGCTCCGGCCGCGCAGACCGGCACGGACCGCATCGAGCTGTATACCGAAGCCTATGCGCGCGCGCATGGCGGCACCGATGCGTCTGGCGTATTTGAAACCTATCGGCGAACCGCGGAAGCGGCGTGCAAGGAAGGACTCGGCCTGAATGCCGGCCACGACCTGAACCTGCGCAACCTTGCCGACTTCCTGCGCATCCCAGGCATCCTCGAGGTCTCGATCGGGCATGCGCTGACGATCGAGTGCATCGAGCAGGGGATCGAGCGCGTCGTCGCGCAATATTTACGGATTTGCGCGCACGGGGGCTGAGCGCAGCGGATACCCGGTGAATGCCGATTGCGTTTACTCCGCGCTCGCGTGACTGCGTCGGCTGGCGCATTCGACGGATGCATCTCGCTCACGCAAACGATGATGCAATCGGCTACTGCGGCTCGCTGCGCAGGTTGCGTTCGACGCGGATACGCCACGTGTCCTCGTCGCGCGCGAGCACGAGCTCCTTGAGCGTGCGATCCGCGTAATTCGCCGCGCTATAGTTCAACCAGAAGCGCACGACCCGCATGCCATCCTGTGCCTCGGCTATCGACTGTGGCGCATCGGCGCTGATCATGATGTCCCGCGCATTCGCGATGACGCGCCGTCGCTGTTCTTCCCATCCCTCGCGCGTACCCTGGATCGGCGCAAAGTCGCGATGGTAGTGCGCGAGGTATGCCTCGACATCCTGCGCCTGCCAGGTGTCGATCCAGCTTGCGATGAACTCTTCCACGGGCATCGGTGCAGCCATCGACTGGGCCGCGGGTTCGACGCCAGCCGTTACGCGCTGCACGTCGTCGGCGGCAGGTTCTGGCTGCCCCGCGGCGATAAGTGATTCCCGAGGCGCCGTCGCGTCCTGCACCGCCTGCGGCGAGGCCTCGACGAGCGTTCCCCTCGTCGCTTCCCCGGCTATTGCCGGTTCTGCTGACTGTGTTTGGTCAGCGGGCGGCGCTACCGATGTAGCCGGGTCCGACGGCGCCAGCGCCGGAGCGTCCATCGCTGTAATGACCGCCGAAGCCGGGGTGGCGTCCGGTGAGTCCGTGCCGGCCAGTACTTCGGACACGGATTCTGTGACAGTTGCATCGACGGTTGCATTGGAGGGCGGGGCAGGAGAGGGCGCAGTCTGCGCCTCGCTGCGCGCGACGGGATCCGTTATCGTCGTTGCAGGTGGAGCAAGATACATATACGCCGCGCCACCGATGAGCAGCAGTGCGATGACAATGGCAACCGCGCGCGGCCCGTCCTGCTTCCTACCGCCGGGTGCTGCCACGAGCGCATCGGCAGGAGCGGTCCCAGTGGACGGCGCGCCTACGGGCAACTGCGCCCCGCCTACCTGCTCGCAACGCGCGTACAGCAGGCCGGGTTGTCCCTTCGTGTCATGGAACAGCCTGTCCAGCGCTCGCTCGTCGAGCGCTTGCGTGCCAAGGCCTGATTGCAGGCACCAGGCCTGATGGAAGTCGCGCGCCTGCTCACGCGTGAGATACGGCACCGTGAAGCTCTGGCTGATGAACTGCGTGACGGCGCGCAACGCCGTGGTCGCGATGTGCACGTCGAGTTCGCCGTTGCCGCACAGCACGATGCGGACGAGCGCCCGGGCGCCGTTCTGGATGTTGCACAGCATGCGGATGGCGCTGAAGGTCGGCGGATCGAGCCGCTGCGCATCGTCGAAAATCAGTACGAGCGGTTTCTCGTCGGCGTTGCGCGCCAGCAGCCAGGCGCTCAGTGCGCGCGTGAAATTACCAGCGGAGTCGAGATTGAGCCGATCAACTATTGCGTCCTGCAATGCTGCAACACTGGCCGGAGGCTCGGTGAACAGCAGGGCGGGCTGGCCGTCGTTCTGCAAGTCTGCGTGAAGCTGGCGGCAAAGCGCGCTCTTGCCGGAGCCACTCTTGCCGGTGATCTTGATGATGCCTTCGTCGATCTGAAGGCTGACACGCATGCCTCGCAGGATTTCGTCGTAGGGATTGAGACGCAGGTACATGCGACTACCGCTGGAACTGTCACTGGAACTGTGCGGCGGCTGCGCGCGCACGGGGAAGGCTTACAGGCCGAGCCAGTACACGACCAGCAGCGTCAGTGCGCTGGCCGCGATGCACGCCATGATGAGCGTCAGCCAGTTCGGCCCACCCTTGCGCGTGGCTTGCACCGAATAATTCTGGTGTACGCGCGCATCTTCGGTGTCCTCGATCGCGCGGCCGACGTGCAAGTGCGTGATCTTCGTATCGCCGCGTCCGTATGCGACGAGCAGCGCCTTGTGGCAGAGGATATTGATGATGCGCGGAATGCCCGAACTCGCCCTATACACTTCCTGGATGGCTTTCGGGCTGAACAGGTTCACGCCGGGAAAACCCGATTTCGCGAGGCGATGATTGATGTAGCTCGTGACTTCTTCTTCCGTCAGCGTCGGCAGCACGTACGAGAACGTGATGCGCTGTTTCAGCTGGCGCAGCGAGTCGCGGTTCAGCAGGTCATTCAGTTCCGGCTGGCCGAACAGCACGACCTGTAGCAATTTTTCAGACTCGGTCTCGAGGTTCGTCAGCAGGCGCAGGGCCTCGATGCTTTCTTCCGGCATGGCCTGGGCTTCGTCGAGCAGGAACACCACCTGCTTGCCGGCCTGCTTGATGCTCATCAGCTGTGCATTGATCTGGCCCAGGATGTGGTGGCGGCCCTTTTCCGGCGACACCGGCAGGTTCAGTTCCTCGGCGAGCGCGAGCATCAGGCCATCGGGCGTCAGGAAAGGATTCGGGATGTAGGCCGATACGAACTGGTCGCTGAGCGTATTCAGCAGCCGGCGGCAGAGAAGCGTTTTACCGGTGCCGACTTCGCCGGTGATCTTGATGAAACCTTCGCCGCTTTCGAGGGCAAGCTGGATGACTTCGAGTGCCTGGTGATGACCGTCGAGATCGATGAAGAAGTCCGTGTTCGGAGTCAGCGTGAACGGCAGTTCACGCATGCCGAAAAATTCCAGATACATAGTGTTAAGCAGCCTTGTCGTAACCGGCCGTCGGCCAGCTTGCGCAACCGGTTCGGCCGGCGCAGCACTGTCTGAAGCCTTCGTGAGGCGCTATTCTGGCGCCACTGAGCCCCGGAATGGATAGTAGGAGTACCTGCTGTCCGTTTGAACGGGATATTTTCCTTTTCAGGCACCTTTCTCAGGCACCATGTACTTCGGGTGCTTTTTTCAGGTCCCTTTTTCAGACACCATTTTCAGGCATTTAGGGAGGAAAACGCATGTCGATTTCCAAAACCGCGCACCTCGTCACGGCCGGGGAGGCGCTACCGGACAGGACGCGGCCTATGGTCTTTGCTCCTACCCACTACGTCAATGGCAATACGCTCGTCGAACCCTTTCCGCCAGGGCTTGAGCGCGCAGTCTTCGGCCTCGGTTGTTTCTGGGGCGCGGAGCGCCTGTTCTGGCGACTGCCCGGCGTGTTCAGCACGGCGGTCGGATACGCCGGTGGCCACACGGCGCATCCAAGTTACCAGGATGTGTGCAGTGGCCAGACCGCGCATGCGGAAGTCGTGCTCGTCGTGTTCGATCCGGCCGTCATCAGTTATCGCCGCCTGCTGCAGGTGTTCTGGGAAGCTCACGATCCGACGCAGGGCATGCGGCAGGGCAATGACGTCGGCACGCAGTACCGCTCCGCGATCTACACGACGACTCCGCGGCAGGCCGAGGAAGCAGAGGCCTCACGGCGCGCATACGAACAGGCGCTGGTCGCCGCCGGCGGCAACCGCATCACGACGGAAGTAGCACCCGCTGGAACGTTCTACTATGCGGAGGATCATCACCAGCAGTACCTCGCGAAGAATCCCGGCGGCTACTGCGGCTTGCGGGGAACGGGTGTACCATGCCCGGCATGAACGCTGCGAAAGATGCAAACGGTACGAACGAAGCAGAACTGGCGTCCGATGGAAAAGCGCGCGGAAAAACCAGTCCCGGCGAAAAACTGATCGTCGCGATCTCCTCGCGTGCGCTGTTCAATCTGGACGAAAGCCATCGTGTATACGAAGAGCAGGGCGTCGAGGCCTATCGCAAGTACCAGATCGCGCACGAAGGCGAGCCGCTTGCCCCGGGCGACGCCTTCCACCTCGTCAAGAAGCTGCTGAACATCAACCAGCTGCTCGGTCAGGAACGAGTCGAAGTAATCCTGTTGTCACGCAACACCGCCGACACCGGGCTGCGCATCTTCAATTCGATCCAGCACCACAACCTGAACATCAGCAAGGCGGCGTTTTGCGGCGGCTCCAGCCCGTACCGCTACATCACGGCATTCAACTGCCACCTGTTCCTGTCGACGAACGGGCAGGACGTACGCCAGGCCCTCGAACACGGTGTCGCCGCGGCTACGATCCTGCCGTCGAAGGCGGCGAACACCGCGGACTACAAGCTGCGCTTCGCGTTCGACGGCGACGCGGTACTGTTTTCCGACGAGGCCGAACGCATCTACAAGATGAGCGGCCTCGCCGAGTTCACGCGCAGCGAACGGGAGGCGGCGAAACGACCGCTTAGCGGAGGCCCGTTCAAACCCTTCCTCGCGGCCCTGCACATGTTGCAGCGCGAGTTCGGTGAGGGCGCGTCACCGATACGCACCTGTCTCGTCACGGCACGCTCGGCGCCGGCACACGAGCGCGTCGTACTGACGCTTCGCGCGTGGGATATCCGCATCGACGAATCGCTATTCCTCGGCGGCCAGGACAAGGGTGCCTTCCTGCGCGCCTATGAAGCCGACGTGTTCTTCGACGACCAGCAGGGCCACTGCGAATCGGCCCGCGAACACGTTGCCACCGGCCACGTGCCAGCCGGCATTGCGAACATCCTCCCGCAGCCGTAAGCCGTAAAGCGCAAGCTTTAGGCAATAGCGCGCTGGTTTTTTATAACCGCAGCGCATAGGCTTCGGCCCATGAATCTGCAGCAGTTACGCTTCATCGACGCCGTCGCGGCCGCCGAGCTGAACATTTCCCGCGCAGCGGAAACGCTGTTTACCTCCCAGCCCGGCATCAGCAAGCAGATACGCCAGCTCGAGGATGAACTCGGCGTCGAAATCTTCCAGCGCAATGGCAAGCACCTGAAAGCGCTGACGCCAGCCGGCGCACGCATCGTGCAAAGTGCACGCGAGATACTGCAGCGGCTCGACGGCATCCGCGCGATTGCGAGCGAATTTACTGACGAGAACCGCGGCAACCTCGGCATCGCGACGACGCACACGCAGTCGCGTTATGTACTGCCGCCGGTGATCAAGCGTTTCATCGAACGCTACCCGAACGTCGCGCTGCACATGCACCAGGGCACGCCGATGCAGATTTCCGAGCTCGCGGCGCGCGGCGCGGCGGATTTTGCGATCGCCACGGAAGCGCTCGAGGCTTTCGATGACGTTGTCATGATGCCGTGCTTCCAGTGGAACCGCGCCGTGCTCGTGCCCGCCGGGCATCCCCTCGCGACATGCGGCACGCTGAGCCTGCAGGCGCTCGCAGAACATCCACTCGTCACGTACGTCCACGGCATGACGGGCCGCTCCAAGCTCGACGCGGCCTTCCAGCAGGCGGGGCTCAAACCACGCGTCGTATTCACGGCCGCGGATGCCGACGTCATCAAGACCTACGTACGGCTCGGCCTCGGCGTCGGCATCATCGCAAGCATGGCCGTGGAGCCACAGCGCGACGACGACCTCGTCGCGCTCGATGCCTCGCACCTTTTCGAGTGGAGCACGACCAGCATCGGCTTCCGCCGCGAAACTTACCTGCGCGGCTACATGTACGACTTCATCGAGATGTTCGCACCGCACCTGCAGCGGGCGCTCGTTGCGAGGTTTGCGGCCGCGCAGGACCGTGCCGAGCGTGACGCACTTGCCGCTGCACTGGCGCTTCCGAAACTGCACTGGTCCGCCTGACACGGGCCGGGCAAGCATCGCTGCAAGATGCGCCGGCTCCTGACGCGGGCTTCACCTGCGGGGATCACGCATAGTTCACCCGCGTTGCGCCGCGTGGTGCGGGCAGGGGAGAATGCCGGAGACAACAACGCTGCGGAGTCGCTTCATGGATATGGTCTGTCTCGATCTGGAAGGGGTGCTGATCCCCGAAATCTGGATCAAGTTCGCGGAGAAAACCGGCATCGAGGAATTGCGCCTGACGACGCGCGATGTGCCCGACTACGACCTGCTGATGCAACGCCGCCTGCGCATACTGGCTGACAAGGGGCTCGGACTGAAGGAAATCCAGGACGTCGTCGCGACGGTGGAACCGCTGCCGGGCGCAGCCGAATTCATGCGCTGGCTACGGCAGCGTTTCCAGGTGGTCATCCTGTCAGATACGTACTACGAGTTCGTTATGCCGATGATGGCGCACTTCAACCATCCGCTGTTGCTGTGCCACAAGCTCGAAGTCGATGCACAGGACCGCGTGACGAACTACGTGCTGCGACAGAAGGATCCGAAGCGCGCCGCGGTGAAAGCCTTTCATGCGCTGAACTACCGCGTGCTGGCCGCCGGGGATTCGTACAACGACACGAACATGCTCTCGGAAGCCGACGCCGGTTTCCTGTTCCATGCGCCGGCGAACGTCATCGCGGACTTCCCGCAGTTTCCCGCCGTCGATACGTACGAGGAGCTGCAGCAGAAGTTCCTCGAAAACAGTTCTCGCAAGGTTTAGCCAGCCTGCGGTTCATCCGTTTCGGCAAGCAGCAGCGCCAGCGAACGCAGGATGCGCGCGGTGGCGCCCCACACGTGGTGGCCGCCGAATTCGATGTACCAGAATTCACGACGCTGGCCATCCCGCTCGAGCGAACCTGTACGATACAACGCCGGATCCAGCGCGAGTTTCAGCGGACATTCGATCAGCTCGGCGACCTCGCGCGGATCCGCGCGTAACTGCGGACGCAACGCCGTCCAGGCGACGACCGGCGTGATCTCGAAGCCGGAACTCTGCACGACCGTGACCGGCAGGCGCCCGAGCAGCACGAGGCCGGACGGATCGAGTGCGGTTTCCTCGATCGCTTCGCGCAGTGCCGTGGCTTCGAGGCTCGCGTCGTCGCCATGCACGCGGCCGCCGGGGAAACTGATCTGGCCGGCATGTTGTGGCAGGTCTTCGCTGCGTCGCGTCAGGATCGTCACCGGTTCGGCGACGCCCGGACACAGCAGCACGAGGACTGCCGCCTGCAAATGTGGCGGGGCAGAGGACCTTGCGCAGTCCGCAGGCTGCTGCAGGCGGGCACGGATGTAGTCGGGATCGAGCCTCACGCCTGCGGCAGGTTGCGGATGAAGATCGAGATCTTGTCGAGCGTCTCCTGGTATTCCTCGTCGCCCTGTGAGTCGGCGACGATTCCACCGCCGCCCCAGCACCGGATGCGATCGCCGCTGCGCACGAGCGTGCGGATCGCGATGTTGCTGTCCATGTTGCCGCTGCGGTCGATCCACGCGATCACGCCGCAGTACACCGAACGCCGGCTCGTTTCGAGCTCGTTGATGATTTCCATCGCGCGCAGTTTCGGCGTGCCCGTGATCGAGCCTCCGGGAAAGCACGCGGCCATCAACTTGAATACGTCGTGTGCATCGCCCAGGCGACCCTTGATCGTGCTGACGAGGTGATGCACGTTCGTGAAGCTCTGTGTTTCGAACAGGTTCTCGACGCTGACGGAGCCCGTGGCGCACACGCGGCCAAGGTCGTTGCGCAGCAGGTCGACGATCATGAGGTTCTCGGCGCGATCCTTGTCGCTGCCTTCCAGGTCGAGCCGGTTCGCCACGTCGTGCAGCGGTTCGTTGCTGCGCGGGCGCGTGCCCTTGATCGGCTGCGTCATGACTTCGCCGTTCGTCACGCGCAGGAAGCGCTCTGGCGAGAAGCTCAGCACGGCATTCGTGCCGTCCTCGAGGTAGGCGGCGAACGGCGCATTGGCTTTTGCCTGCAGATGTTGCCATGCGGCCCAGCTGTCGCCCGCGCAGCGTGCCGTGAAGCATTGCGCCAGATTCACCTGGTAGCAGTCGCCGGCAAGGATGTAGTCGATGATGCGCTGGAAACGCTGCAGATACTCTGCCTTCGTGAAATTCGATTCGAACGGGGCAAGCAACCGGAAAGGTTCAGTACGTGGGGCATGCGGCGACCGCGCGACGCGCAGCAGCTCCTGCTCGCGCGCGGCTTCGACGTCGCGGCACACCAGCACGGTGCGCTGCGTATGGTTGTCGACAACGAGCGCCCAGTCGTAGATCCCGACCACCATGTCGGCCACGCCGAGTTCCGGCTTGTCGCCGTGGTCGATGCCGTTCGCGCCATGCAGCAATTCATAACCGAAGTAGCCGATCGCGCCGCCGGTAAAAGGCAGGTCGGGTTCCGGCGGCGTGTCGCCCACCGTGCAGAAACGTGCGAGCACTTCGAAGGGATCGTCGGTAAAGGCCTGCGGCGCGCCGCCTTCCAGGCTCGTGACGACAGTCCGCCCGGCCTCTGAACGCAGCACACAGCGTGGATCCGCCGTCAGTACGTCGAAGCGGGAAGCGCCATGGCCCGAGCTGCCGCTCGCAAGCAACACGGGATGCGGCAGATGACGAAATTTTTCGAACCAGGACGCAGCAGCGATACCGGATTCCAGCGGATGAACGACGAGGTTCCCGCCACTCGGGTGAGACATAGGGATTTTCTTACAGGAAACGAAGCTGCGCCTTTTTACAGGCAATTGACGGGTCGGGGCAAGCCCGCGATCTTGCTGGCAATGCGCGCCGGACTCTCTGGAAACAGCTTCAGCAGGTAGAGGCTGTTCCCCTTGTCCGGACCCAGCTCTTTTTCGACGAGCTTCACGAGGATGCGCATGACCGGCGACAGGCCACGGCGCTGATGGAAGTCGCGAATGAGGTCGATGATTTCCCAGTGTTCCGGCGTCAGCACGATGCCTTCCTGGCGGGCAAGTTCTTCGGCCACCTCGACGGACCAGTCGCCCAGGTTCGCGAGGTAGCCGTCCTTGTCGAGCGCAAGCGTCCGGTTACGTATGCTTACAGTGCCAGCCATCGTATCGTTCTCGTTCTCCATCGTGCGTATGGCGTGGCCAGTTGCCGAAGCCCACACGCCCGTACGCGTTCAATTCCAGTTCACGATCCGCGGATGCGCTAGACAGAGTTGCACAAAACCTGCGTAATCGATACCCGAAAAATCCGCAGGCAATTTCGCAGAAAGCCCGCGAGCGACCACATCGGGCGTCAGCGCATACAGGTTAACACCGGCGGGGATGTCGTTGCGCAGCGGCGCGTTGGCGCGCAATTGCGGAGCAATATATACGCCGTCCTCGAGCAGCAACAGGCCGTCGCCGCTGGCAAGCATGCGCAGGCAGGTTCGCAGCCGTGCTTCTCCGGCATCGAGGGATTTGTTGTAGGTATGTAAAGTCATCGTGTATCAGAAAACGAATACGGCTTTGCTGGCGGCGATCCAGCCCTGGATGTCGGCATCGCTGGCAGGCGAGGCCTCGACGACTAGATCGGCGGCATCGAGCAGCCGCTCGTGCAGCGCCGACTCCGCGACTACGATGTGGCGGATATCGTACAGCTCGAGGGCCGGAAAAATCCGCGACAGGGTTTTCATTTTCAGGCCATCGCCATCCTGTCCGGCAAATAACTGCCAGACGCCATCTCCGCAGAACACGACGCGCACGGGCTGGTCGAACACGGCCGCCGTCATCAGCACATCGGCTCCAGCCGCCGCGGAGGAACCGCTCCACGGGCTGCGCGTGGCGATGAACAGGATTTCGTTGCCAGGTGCGGAACTCATCGTGTCGATCCTTCGCTATCCATTCATTCGGTGCCGTCCAATCACGGGGCGAAATTCAGCAGGCGGTCAGAATGCGCAAT
>DASWWP010000117.1:0-19926 GCA_036405915.1 Pseudomonadales bacterium
TCGCCGGCTCCGCAAAGAGCGGGCTGAGCAGCAGTGCGCTGCCGATGAGCGCGACATTGAGCCATACCGGCGTCAGCGCCGGCACCGCGAAATTGCCGTAGCTGTTGAGGATGGCGCCTGCAAAACCCGTCAGCGAAATCAGCAGCAGGTACGGGAACGTGATCTGCAGCATCGACACCAGCAGGCTGAATTTTTCCGGCTGATCGATGTAGCCCGGCGCGAACACCATGGCCAGGAGCCCGGAGCCCAGCACGCCGATGATCGTGATCACGGCAAGCACCAGGCTCAAGGTCCCGCCGATGCGGTCGACGAACAGTTTTACCTCTTCCGCCGTGCGCTGCTGGCGATACTCGGCCAGCACGGGCACGAAGGCCTGTGAAAAGGCGCCCTCGGCGAACAGCCGCCGCAGGAAATTCGGAATGCGGAACGCAACGAAGAAGGCATCTGCCGCATCACTGGCCCCGAACAACGAGGCGAAGATGATTTCGCGCACGAGGCCGAGGATGCGCGACAGGAATGTTCCGGCCGAAGTGATCAGGGATGAACGCAGCAGTCCGGCCGGCCTGGGGGTCTTGCTATCGGGCGGGGTCTGGGATTGCTGCATGATCAGGCGCGCGGATGGCCTCGCTGGGCGGAAGGTGGCGTATGGTAGCGGCCCAACCCGTGCAGGGCTACGGCCGGCTTGACTTCAACCCCCCATAAAAGGCATATTGCGCGCCTTTTTCGGGGTACTTGCCTCGGAAACCGATCCCCCGGACAGCCGGATACCAGTTTCAGGAGTAATACCTTGGCAAACACTGCACAGGCCCGCAAACGCGCCAAACAGGCGGAAAAACGCCGCCGTCACAACGCCAGTTTCCGTTCGATGGTTCGTACCTACGTGAAGAAGGTCATCGCCGCCATCGAAACGAAGGACTATGACAAGGCCACGACTGCCTACAACGAAGCCGTGCCGGTACTCGACCGCATGGCGGACAAGGGCATCATCCATCGCAACAAGGCTGCCCGTCACAAGAGCCGCCTGAATGACTCCATCAAGGCCCTCAAGGCCTGAGTTGAAAGGAATACAAAAAACCGGCGTTCAGCCGGTTTTTTTTGGCCTGCAAAAAATGGCGCGGCCAACAGCTGCAGGAGTGGCAAGCCAGGCTAGTCGGCGACTCTGGCCCGCAGGTATGAGGCTGGAGGTCGCGAGGGTATGAGGCTGGAGGCCGCGAGGGTATGAGCCTGAACCGGTTGCGCAGTGTCTTGGTTAAAGCAGCGCAAGATTGTCGCGGTGGATCAGCTCCGGCTCGCCGTCATAGCCGAGCAGCGCAAGAATCTGCTCGCTGGCTTTGCCGACGATCCTGCTGGCTTCGTCCATGTCGTAGTTCACGAGGCCGTGGGCGATCGTAATGCCCTGCTCGTCCTTGCACGCCACCATGTCGCCGCGCTTGAAGTTGCCCGACACGGCTTTCACACCGACCGGCAGCAGGCTCTTGCCGGCACTCTTCAATACCTTCACGGCACCGGCATCGAGCGTCAGCGCCCCGCGTACCTGCAGATGACTCGCAAGCCACTGCTTGCGCGCGGCAAGCGGCTGTTTGTCGGCCAGCAGCAGCGTGCCCAGCGGCTCGCCACGTTGCAGCGCCGTCAGTACATCGGGACTGCTTCCGTGCACGATGCAGGTCGTCGTGCCGGAGCGCGACGCCAGCCGCGCGGCCTTGATCTTCGTCTGCATGCCGCCCTTCCCGAGCGCACCACTGCCGCCGGCCACGGCCAGCAACATGTCGTCGTGGCTGTTTGCTTCGCTGATGAGCTTCGCGGTCGCATTGCTGCGCGGGTCTGCATCAAAAACGCCCTGCTGGTCCGTCAGGATCACGAGCACGTCGGCGTTGATCAGGTTCGCGACGAGGCCGGCCAGCGTGTCGTTGTCGCCGAAGCAGATTTCGTCGGTGACGACCGTGTCGTTTTCGTTGATCACCGGGATCACGTTCATGTCGAGCAGCGTGCGCAAGGTGCTGCGCGCATTCAGGTAGCGCTTGCGGTTCGACAGGTCGTCGTGGGTCAGCAGGATCTGGGCGGTGTGCTTGCCGAATTTCTTGAATTGCGATTCGTATGCCTGGATAAGGCCCATCTGGCCGACGGCAGCGGCAGCCTGCTGTTCATGCACGGCGGTCGGACGACCCGGCAGCCCGAGCCGGCTCACGCCTTCGGCAACGGCGCCCGACGACACGAGCACGACATCGAGCCCCTTGTCCTGCAGCTCGCAGATCTGCTTGCCCCAGCGCGCAATGCTGTCGATGTTGAGGCCTTTGCCGTTATCGGTCAGCAGCGCGCTGCCGATCTTGATGACCCATGTGCGGGCCTTCTTCAGTAGTTCTCTGTTGCTGCTCATGCGGAAACCGTTGTGTCGCGCTCAGGGCGCGTATTCCACTTCCACGTCGAAATCGTCATCGTCGCCATCCGCGCCGCCCTCGCCCTTGCGGCGTTCGCGCCACAGCTGCTTCGCGTGCGCGATGCTTTGCCGGATCTCGTACTCCATCTGCTGCTGCAGGCGCAGTTCTTCATCGCGCCAGGCTTCGTCTTCGTGCCACAGGCGATTCTTCTCGGCCACCGTCCGCATCAACGCCTCGACGAGCTCGCGCGTGCCGTCGCGCTGCGCGGCGGATATGGCGAACATGCGTCCGTCCCACGCGAGTTCATCGCGCATGCGCTCGACCATGGCCTCGTGCTGGTCGGCCGGCAGCAGGTCCATCTTGTTGAGCACGAGCCAGCGCTCGCGACCCGCCAGCACCGGCGAGAAACGTTCGAGTTCGGCGATGATCACCTTCGCGGCCTCGGCCGGGTCGCTGCCATCGGGCGGCGCCACGTCGACGAGGTGCAGCAGCACGCGCGTACGCGCGAGGTGCTTCAGGAAACGGATACCGAGGCCAGCGCCTTCAGACGCCCCCTCGATGAGACCGGGGATGTCGGCCATCACGAAACTGCTCTCGTCGCCGACACGCACGACGCCGAGGTTAGGCACGAGCGTCGTGAACGGATAATCCGCCACTTTCGGGCGTGCCGACGACACGGCCGCGATCAGCGAGGATTTACCGGCATTCGGAAGACCCAGAAGGCCAACGTCGGCCACGACTTTCAGCTGCAGCTGCAGTCGGCGGAATTCGCCGGGCTGGCCGTTCGTAGTCTTTTGCGGGCTGCGGTTCACGCTCGACTTGAAGCACGCGTTGCCAAGACCATGGCGACCGCCCTGCGCGACGAGCAGGCGCTGGCCGGCTTCAACCAGGTCACCAAGCAATTCCTGCGTATCGGCTTCGTAAACGCTCGTGCCGACGGGTACACGGACCACCAGGTCGTCACCGCCGCTGCCGGTCTGGTTCTGGTTCATGCCCTTCGAGCCGTCTTTCGCGCGATAACGCGGCTGGTAACGGAAATCGACGAGCGTATTCAGGCTGTTGTCGGCAACGAGATAGACGCTGCCGCCATCGCCGCCGTTGCCGCCGTCCGGGCCGCCGCGCTCGATGAATTTCGCGCGATAGAAACTCAGGCAGCCATTGCCGCCCTTACCGGCTTCTACGGTGATCTCTGCTTCGTCGACGAATTTCATGGGCTTCCACGCGCATGCGCATTTGCATTGCGCTGATAAAAAAAAGCCCTGTCGTGACAGGGCTCTTTTTCTAACTTGTCTGAGTCGCTCAGGCGTTAGCCGCTTCCACTGCTTCGATGCTGACGTAGGTGCGGCTTTTCGGACCCTTGACCTGGAACTTCACGCGGCCGGTCACTTTCGCGAACAGCGTGTGGTCCTTGCCGATGCCGACGTTCGTACCGGCATGGTAGCGCGTGCCGCGCTGGCGGATCAGGATCTTGCCGGCCAGTACTTCTTCGCCGCCGTAACGTTTCACGCCGAGGCGTTTCGAATGGGAATCGCGACCGTTGCTGGTACTACCGCCTGCCTTCTTGTGAGCCATGTTCTACTCCTGACTATTCGCTGGATCCGCGTAAGCGGCAAATTCTGTGATCAGGCGCTGATGCCGGTGATCTTGACCTGCGTGTACCACTGTCTGTGGCCCTGCTGCTTGCGGTAGTGCTTGCGGCGCTTGAACTTGATGATCTTCACCTTGTCTGCGCGGCCATGGGCCAGCACTTCGGCAGTCACTTTGCCGGAAGCGACGTACGGCGCGCCGATCTTGACGTCGGCACCGGTGCCGACCATCAGGACCTTGTCGAAATTGATCGTGTCGCCGGTAGCGGCTTCGAGCAATTCCAGCTTCAGCACTTCGCCTTCGACGACGCGATGCTGCTTGCCGCCACTTACAATCACTGCGTACATATTCTGCTCCGTTCCTGGTACCGCTACACCCGTGATTAAACCCATTGATTGGGCTTTTGCTTGGGGCGGGGTCTTGAAGGGCGGCCATTGTACGGAAAGCCCTATGGTGAAGCAAGCCGCGAAATCCGGCCTGATTGCCGGGCCGCCCGCAATTTAGACTGCCACGGGGACCGGGCGGTCGCGCCGGGCCCCGTCCCGTTTCATTGAACTGCCCCGCCCATGGCAGTAGCATGCGGCGCGCAGGCTCCCGCCGGACCGGGCCCCCGATACTCCTTCCAGGACCGGAACCAGAACCCAGATACCGCATGGTCAAACACATCCACCAGGTCGTGGCCGAGGACTTCGCTGCGCTGAACGGCAAGGTCGTCTCGCAGCTTCACTCCGACGTACCGCTGATCGAAAGCATAGGCCACTACATCGTCGACGCCGGCGGCAAGCGCATGCGCCCGGTGCTCGTGTTGCTGTGCGCCCGCGCGCTGGGTTACCAGGGCACGCAGCACATCGACCTCGCGACCGTCATCGAATTCCTGCATACGGCCACGCTGCTGCATGACGACGTCGTCGACATGTCGGAGATGCGTCGCGGCCGTCCGACGGCGAACCTCAAATGGGGCAACCCGTCGAGCGTGCTCGTCGGTGACTTCATTTATTCACGCGCGTTCCAGCTGCTCGTCGGCATCGGCAACATGCGGATCATGGACGTGATGGCCTCGACGACGAACCGCATTTCCGAAGGCGAAGTGCTGCAGCTCGTGCACCAGCACAATCCCGAGACGACGGAAGGCGCCTACATGGAAGTAATCCGCAACAAGACGGCCATCCTGTTCGCCGCGGCCTGTAGCAGCGCCGCGATCCTGGCCGGCGCAAGCGAGGAAGTCGAGCGCCAGTTGCACACTTTCGGGCTGGAAGTCGGCATGGCCTTCCAGCTGATCGACGACGTGCTCGATTACTCCGGCAACTCGGCCGAACTCGGCAAGAATGTCGGCGACGATCTCGCTGAAGGCAAACCCACGCTGCCGCTGATATACGCGCTGCTGCATGGCAGCGAGCAGCACAAGCAACTCATCGCCGGCGCGGTCCGCGACGGCGGGCTCGAACACCTGCAGGAAATCATCGCGGCCGTGCAGCAGTCCGGAGCGCTTGCGTATACGCGGCAGGCTGCGGAACAGCGCATCGCCAATGCCCTCAGAAGTCTGGCCTGCCTTCCGGAGAGCCGGTATCGTGCAGGGCTGGAACAGGTAGCGGCTGCCGCTTTGAATCGCAGCAGCTAGCCCCGCAAGTCCACAGCTTCAGTACGAAAGAAGCTCGCTGCGATACAGGCTCCGTTGCTCGGCTACGCCGCATCGACGACGTGAAGAGCGACATCGCGGCCTTTCGCCCTTCCCGGCCTCGACACCGGCAACTGAACGGAGCACCACGATGAAGAAGGTCCTGATCGCCGCAATCGTACTGGCCGTGGCCGCAGGCGGCGGCGCGTACTGGTACATCAACGACCGCGCGCAAACGCTCGTCGACGAACGCATCGACGAGATGGTCGCCAGCGGCAGCTACGACAGCGCGAGCTACGAATCGCTGCGCGTCGGACTCACGGGCGACATCACGATGACGAACGTGAACATCGTGCAGGGGCCGCTCGACTACACGGTGCAAGACATCACCGTGACGAACTACGACTACGCCAGTGAATTTCCGCGTCACTTCGACCTGAGCGTGAAGGGCCTGCGCCTCGGGCCGCTCGGCGACATCGACGATCCACGCGTCGCCGCACTCGGCGCGATGCTGCAGAACGTCGCCACCGACGAAGTGATCCCGCTAGAACTGGATTACCAGCATCGCTACGCCCCCGACAACGCGCACCAGATCGACTCGACGATGCGCCTCGCGATACCCGGGTTCTTCACGCTCGACGCGAGCAGCACCTCGCGCAACATCGAAATGCAGACGTTCGACCAGCTGAACAACGCCGACCCGCTGATCGCCCAGCAGCAGCTGATGGCCCTGCTGCAGGCCGCGGAGTTTCCGGCGATGTCGATGACGTTGCAGGACCACGGTTTCGTCGAGGACATGCTTGCTGCGTCGGCCGCGGAGAACGGCGTATCGCCCGAGGATTTTCGCCGCCTGCTGGTCTCGCAGACCCAGAACTTCTACCTGTTCCTGCCGCAAAATGCGCAGAGCTTCGCGATGGCAGTCGGCGCCGAGATGGCGGAGTTCCTCGAAGGTGGCAAGACCCTGTCGGTGTCGGTGGCGCCGGAATACGGCGGAAGCCTGCAGCGACTGCAGCAGGAAGTGATGGGCGCGGCGCTGACCGGCGACTACGGCAAGATCAGCGAGCTGCTGCACCTCGAAGTCGTGACCGACTGACGACGGTTCACAGGCGCGTCCACGCACCGATCGTCGCGCGAGCGACAAGGCGTGGAGCGTCGGCACCGCGCGGCTCCAGGATCAGCGCTTCTCCCTCGCCCATTCCCTGCGCGTACTCCGGAAACGCGGCATTGACGTTCGGCCCATGCGTGATGAGCAGCGCATTGCCAGAATCCGCGCCACGCGCCACGCGTTCGCGTAACCACGCGCCATGGTTCGCGCCTGCGGCCTGCATTCCTTCGTTGCCCAGCTCGACTGCCGTCGCTATGTCGGCAAAGCCGGCGAGGCGCGCGGTTTGGAGCGCCCGATAGGCCGGACTGCTCTCCACCGAGCCGATCGGAATCTCGAGCCTGCGCAATGCAGCGCCCATCGCCTCCGCATCGTTTCGCCCCTGGGCATCGAGCTGGCGTTCGCCGTTGGCGTTGTCGGCCAGCACCGTCGAAGCGTCCGGCAGGTCACGCGGCGAACTCGCATGCCGCATGACGATCACGAGGCCGCCCGCGCGCAGCGCATCGATAGCGGCCGCGTCGAGCGTCGGGTGTTCATCAGCCGCGTGCGCGATGACCGCGGCCATTGCCAGTAGTCCTGCCATCAGAGCTGCTTTCATGCGTATCTCCAGGGCTGTCACGGGTTCGTGGCGGAATTGTGGCATAGTCTCGTCCGGAGCGCGGATTCATGCCTCGCGCGCGACTTCGGCCGGCGCAGCTCATGCAGCCGCGCAAGCTCCACGGGGAGCCAACCACACATGATGATGCTGATCATCGCCGTCGCGGCGTTCGGCGCCTCGCTGCTGACGCTGTTCTCCGGCTTCGGCCTCGGCACGCTGCTGATGCCGGTCGTTGCCGCGTTCTTTCCGGTCGTCACCGCGGTCGCGATCACCGCGTTCGTGCACCTGCTCAACAACCTCTTCAAGCTGGGCGCGCTGTGGCGCGACATTCCGTGGCGCATCACGCTGCGGTTCGGGTTGCCCGCGCTACTCGCAACCTTGCCGGGCGCGTGGCTGCTGACGACACTGTCGGAAACGACGCCGCTTGCGTCCTATTCGATCGCCGGCGTCGATGCCACCGTGACGCCGGTCAAGCTCGTCGTCGGCGTGCTGTTGATGCTGTTCGCGCTGATCGAGTGGCACAGCCTCGCGACGCGCCTGCACATCGACAGCCGCTACCTGCCCTTCGGTGGTGTGCTCAGCGGTTTCTTCGGCGGACTGTCGGGGCACCAGGGCGCATTTCGCAGCGCCTTCCTGCTGCACGCGGGCCTCGATACGCGCGGCTACGTTGCCTGCAATGCCGCGATTGCCACGCTTGTAGACCTCACGAGGCTCGCCGTGTACGGGCTCAACCTTCCCATGTTGCTCGCCGAGGTCGACCTGTCGCTGCTCGTCGTCGCTACCGCGGCGGCCTTCGCCGGCGTGCTCGCGGGCCGGGCCGGCATCCACAAGGTCACGATCGGGCTGGTACAGAAGCTCGTGGCCGTGATGTTGCTGCTACTGGGTGTCCTGCTGGCGGCGGGAATTCTCTGAGGCGAGGGCTCACGGCTTGTACGTGCCGAACTCCACGCGTGCCGCCACCATCCTGGCAAAGAAGGCGACTTCCCTTTTCTTCGCCTTCGCGAAGTTGAACAGGTCGTCGAGCCCGTTCCAGAACAGGAACCAGCCGCCTGGCTCCAGCAGCACGAGCAGCAGGTTCAGCGAGAAAAGCGTAGGGCCCCGGTAATAGATGTAGCTCGCCACGACCATCATGGCCACGCCGGCCGCAATCATCTGCAAGCCCGTTGCGCACCGCCCTCGCCTCGGCATCGAGCTGTTCGTACGTGTGACTGAAATAATCCTGCAGGCGTTTGCGGATCACGCACTCGAGATCCTCACGCTCGGTGCCTTCGGGCATCAGCAGCCGGAGCACGGAGATCCGCGTGGCCTCCCGTGCCATTTTCCTTACCTGCGTGATGAAGTCATCCGATACTGCCCGCTCGGCAAAGGGACGCGGATCGAAGTCGGAAAAGATGTCGGTGTAGGCGTCGAGCCACAGGCTCACCGTAGACGCTTCGTCGTGCTGCCGCGTGCGCTCGTCGCGTTTCATTCACCCGGCTCGATCACGAGCAGCGCGCCATCCTCTTCCTCGGTCAGCACGTAGATCAAACCGTCCGGACCCTGCTGCACGTCGCGGATGCGCTGCTTGAGGTTCTCCAGCAGGTATTCGCGCTTCTGCTCGCCTTTCTCGTCGCCGCCCTCGCTGAATTCGATGCGTTCTACGTGGCCGGTGCCAGGCAGGCGTGCCGTCATCATCGAGCCGACGAACAAATCGTTCTGCCACTCGGGGAACCTGTCGCCCGTGTAGAACATCATGCCCGACGTCGCGATCGACGGAACCCAGAACAGTTCCGGTTGCAGCAGGTCGTCTCGCCACGGAATTTCCGATACACGCGTGCCATCGTAGTCACGGCCATACGACACCAGCGGCCAGCCATAGTTGCCGCCCTTGCGCACGATGTTCACTTCGTCGCCGCCCTGCGGACCATGCTCGCTCGCCCATAGCTCGCCGGTCACCGGATGGAAGGCCATGCCTTCGATCGCGCGATGGCCGATCGACCAGATCTCCGGCAGGTAACCCGCCTGGCCAACGAAGGGATTGTCGGCCGGAATCGAGCCGTCGTCGTTCAATCGCAGCAGCTTGCTGACGTCGCTCATCGTGTTCTGCGGATTCTCCATGTCGCGCCGGAACGGCGACGAGAAGAACACAGTGCCATCCGGCGCGAAGCGGATGCGCGAACCGTGGCCGCCGGGCGCCGTGCCCCAGGCGTCGGCAACGAAAATGTCCTCGACGTTTTCGATCGCGCTCTCGGCTTCGTTCAGGCGCCCGCGCGCGAGCACGGTCGTCGCGTAGTAATCCGCGCCGGCGGGCGGCTCGGCATTCTTCACGTACGTGAAATACACGAGTCGATTGCTTGCGAATTCAGGATGCAGCGCAATGTCCATCAACCCGCCGCTCGAGGCGACCTGCACCTGCGGCGATCCCGCGACGTCGTGAACATCGTTGCCATCGATCAGGCGGAACTGGCCGGCCTGCTCCGCCACGAGAATGTTGCCGCTCGGCAGGAATGCCATCCCCCAGGGATTCGAAATGCCGCGCGCGACGATCGACACCTTCAGCTTCAGCGCCGGCGCAGAGGTTTCGTAGTACCAGGGTCCTTCGCCGAGCGGAACCTGCGCCTGCGCGGAGGAGGCAGGCAGCACTGCGGCGATGACGATAGAAAGTGCATGCAGCGCGCTACGAACTTGCATGGGCTGGTTCCTCCAGCGATGGACTTCCTTTCAGTTTGCGCGCCAGCGTGACGACATCGTGCTTGGCGCGCCGGAGCCCGAAGTAGAGACCGAGCACGCTCATGCCGAGTCCGCCGAGCAGCAGCAGGATCACGCCAATGTCCCACAGCGGGCGTTTGTGATACCAGAACGCGAAGTCGAGGCTGTGCAGGCCGTTGTACAGCCAACGTTCCACGCGGCTTGCACCCGTGATGATCGTCAGCAGTTCGCTGCGCTCGGGATCCACGTAGACCCAGCTCTGCGCCGGATCGTCGAACTTCACGCGCACGGCCGGCAGCGGCAGCTGGCCGCCGCGCGAGTAGTAATAGTCGTCGTAATCGTCCAGTAACGTGACGTCGGTAACCGCGGCATCGACGGCTGCGTCGAGTTTCGCGACGAGCTCGTCCTGGTCGAACCCGCTTACGGCGCGCCCGCTGCGGGCATCGACCAGCATGCTCTCGGCATCCGACTGCCCGACGATGTTGTACGGCTGGTGCAGGCGGTCGCGCTTCTCCGAGCCCGCATCCGCCGGCACGCTGTAGTTCGCGAGCAGGAACGGCGCACCGCCGATCCACTGGAACTCGACCTGCTTGATCTCGTTGGTGCCCGCGAGCTCCTGCCAGTCGATTTGGGCGATCGGCGGAAAGGCCGCGAGATCGAGGTCGCCTTCGGCATACAGCGCAGGGTCAACCGCGATGCCGCGCGAATTCGTCCACGCATAGGGCTCCATCGACAGCAGGCCACTGAACACCCACGTCAGCGTGAACACGCCGAATACGGCGCCGAGGATGTAATGCCAGCGCATCAGGCCGCGGTACGGAATCGCGCGTTTGAGCTCGAAGGGCTGCGTTTTGCGGTATTGCGTGAACGCGAGTGCCAGGCCCAGCACTGCCATCACGCAGCCGAGCGTCGCGGCCCATACCATCACCTCGTACCACAGCGGCTGGTTCAGGCGCAGCGATGTGAAATACAGCCAGTGTGGAATCGTGCCGAGCCACGCGAGCGCGCGGCTCTGCGTCGTCGTGTACACGCTCACTTCCGCGTTCGGCACGGACACGTACACTTCCGTGCCGAGCCCGTCGTCGGCCGCGAACTTGTGCATCGGCAGGTCGGCGCGCTGCGTCAGCGTCCACTGGTCGACGTCGTGAATCGTGCCGACGTACCGGAACTGCTGCTGCGGAATCGCGAGAAAATCGCTCGCGATGCGCGCCGCATCCGCCTCGGTGACGTCGGCGATCCGTTCGCCGGTATCGGCGTACAGCAGCGCATTGTCGTAACCGGGTTCGCGGAACTCATACACCGGCCTGCCCATCACCGTGCGCAGGCTCACGCTGCTCGACGTGTAGCCGATCGTGTCGCGGGCCTGGCCCGGCGTCACGGCGACGCGGCTGAAATCGAGCGGCGTCGCGCCATCCACCTGCATCTCCTGCGTGATGCGCGGCATGCCGCCGGTGTAGATCATGAAGAAGGCGGACACGAACCACACGACGAACATGAAGCTCAGCGGTATGCCGATGTAACGATGGCTAAGGATCAGCAGGGTTCGGATGGCGCGCATGGAAATGACCTACAAAATATCGTGCGGCGAGTGTACTGCCGCCGTTTACGGACGCGCAATGTGACCAGTTGACCGGCCATTCCGCGCTCCTGCTACAGCAGTCGCTTCAGGACGCGCCGGTACCAGAGGATGAAGCCGGTGATGAACATCACGGCTGGCAGCAGGCCGAGGAAGATCCAGAGGACGTTCGCCCACAGCAATCCCCGGAAGCGGCCGAAGTGGAAGTCGATCAGCGTCAGCAGCCAGCCCTCGGGACGCTCGAAATCGTCCGGATCCGTGTCCATCCAGTCGATGAGCGCATCGAAGGGGCCCGGCCAGGCGAAGTAAACCGACGTAAACCCCCACACGAACATCAGCAACAGGGTCCAGAAGCCGACGAAGCTATGCAGTTGCCAGCTGAAACTGCGCGTACTGTCGCGGCGGATAAGCAGGCCCTCTTTCCAGCGCTTCGAGCCCTGCCACCAGATCACGACACCTGACACGGTCATCAGCAGGAACAGCGCGCCGCCAAGTCCGTTCAGCTTGCGGCCGGGACGGCCGAGCAGCAGTTCGTCATGCAGCCGCGTGAGCCATTCCACGGCAGCCACCGGCCACGGATACGTGCTGCCGAGATCGACACCCGCATACTGGTCGAAGAAGCGCGTGACCTCGGTTCCGTCGGCATCCGTCAGCGCGACGTAGGTTGCGCGGCCTTCGCGCGTCGATGGCACGATCCTGGCCACCGTGTATCCATCGGAGTACACCGCGTTCACGCGTGCATCGAGCGCCTCGCCGACGAGCTCCGCGCCTTGCGTCGACGGCACCTGGCTCGGTATCAGCCAGCGGCTGATCTGCGGCCGCAGCACGATCGCGCTGCCGCTGACGCTGATCACCAATATGTACAGACCGAAGCCGATGCCCATCCACAGATGGACCTGGAACAGCGCGCGCCGCCACCACAGCGTCTGCGGCGCCTGCAGCCAGCGCGTCCACTGGTGCATCAGAAATCGAACTCATCGACGTAGTAGCGTTCGAAACGAACCTCGTCGTTGTCGAGCGTGCCCGCGAGCAGCGCATCGACGTCGGTGGACAGGCGCTCGAGGAAGGCATCGAGGTCGTCGCGTGCGAGCGCCTCGAGCAGCGCGTCGCGCCATACGCCGGCCGAGCGCGTGTTCAGGCGGCGCACCGAATTGTCCTTGGCCCACTCCCTGCCGATGCGTCCGCCGAGCTCGAACAGGCGCGCCTCGATGTCCGCATGCCGCTCCGGAGGCAGGCGCTCGAGCACCTGTTCGGTCATGTCGAGCCAGCCGGGCACTGGTCCATTGCCGGTATAGAAGCGCGTGACCCACAGCAGATAGTCTTCTTCCGCCTGCACGCGTTGGACATCCGCATTACTGCGCCACTCGGCGCGGAACAGTTCGGGCGATGCCGCACCGTCGGGCCACGGCGGCGTCGGCGCACGCGTCGCGCATGCGGCAAGGGTCGCGAGCAATGCCGTCAACATCAAGCGTATCGGGAGTCGCAGCATCACGGGCCTCGGGAAGAGCGTTACGTTACTTTCAGCGCGCGCCGGCCGAAGCGCAGCAGCACGAAGATCAGCGGCCACACGAGCGCACTCGACAACGCCGATACGACGAAAATGAGGTTCTGCGGCGTGTTCTGCCCGGTGGCCGTCAGCACCCAGAAAATCAGCAGCTGCGTGACACCGATCAGCATCAGGATAGTCGTGCTCTGTTGCAGCGGCGTGAACATGCGCAGGCGCTGGTAGAGGCTCAAAGCGACGTACGCGATCAGTGTCAGCACGATCGCGTTGAGCCCGAGCAGCGACCCTTCGAGCACGTCGATGAACAGGCCCACGAACCAGGCCGTGAACAGGCCGACGCGGTGCGGCAGCGCTATGACCCAGTACACGAGAACGAGCGCGATCCACTCGGGGCGCCACACTTCGAGCCACTCCGGGAGCGGCATCACGCCGAGCATGCCGGCGATGAGGATCGTCAGCGCGATGAACCACGTGCCATGCGGGCGCGGAGCGACCATTACTCGAACCTCGGCGAGGACTCGGGCGCGGGCGGCTCGGTCTGTTCGGTTGCAGGGTCGGCCGGGGGCTCCGTAGTTTCGGCATCACCCTGTTCGGCGGGGGGTGCCGCGCCCTGCTGCGTTGCAGGCAATGCATCCGGTGCAGGTTGCTGCGTTGCATCCGGCGCGGCGGCAGGCACGGCGCTGTCGCCGGTGGCTGGCGCCGCTACCGCCGGATTCGGCGGCACTGCATTCAGCTGGTCCGGCCGCATCGGCGCTGCCTCTTCCGGCAGCGTGGTGTCGATGGGCTGCACTTCGTTCGGCACGTACGGACGCGGCGGCAGCTGGTTTTCGAACACGAGCAGCAGGTTGCGGCTGCGGTCGATCTGCGCGGCTGGCGTCGCGATCACGTCGGCGAAAGGCTTGCCGGGATCGTGGTAAATGCTCGTGATGACGCCCACCGGATAGCCGGGCGGAAAGCGCTGGCCAAGGCCCGAGGTAACGAGTTCGTCGCCTTCGCGGATGTCGGCATTGTTCGGCACGTCGGTGAGCGTCAGCTGGTGGAAGTTGTCGCGCGTACCATAGGCGATCGCGCGCACGCCGTTGCGATTCACCTGCACCGGAGTTCCATGCTGCGGATCGCTGATCAGCAGGACCCAGCTCGCCTGCGGCTGCACTTCGACGACCTGCCCCATCAGCCCGAAGGCATCGATCACCGCCTGGCCCACGTGCACGCCTTCGGAGCTGCCCTTGTTGATCAGGATGCGCTTGGAGAACGGATCGGGCGACACGCCGATCAGCTGCACCCTGACGACTTCTTCCGCGACGATCGCCGACGCCTTCAGCAATGCGTTCAGGCGCTCGTTCTCGGCGGTCATGTAGTCGAGCTTCTGCAGCTGGTATTCCTGCAGCAGCAGCTGTTCGCGCAGCGCATCGTTTTCAGCGGCGAGGTCCTCGCGCGACTGCAGCGTGCCACGCACGCCATCGAGCGCGCGCAGCGGATAACTCGCGATGTAATGCAACGGCGCGACGACGACGCCGGTGTAGTAACGCACGCGGGAGAGGTAGTCGAAGCGGCTGTCGGCAAACATCAGCACGAGGGACAGCAGGCCGAGGCCGAGCAGCTTGTACCCCTGCGACGTGTTCTGGACGAATAAGGACTTGATGGTCGGTATCCTCGGCGCAGGATCAGCCGCGTGCCAGTCTCCGCTGTCAGTCGGTGGTCAGCAGATCCAGTGCGTGCATGTCCATCAGTTCCATGGCCTTGCCGCCACCGCGGGCGACGCAGGTCAGCGGATCGTCGGCGACGATCACCGGCAGTCCGGTTTCCTCGCTGAGCAGCTTGTCGAGGTCGCGCAGCAGCGCGCCGCCGCCGGTCAGCACGAGGCCGCTTTCGGCGATGTCCGACGCGAGTTCAGGCGGGGACTGTTCGAGCGCGCTCTTCACCGCCTGCACGATGGCCGACAGCGGCTCCTGCAGGGCTTCGAGGATTTCGTCGCTGTTCAGCGTGAAGCTGCGCGGCACGCCTTCCGCGAGGTTGCGGCCGCGCACGTCGATCTCCCGGATGATCTTGCTCGGATACGCGCACCCGATCTCCTTCTTGATGCGCTCGGCCGTCGCGTCGCCGATCAGCGAGCCGTAGTTGCGGCGCACGTGGGTCGTGATCGCCTCGTCGAAGCGGTCGCCACCGAGGCGCACCGATTCGGAGTACACGATGCCGGACAGCGAGATGATCGCCACTTCCGTCGTGCCGCCGCCGATGTCGACGACCATCGAACCGCTGGCCTGGTCGACCGGCAGCCCGGCGCCGATCGCGGCCGCCATCGGCTCTTCGATCAGGCGCACTTCGCGTGCGCCGGCGCCCATGACGGATTCGCGGATCGCGCGGCGTTCGACCTGGGTCGACTTGCACGGCACGCAGACCAGCACGCGCGGGCTCGGGCGGATGAAACTGTTCTCATGCACCTTGTGGATGAAGTGCTGCAGCATCTTTTCGGTGACCTGGAAGTCGGCGATGACGCCATCCTTCATCGGTCGGATCGCACTGATGTTGCCCGGGGTGCGGCCAAGCATCCGTTTCGCGTCGGAACCGACGGCGGTGACGGTCTTCTGGCCGTTGTGCATGCGGATGGAAACTACGGAGGGTTCGTTCAGAACTATGCCCTGGTCGCGGACATAGATCAGGGTGTTGGCAGTTCCGAGATCGATCGACAGATCGTTCGAGAACATGCCTCTGAGCTTTCTCAACATTGAATTCTGGTGCCTCTCATCTGGCCACTGGTGTGGCTGTCTGGCCACGGTGTGGCCACGACTCGGGCCACTGTCCTGGTCCTGGTTCTGCTATGCCTTGCCGGCGGCGCTCGTCGCGCCACGTCGGCTTGTACGATTATTCTTTGGCTCTGCTTGTTGTTCGATAGCGGGAGCTTGTCCTTATGCAACCCGGCCCGAAGAGACCCCGGATTGATAGGAAACAAAGATGCTAAAAAACGAGGAAAGTTCCGGTATAATTCGCGCTTTTTTGATGCGCCCACTCTAGCAACGGCGCCCCTTTCAGGGCAAGTGATATATCGCTCCACTCTTTGACGCAGATCCCGGTTCACGGGTGATGGCGTCACCGTGCAGCACGAGCCTCACCGACCGTTTCAGCCGTTGCGAACAGGGCAAGCAGGAGACCAGCATGGCCATCGACATGAAGGACGTGAGCAACATCGCCCACCTCGCCCGCCTGCAGTTGAGCGAGGCGGAGCAGCAGGAAGCCCTGAACAGCATCACGAACATCCTGAAGGTGATCGACGGCATGCAGGCGCTCGACACGAGCGGCGTCGAGCCGCTCGCCCACGCGAACGATGCGGCATCCCAGCGCCTGCGTCCCGACGAGGTCACCGAGCCGAACCAGCGCGAGCAGGTTCTCGCACTCGCGCCGTCCGCCGACCGGGGCCTGTTCCTCGTTCCGAAAGTGCTCGAATGAACTGCGCCCGAAGGCGCGCTCGCATGAGCTTCACCAACCCGACCAGCGAATTCCAACGGACCGCAGCATGTTGAACCAGGGCATCACCGAGATCGCCGCCGCTCTCGCCAGCGGCGCGTACTCCAGCGTCGAGCTGACCCAGGCCTATCTCGACCAGATCGACCGGCACAACCCCGACCTGAACGCCTATATCACGGTAACCGCCGAACAGGCGCTCGGGCAGGCGAAAGCCGCCGACGCAGCGCGCGCGCAGGGCAAGGCCGGCCCGTTCACCGGCGTGCCCTATGCCCACAAGGACATCTTCTGCACGCAGGGCGTGAAGACCAGCTGCGCCTCGCGCATGCTCGACAAGTTCATCGCCCCGTACGATGCCACCGTGACAGAGCGCCTGCATGCGGCCGGCGGTGTCATGCTCGGCAAGACCAACATGGACGAATTCGCGATGGGTTCGTCGAACGAAACCTCGTGGTATGGCCCCGTGAAGAACCCGTGGAATCGCACGCTCGTGCCGGGCGGTTCATCCGGCGGTTCGGCCGCGGCGGTTGCAGGCCATCTCGCACCGGCTGCCACGGCCACCGACACCGGCGGCTCGATCCGCCAGCCCGCCTCGTTCTGCGGCCTGACCGGCGTGAAGCCGACCTATGGACGCGTGTCGCGCTGGGGCATGATCGCGTTTGCCTCGAGCCTCGACCAGGCCGGCGTGCTGACGCACAGCGCCGAAGACGCGGCGATCATGCTGCAGCTGATGTCCGGCTTCGATCCGAAGGACTCGACGAGCGTCGACCTGCCGGTGCCCGACTACCGCGCGACGCTGAACCAGCCGCTCAAGGGCCTGCGCATCGGCCTGCCGAAGCAGCATTTCGCCGAAGGCCTCAGCCCGGAAGTCGAAGTACAGATCCGCAATGCATTGCGCGAATACGAAAAGCTCGGCGCGACGCTGCACGAGGTCGATCTCGCGAACAGCCATCTGTCCGTCGCCGCGTATTACGTCATCGCGCCGGCCGAAGCGTCTGCCAACCTGTCGCGCTATGACGGCGTGAGGTTCGGGCACCGCTGTGAAAAGCCGGTAGACCTCGACGACCTGTACAAGCGCAGCCGCGCCGAAGGATTCGGCACCGAAGTGAAGCGCCGCATCATGGTCGGCACGTATGCGTTGTCGGCCGGCTACTACGATGCGTACTACATCAAGGCGCAGAAAGTCCGCCGCCTGATCAAGAACGATTTCACGCGCGCGTTCGAGCAGGTCGACGTCATCATGGGCCCGACCTCGCCGCACACCGCCTTCCCGATCGGTTCCAAGACGCAGGACCCGGTGAAGATGTACCTCGAAGACATCTACACGATCGCCGTGAACCTCGCCGGACTGCCCGGCATGTCGATTCCAGCGGGGCTCGTGAACGGCCTGCCCGTCGGCCTGCAGATCGTCGGCCGCGATTTCGACGAAGCGCGCCTGCTGAACGTCGCGCACATGTTCCAGCAGGCGACTGACTGGCACAAACGTACTCCGGGGGCACAGCCCTGAGCGGGTTGAGGTAAAAAGTCATGGCATGGGAAACAGTGATCGGCCTGGAAGTCCACGTCCAGCTCGCGACCAAATCGAAACTATTCTCCGGTTCCAGCACCGAGTTCGGCGCCGAACCGAACACGCACGCGTCGTTCTTCGACTGCGCGCTGCCGGGCACGCTGCCGGTTTTGAACGGTGAAGCGCTGCGCATGGCCGTGAAGTTCGGCCTCGCGATCGGCGCCGAGATCGGCCGCAAGTCCGTCTTCGACCGTAAAAACTATTTCTATCCCGACCTGCCGAAGGGCTACCAGACGAGCCAGCTCGCGTTCCCGACCGTCGGCAAGGGTTCGCTGACCGTCACGCTCGACGACGGCACGACGAAGACGATCGGCATCACGCGCGCGCACATGGAAGAAGACGCCGGCAAGTCGCTGCACGAAGAGTTTCCGACGGAAACCGGCATCGACCTGAACCGCGCCGGTACGCCGCTGCTCGAAATCGTCTCGGAGCCCGAGATCCGCAGCGCGAAGGAAGCCGTTGCGTACCTCAAGAAACTGCATTCGCTGATCACGTACCTCGGCATCTCCGATGGCGACATGTCGCAGGGCTCGATGCGCTGCGATGCGAACGTGTCGGTGCGCAAGGTCGGCGATACGAAGTTCGGCACGCGCGCCGAGATCAAGAACATCAACTCGTTCCGTTTCGTCGAGAAGGCGATCCTCGTCGAGGCGCAGCGCCAGATCGACCTGATCGAAGACGGCGGCAGGGTCATCCAGGAAACGCGCCTGTACGATGCCGAGCGCAACGAAACGCGCTCGATGCGCAGCAAGGAAGTCGCCAACGACTATCGTTACTTCCCGGAACCCGACCTGCTGCCCGTCGTCATCGACGAAGCCTTCATCGAATCGGTGAAGGCCACGCTGCCGGAATTGCCGGACGCGAAGAGCCGGCGCTTCCAGCAGCAGTACGGGCTCAGTGAATACGACGCCGACGTGCTGTCGGCGAATCGCGCGGCGGCCGACTTCTACGAGACCGTCGTCACTGAGAGCGGTGACGCGAAGCTGTCGGCGAACTGGGTCATGGGCGACCTGCAGGCCGTGCTGAACAAGGGCGAGCTCGACATCGCGCGCAGCCCGGTCAGCGCGAGCGCGCTCGCGGGCCTCATCAAGCGCATCAGGGACAACACGATCTCTTCGAAAATTGCGAAGACCGTATTCGAAGCAATGATTAACGGCGAAGGCGATGCCGATGCGATCATCGCGAGCAAGGGACTGAAGCAGGTCACCGACAGCGGCGCGATCGAGCAGATGATCGATGCGATCATCGCGGCGAATCCGAAGCAGGTCGAACAGTATCGCGGCGGCCAGGAGAAGGTCTTCACCTTCTTCGTCGGCCAGGTGATGAAAGAGTCGAAGGGCAAGGCGAACCCCGCGCAGGTGAATGACATCCTGCTGCGGAAACTGAAGGGCTAAAGCAATGAAGACAGAAAAGAAAAGCGGCGCCGCGCGCTCACAGCCGGCCGTAACCGACGAATGGTGGAGTGACGAGCGTGTCAGGTCCTTTCTCGACATGCAGCCGGTTGCCGGCGAAGACCCGGACTACCACGTGCTGCTGAAAGCCTACCGCGGCATGGTGCCGGAAGCCTTCACGCGCTTCATCGACTTCTTCGTCGCCGACGGCCGCAACCTCGATGCCCCCGGTCCTGGCGGCAAGACGCTGCTGAAACTGATTTCCGAACATCGGCACGGAACGGAATACGCCGAGATACTGAAGAAAGCCGGGGCGCAGTAATAAGCCGGCATTCCCGCGCCGGAGCGCAACGACGGCGCGAGGCGGGAATCCAGCCGCAGTGCGCGCTCAACACCGGCCTCGCCTCGCCCAGTTTCATACGATGTAAATTGCTCTCCGGTCTTGCCGGCCGTGATATCCGGAA
>DASWWP010000118.1:0-26481 GCA_036405915.1 Pseudomonadales bacterium
GCGCTGAGCGGCACGAGGCCGGCCGGCAGCGTATCGGTCACGGTCATGACCTTCGTCGTCACGTCAGGCCCGGAGTTCGTCACCGTGATCTCGTACGTGGCGGGCTCGTTGGTTTCCAGGATGCCGACCAGCGTCTTCGCAATGCCCAGGTTGGTTTCGATGCCGCGCACGTTCGTGTCGACGTGGTCGACGTTGTTGTTCGTCACGCCTTTTTCGTCGAGGTCGTCGATGTCGACCAGGAACTTGTTCAGGTCGTTCTTGTTGTCGAACTGCGGCGCGCGGTTGCAGCCGCCCGCCGGATTCGGATTCGGCTGCACGCCGGCGGGCTCCGCCGGGCACGTCGTGTAGTCGCCGACGTGCGCGAGGCGCGCCACGGTCGTCACTTCGTTGTCGAGCAGCGGGAAGATGCTTTCGTTGGCGATGTCGATCGTGACCGTGACGAGTGGCAGCGTCTCGTTCATCGCGAGCTGGCCGGGCGTCGCGGCGCCGCGGAGCACGGTCCAGTCATCCGCGATTTCGAACACGCAGGTGAAGGCGGCGGTCGTGGCCAGCGAGCAGTCCCAGCCGTCGGCGGCGATGCTGTCGATGCTCACGCCGGTCGGCATGTTGCCGGTCAGGATCACGTCGCCGCTTGCGAAGCCACCGCCGGCGCCGTCGCCGTTGTTGATGACGCTGTACTGGTAGGTCGATGTGTTCTGCTGGCCGACCTTGAAGTTGGCGGAGTCGTCGACGAATACCTCGAGGTCGGCGATCGGCGAGTTCATCACCGAAATGAATTCGGCCGTCAGCAGCACGATGTCCTGGCCGGTTTCGTAATGGGTCGTGATCTGCTCGGCCTCGAGCGCGCCGAAGGGGTACAGGTGGTCGCCGGGATCGTCGCCCTCGACGTAGTACGTATCGACGTCGACGCCCCAGTTGTCGGTGGCCGTGGAGTAGTTGCCGGTGAAATTCAGGTTGGCGTCATACATCGGGTACGACATGGTCTCGTTGTACTGGTTGTCGGCCGGGTTCACGCTGTTGACGAGGTTCGCGAAGGTCAGCGTGGCCGGGTCGTCCTGCAGGCCCAGGACTTCCGCCGCATCGAGCGTGCCTACGTCGCCCTCGAAGGTCACGTGCGTGACCTGCGCGTGCGGCCTGTCGATGCCGTCCGGGGTCGCCATGCGGAAGTTGCGCGGAATCAGCGTCAGCGACGAATGCCAGAATGGCTGGAAGCCATGGAACAGGTTGATGACGTTCAGGTCCTCTTCGTCGTGTTCGTACACGACGACGAGCGCCCAGCCGGCCACGCAGGTTTCGTAGTTGGCCCACACGCCGTTGGTGCGCACGGTGAGATCGCTGAAGCGGTACGTCTCGCCGGGGGTCGTCGTGATCAGGCCCGTGACGTCCTTGTAGGCGGCGAAGAAGCTTTCGGGAATGACGCCGAAGTCGAAGGGGTCGAACTGCGGGTCGTACTTCATCGGCTTGATGCGGAAGACTTCGTCGGCCGTCAGCAGCGGCCGCGTGCCGCCATCGACGCCGAAGCGGATCTCGTTGTCTATGTCGCTCGCGGTGCCGGATCCGGACCAGTACAGGTAAGCGGCGAGCACGGTGGCATCGGCCGGCAGCGGCAGCGCGCGCGCCGTGCCCGTGGGCGTGCCCACAGGAATCTCGCAGGCACCGACACCAGTGCCGGGATCGACACCGTCGACGCGCAGCGTGTTGCCGATGGAGACGTAGTCGACCTGGCCCGAGAAGGTTTCGAACAGCGTTACCGGCTTGAAGTGTCCCGCGCCCGGGGGACCCTCGGCGACCGGATCGAGCACGAGCGCGATCTGCGCCTGGCGCCGGTCGCTCGAAAAACCGCTGTTCTGGTGGATGGCGCTCGTCGAACTGGCGACGAGCTGGTACTCGTAATCGCCGACCCAGTCGGCGCCATTCGGATCCGCTGCGCCGGGTGCCCACAGGCGCTCGTCGAGGTTCGTGTAGTAATTGCTGCCGTTCACGCTGCTGAGCGCGACGCCGAGCACGAGCGAATTGTTCTCCAGCGCCTTGATGCCGGTTTCGACGCGGTTCGTATTGCTTCCCGTGCTCGAGCCGTTGAGCTGGCCATCGGCGGCCGGCGTGCCCGGTTGCGGGAACGACTGGGCGACGCCCGTGACGGACACGATGCACATCGCCGGCGTGTTCGCCGAACCGCTGAACGCCACGTCGTAACTGCCGGCGCCGGCCGGGAGATGCGCGTCGAGCAAACCGTACACCTGCAGCGTCAGCGTGCCGGTTCCGTCGTTGACGACCTGCGTGCGCAGCAACGTCGGCGCCTGCAGCTGGCCTTCGACCGTCACGCCGTTTGCCGCGCTCGTCGATTCGCTGCCGACGTACACGAGCAGCATGCGCGAACCCTGCGCCTGCGCGCTCGACGGCAGCGTGATCGCGTTGGCCTGGTTCTGGTTCGGATAGCACGCGACGGCGCCGACGTCAGGCAAACAGGCGGTGACTTCCAGCGTCGGGTCGTATGCCGTGTCGCCCGTGTCGACGACGATCGCGTTGGCGGGATGGAGGCCGGCCGAGTTCGCGTTGAAGTTCAGCATTTCGACGTCGTCGTTCGTGAACTGCAGCACGGCGTCGCCCGCGTCGCCTTCGACGAAGGTATACGACGCCGATCCCGTGCCTGGCGTGTTGTTGCTGAGCGCGCCGGGGCCGTCGGTGGAGGCCCACGTGCCGTGGCCGGTGCTGGTACTCAGCGCGATCGTGCCGGTGTACGAGGTCGCGAGAGCGCCGGCGCTGTTGTAGATGCCGAGCGTCACGGCGGTGCTCGAACAGGTCTGCGCGCTCGTATCGACCACGGTGAAGCGGATCGTGCAGCCGGCGACGAGCAGCGTCGGGTTGTACCCGCTCTGCACGCCGAAGGAACCGGAGTTCGCGCCGATGACGAAACCACCTTCGCTGATCGCGTGATGGCGCAGGTACAACTGGATGTCGCCGTCGTCTGCATCGGCGAAGGTGTAGCTGGCGGCGCCCGACCCGAAATTGCTGATCGCGTTGACGGCGCTGGCGACGGCCCAGTCGCCGCTGCCGGTTGGTGTCGTCAGGTTGAGCCCGCCGACATAGTTGTTCTGCTGCACGCCTGTGCCGTTGACGACGCTGATCGTGACGAGCTCGGGTGTGCAGACGTCGCCGCTGCCGTCGTGGGTGATGCGGAACAGGCAGTTCGTCAGCACAAGGTTGGAGTCGTAACCCGCGGCAACCGAGAGTCCGCTCGCCACCGGATTGAAGTTGACCGTGCTCGCGGCAGTCTTGCTGAAGCCGAGCGTCACTTCGCCGGCATCGGCCAGCGTGAACTGGTACGTCGCAATGCCGTCGTTCGCGGTGCCGTTGTTGAAGCTGCCGGCGCCGTCGAGCACGCTCCAGTCGCCGCCGCCACCGCCGGGGCCGGGCACCAGCACCGTGTTCAGCGTGACGGTTCCGGTGTAGTTCACGAGCACGCCTGAAGGGCCGGGCGTATAGACGCCGAGCGTGACGGTATTGATCGCGCACGTGGAACCGTCGGCCCCGGCGTGCGACATGCGCATTTCGCAGGCCTGCAGGGTCAGCGGCGCGTCGAAAAACGGCGACTCCTGGATGAGGCCGGCGACGGCGTCGATGTCGACCGGCCCCGCGGAGCTGCTCGCATAGGCGAGCTGCGCCACGCCCTGGTCGCTCGCATGGAAGGTGTACGTGGCGGCACCGGGCATGCCGTTCACCGGGGCGTTCGTCGCCGTGCCCTGGCTCCACGACCCGGCGCCTCCGGCCGTCAGCGTGACGGTGCCGGTGTAGTTCGTGACCGTGGCGCCGTACTGGTCGACTGCCGTGATCGTCACGTTGTTCGATGCGCAGGTGCCGCCGTTGCCGACATGCGAGATGCGGAAGTGCGCGAGTTGCGGCGGCGCGGGCGCGAAGGCCGCGGCGACCTGCGAACGGCGGTCGATGGCACCGGCGCTGACGTTCGTGGCCGTGATCGCGCCGGCGCTCGGAATCACGCCGGAACTCACGGTGAAGGTCGACGCGGTGCCGCCCTGGCTGTAGTTGCGCGTCGTCAGCGGCGCGGTGGCACCGGTGAACGTCGTGATGTCGTTAGTGCCGAGCAGCGCGGCGAATACGATCGAATTGTCTGCCGGTGTCGACAGCGACGTGCTCGTCGTCGTATCGGGGTTCGCCGTCGTGTTCGTGACGGTGGCATTCGCCGGCGTCGCCGGCACGCCCTGCGCCATGTTCTCGCCAAAGAATGCGCACGTGAACGTATTCGTGCCGAGGCTCGACACCTGTACCGTGTAGGTGCCGGCGGCGGTCGGCAGCGCGTTCGTCGTCGTTTCCGACATCATGAACACCTGCGTCATGGCGTCATCGGCGTTTGAGTTCTGGAACGCTGTCGTCGCAACCTGTGTCATCGCCGCGCTGTTGAAGGTCTGCGTCGTGGCCGGAGGGGTAGTACTGGCGCTGAGCGCGCCGGCGCGGCCGACCGCGACGATCAGCAGGCGATTGTTGTAGGGCGTCTTCGCCGTGATCGCGATATTGACGCTGTTGTCGGGCTCGCATACCTGCGTGAAGCCCGGCGCATTGCTGCAGGCCGTGACGTCGAGGTCCGGGCTGAAGCTCTCGTTGTCGACGATGAGTCCCGCGACCGCCTCGAAATCGACCGCGCCTGTGCCGGTATGCAGGAAGTTCAGCTCGACGTCGCCGCCGTCGCCGGCCACGAAGGTGTAGCTGGCCGTGCCGTCGCCGCCGCCGGGCGCCAGCGTGCCGGCACCGTTCTGCAGCGCCCACGCGCCCTGGCTCGTGCTCGTACTGAGCTGCACGGTGCCGGTGTAGGCCGGGATCAATGCGCCGTTCTCGTCGTGGATGCCGAGCGTGATCGTGTCGGCCGAGCAGGTCGTGCCGCTGCCATCGTGCGAGAACCGGAATTCGCAGAGGCCGACGTCGAGCACCCCACCCGTATTGTCGTCGGTGATGCTGCCCGTGCCGGTTGCGTCGAAGACGAGGTTGCCGGCAGTAGTCGTCGTGAAGTTCAGGATCGCGTCGCCGCCGTCGGCGCCGGCGAAGGTGTACGTCACATCGCCGTTGTTGCCGCCCTGGCTGCCGATCGTGCCGGCGCCGCTGTTCAGCGAATAGTCGCCGTGGTTGCCGCTGTTCGTCAGCGTCACGGTGCCGGTGTAGTTCGACACGAGCGTGCCGTTCGTCCGGCGCACTTCGAGCGTGATCGGCGTGGATGCCACGCAGGTTGCGTAATTGGTGGCGTGCAGGATCTTTAGGTAATAGTTCTGCAGGCTGATCGCATTCGACACGGTTTCGCCGGTGGCGTTCGCCGCGTTGAAGTCGAGCAGGAAGTTGCCGGCCGTGCCGGTGAGCGAGAGGTTCGTGAACACGGCGACGCCGCTGCCGTTCGTCGCGACGGTCGTCGTGCCGCCGAGCGTGCCGGTGCCGCTCTGGATACCGGCCGTCACGTTCACGCCGCTGATCGCCGTGCCGTTGAAGGTCTGCAGCGTGACCTGCGGCTGTGTCGCGAGCGCCTGACCGGTGTCGACCTGCGTCGCGGGCTGCTGCGTGATCGTCATCGTCGGTGGCCGGTAGCGCACGATGACGACTCCGGAGCCGCCGGCCGCGCCGGCTATCGCATCGTTGCCGCCACCACCACCGCCACCGGTATTCGCCGCGCCGGCGGTAGCCGGCGTATCGGTCCGGCCGCCCGCGCCGCCGCCGCCGAGGCCGCCCTGGCTTACGGCGCTGCGGTTCTGCGCGGTACCGCCGCCACCACCACCCGCGTAATAGGTCAGCGTGCCGCCAATGTCGTATTGCCGGCCGACACCGCCGTTGTGGCCCGTCTCGCCGGACAGGGTCCCGGTCAGGTCGGGCGCCGCGCCGCCCGCGCCGCCGCCGCCGGAACCGGGAGCACCGGCACTGGAGCCGGGGATATTGCCACCGCGGTTGCCGAAGCCGCCCGACGCCGAACCCGGCTGGGTACCCAGGCCGCCGGTGCCTCCGCGCGCACCGCCGCCGGAGCCGCCGTTTGAACCGGCCGCGTTGCCGCCCGCGCCTCCACCACCGCCGAGGGCAATGAGGCTGCCAAAAACGGAGTTACTGCCGTTGGCGCCCTGTTCATGCGCACCGGGGTCGTCCCCGCCGGCGCCGCCGGCGCCGACCGTCACGGCGATGGGCGCTCCGGCGGTAACACCGAAAGCATTGCTGTATACGAGGCCGCCGGCACCGCCTCCGCCGGCGCCGCCGTCGCCGAACGGTATCGATGCGCCGCCACCACCACCGCCACCGACGACCAGCACTTCGACGCTGCTGACACCGGGCGGTGGCGTGAACGTGCCGCTCGAATTGAAGGTGTGGACGATGTACGTAGCGGTCGGCGGCACGTAGCTGATGACGACGATACCCGAGCCACCCGCGCCGCCGCCGGCCGCCGTGGCTGAGTTCAAGCTCGAACCGGCGCCGCCGCCACCGCCGCCACCGGTATTCGCGATCCCGGCGCTGCCTGCCTGGCGGTTCGTCGTGCCCGTGCTGGCGCCGCCGGCACCGCCGCCGCCAAAGCCAGCTCCGGCGAGTCCGCCGCTGATGCTGGCACCGGAGCTGTACGCACCGCCACCGCCGCCGCCGCCGTAGGCAACCGCGCTGCCGCTGATCGCGCTGACGGACCCGAAGCCCGCATTGCCGCCGGCGCCGCCACTGCCTGCCACGTTCGCAACACCGGCGCCGCCGGCACTTTGCGGACCGCCACCACCCCCGCCACCGCCGGTAGCGGAACTGCCGCCGCCCGCGTTGCCGACACCGGAGCCGCCCGATGCGGTACCGCCCGCGCTGCCTGCGCGCCCCCCGCCGCCCGACGCACCGTCCGTATCGCCGTTGCCGCCAGCATTGCCGCCCACGCCATCGGACGCGCCACCGCCGCCGCCGCCCGAACGAACTAGCGTACCGAAGGCGGAGTCGCCGCCGATGCCGCCGTCAGTCGTGCCGCCGACCCCGGCGCTGCCGCCGGCGCCGATCGTCACGTCGTAGGTGCCGCCGCTCGTGATCGCCTGTCCGGCCACGTAGCGGTAACCGCCGCCGCCACCGCCGCCGCCTGGAATGTCGGCCGAGCCACTCGTGACGCCGCCGCCACCACCGCCACCGCCGACGACGAGCACGTCGACCGAGGTCAGCCCTGCCGGTGCGACGAATTGCGTCGTGCCAACGTTCGTGAATACGTGAACTGCACGCGTGTTGCCCGTGGGCTGCGGAATGTAGCGGACGAGCACGATACCGGAGCCACCCGGCTGGCCGGCCTGCGTCAAATCCCCGTTGCCGGAACCACCGCCACCGCCGCCCGTGCCATCGAGGCCCGCCGTCGGAGGACGCGACGCGTTCCCCCCGGTCGTCGAACTCAGGCCGCCGGTGCCGCCCCCGCCCTGTCCGCCCGCCGCGCCGAGCGGGTTGCCGGTGCTGACGCGTTTGCCGCCGCCACCGCCGCCGGCGAACCAGCCGCCATCGCCGACGGTCGTGCCGAATTCCGCGCTGAAATTGCGCCCCGAGCCACCGTCGCCACCGGCGCCGCCGGTTCCCGCTGTGCCGGTGCCACCCGTGCCGCCGGTGCCGGCCGCATCGGTGCCCGCGCCGCCGCCACCGCCGGCGCGCGTAGTCGCCGCCTGGTTGGAGCCCGTGCCGGCGCCGCCTGACTGGCCTTCCGCAGGCGCATATCCGCCCTGGTTACCGGCGCCCCCGCCTCGCGTCCCGCCGTTTGCATTGTCCGCACCGCCGCCACCGCCGGAGCCGCCGGCGAAACCGGATGCAGGGCTGTTGTCCCCGCGGAAGCCACCGCCTCCACCGCTGGCCGACGCCGCACCGAAGCTCGACGCCCCGCCGTTCTGGCCATTGCCCGCCGCCGTGTTGGCCGTCGTACCCCCGGCGCCGCCATCACCGACGACGACGTTGACGGCACTGCTCGGCGTAACGCCCTGCGCCTGCAACCAGCGCAGGCCGCCGGCACCGCCGCCGCCACCGCCATACCGATAGCCGCCGCCACCGCCACCGCCGCCGACTATCAGGACGTCGACGGAACTCAGGCCTGCCGGTGGTGTGAACGTGTGGTTGCCCACCGTCGTGAATGCGTGCACGACGTACGAACCCTGCATGTATGTCGCGCAGTTGCTGCAACTGGCGATGCCGAGTTCGGGGATGTAACTGAAGGTGCCGCCGGTGCCGAAAATCGGCGCCTGGACCTGCTGGATGCTGTCCCCGCCGGTGCCGCGCAGGTTGATCGGCCCGGGCACCTGGGCGACGGCTGTCAGTGAGAGTCCAATGAAGGCGCCCAGCAGGCCGGCAAGGAATTTACTGAGCGATTTTTGCGTCATGCCGTTGCAGAAGCCGTGGTGTCCAGCATGCATGCTTGTTATGGAATGGCTGCGCATGTGCCGGCCACGACTTTGCGCGGACGGAGGGACAGGGCTGCGAAACCAGGCGCGGCCATGATAGCGGGTTGGCCTGTGCCATGCAGGACGCGAGGAGCGGGAATTATTCCTGAACCCGGGCACTTGCGACGCGAAGCTGGAGCCAGTTCACAGTCGATTGCGGTAGCCTTCCCGGCATGCGCTGCAACCCGGTGCCGGCCTTTTCGCTGGCCGGTTGCCGCCTTTTATAATCGCCTCCCGTTCCAGGTTCCTGCACGCATGAACACTCGCGACACCACACCGCCGTCTGCGCCAACGCCTGTCCCCGCCAGCAGGCCGCGACATGCGGGCTTTCGCCGCTTCGGCCCGCCGGCGCTCGGCGTGCTGGCCGTCGCTGTCGCCGTGGTCGTCGCGGTGTCGTGGGGCAAGACGCTCGATGAGCGCCATCGCCCGCTGGCCTTCGACGAAAGCTTCGATTTCGCAGGTGGCAGCTTCGCCGACTACCTTGCGTATGCGCAGCGCCGCCTGCGGGCGGCACATCCCGAGGCCGACGACGCCACGATCGCCAACCTCGCGCCATTCCGCCTCGCGCCGCGCGAAGGCTGCCCGCCAGGCACCGATACGCCGTATCCGAACGGCGTCCTGCTGACGCACGACCTGCTCGAAACGCCGTACGGCATGCGCTCGATCGGCGCATACCTGGCCGAGCGCTGCATGCTCGTGTACGGCCTGCTGTTGCCGGGCCATGGCACGCGTCCGGGCGACTTGCTGGAAGCTGGCAGCGCCGACTGGATCGCGGCCGAAGATTTCGCCACGCGCGAACTCGCACGCGAGGCGCAGAACCTGTATCTCGGCGGCCACGGCATTGGCGGCACGCTGTCGATACTGGAAGCCGCAGGCAATGCCGACATCGACGGGCTGATCCTGTTCGCACCGGAGATGTCCACGCGGCCCGCCGCCGGCGGCCGCTGGCTCGCGCCGCTCGGCAAGTTGATTCCAGCAGCGCGCTGGGCCGAGGTCGTGCCGCCTTTCTCGACCTACTACTACGACTCGCGCCCATGGCGCAGCGATGACGAGGTCGATCGCCTCGTCGAGACGATGCAGGCGGCACTGCCCACTCGGCCTTTCGAAGTGCCGGTGCTGACGATCGTCAGTGCCGCGGATGCGACGGTCTCAGTGCCGGACGTGCTGGCATACGCGGCCGAACGCGTGCATCCGCTCAGCGTGACGCTGGTGTATGGCCAGGATTACCTGCCGGAACCGGTCAGCTGGCTGCAGCCGTTTCCGGAGCTGGCGGACATGGGCCTGTCACACCGCGGCCTGATGGTTCCGCCGTACGATCCGGAATTCGGCGAGAACGGGAGCAGCCGCGACTGCGGCCACTACTTCCGCCGCGACGACGAGGCTTATAAGCGCTGCATGGCGATGGAGCGCACGCTGCTCGGCGAGGTCAATGCGGACAATCTGGCGGCCGGCTTGCTGGAACGCGCGGCCTACAACCCCGACTACCACGGCGAGCTGACGCGCCAGATCGAAAACTTCGTGTATCCCGCCACTGGCCTGCGGCGCCGAAGCGCGCGCTGATCAGCGCGGACGCGGCGTCAGCCCGCCGAGTTCCGTGCACAGCGCGGCGCCATGCACGATCAGGCGCGTGTTGCCGAAACCCTGCGACGGCGCGGACGCGTCGAACAGTTCGATCTGGTACTGGGCATAGCCGTTCGGGCCGACGTCGCCGTTGCTATACGTCAGGCCGCTGCTGAGGCCGAGCACGCCGCCCGCTTCGACGTCGATCGCCGTGCCGGGCGCGAACAGCGCCGTGGGGATCGCACCGTTGCCGGCCGGGACCACGCCGCCGGACAGCGCCGGTTCGCCCGGTGTCGTCGCGGCGCCCGTGAATTCGCCGGTCTGCAGGTTGTATTCCACGATCCAGACTTGCATGCCGTTGCCGACCATGTCGGTCGTCATGCACAGCTGCTGCGTCGGTGCAGGCGGCTGGTTGATGACGGTGACCTCGACGCTCTGCGACGTGCTGCCCCCGGGGCCACTGCACGTGATCGCCAGCGTCTGCAGCCCAGTCGCAGCAAACGGCCCCACCGTGACCGAACCCGACGTGCCGCCATTGCCCAGCGTGCAGCTGGTGGCGTTGGTGCTGGACCAGATGGCCGTCGTCGTGCCCGTGCCGACGACGATCTCGTCGGCGGCAATCGTGAACGTGACGGTCGGTGCCGGAGCGGGCGCCGTAACGGTCAGCGCCTTCGACGCCGTGGCCGGCGTCGTGCCGGTCGCACCGGTGCAGTTGATCGTGACGGTTTGCGTACCGCTCGCGGAGAACGGACCGACCTGCGCCGAGCCATTCAGTGCAACGCCGCTCGTGACGCCGCCGTTCGTCAGGCTGCAGGCCTGCGCGTTCGTGCTGGTCCACGTGGCCGTCGTCGTGCCGGTGTTCTGCATGATGGAGTTCGCGGCAAGGCTCAGCGTCACGGCGGGCTGCGCCGGCGGACTCGAACCGACGGTCAGCGTCACGGAGGCGGAATCGGTGCCGCCGGGGCCCGTACAGGTAACGGTGTACGTCGCCTGGCCGGCCTTCGTGAATGGACCCTTCATGTAATAGCCGGAGTCGTCGATCCATACCGAGAAGCTCTGCGCATACAGGCTGCCCGATCCTTCCAGCTTGCAGCTTTTGGCGCCGGTGCTGCTCCATGACAGCCTGGCCTTGGCGCCGATCGCGATCTGGCTCGGCTCGAGCGTCACGGTGACCTCGGGCGGCACTGCCGGCGCGGATACGACCTTCAGCTTCACGCTTTCGGTGTCGGAGCCGCCGGGCCCCGAGCAGCTCAGCGTAAGGCTTTTGTAGCCGGTGCTGCTGTAGGGGCCGACGGCGGCCGTGCCGGACGTCGCGACGGACTTGCCATCGAGCTTGCAGCTCGTGGCATCGGTGCTGGCCCAGGTGATCGTGGTCGACGTGTTTACGGCGATCTCGGCGCTCCCGAGCGCCAGCGACGTGATCTTCGGGTCCGGCGTCGAACCGCCGCCGCAGCGGCCGTTGCCCTTGTCGGAGAAGCTGAGCCAGTCGCCATGTGCGAGGTGCGCGTGCTTGCCGCTGGTCGACACTTCGATGATGACGTACGGATTCTGCCGGCTGCCGGTCCGATGGCAGATGAACCATTTGCCATTGTGGCCGTTGCCGTAGCCCCAGCGTTTGTAGTCGTCCCAGTCCTTTTTCCACGTGCCGGACCAGTTGCGATCCCAGTCCGAATTCCAGTGCTTGTCCCAGTCGTTGTCGTGGTCGCGGTCCCATTTCTCGTCATCGCGGCCGCGGTTGTCGTCGTCGCGGTCGGAATCACGATCATCGTCGCGCCCATTCCACGAGAACGCGGATTTGCCGTCGAACAGGTCGGCCAGCCAGTTCGAGCCACCGTAGCTGCTGGCCTGGACCTGGCCGCTGGATGACAGTGCGATAAGGAGGGTAAGTACCGCGGGGAGAGTAAGACTGAAGCCTTTCATGAACGTGTCCTTCCTGAACGTAAGCGCCCGCCAACATCAAGTCGGCGGGCGCTATTGGGCGTGTATTTACAGAGCGTTGGTCCTCAACGCGGGCGGGGCGTCTGCCCTCCGAGTTCGGTGCAGTTTTCGGCGCCATGGACGATCAGGTACGTGACACCCAGTGAATCGGTCGGGGCCGACTCGAGGAAGATCTCGACTTCATACCGCGCATAGCCAATCGCACCGATGCTGCCGTTGCTGTACGTAAGGCCATTCGTCCGGCCGATCAGGCCACCGGTTTCGAGTTCGATCTGCGTGCCTGGAAGGTACGGCGCATCGGACGCAATGCCCGAGGCTGCCTGTGCCGTTCCGGCCAGCGCGGGCTCGCCGGGACGCGTTGCGGTGCCGGTGAACGCGCCGGTCGCGAGGTTGTAATCGACGATCCACACGAGGTTGCCACTCCCAACCATGTCGCTGCTCATGCAAAGCTGCTCCGACACTGGTGGCGGCGGCGGCGGTGGTGGCGGCGGCGGCGGCGGCGGCGGCGGTGGCGGTGGCGGTGGCGGTGGCGGCGGTGGCGGTGTCGAATCCGCAACACAGCGGCCGTTCGGCAGTGTCTCGAAGTCGACCGGATCGCCATGCGCGTAATGCGCGGCAGCCGCATTGACGGAGACATTGATCAGCACGCTGGGATTCGTGGCGCTGCTGGTCAAATGGCAGATGTCGACCTTGTTGTTCTTGGCAAGGGCTGCAGGTGCGAAGCCGGCCCCAAGCAGAATCAGCGGGGCGGACAGAAGCATTCCGGACTGGCTTTTCATGGCGATCCTCTTCTTCTTGAACGGTCGAAAGCGGGTAGGAGTGGCCCGAAACTGGCGGCAGCCGGTACCCAACAATGCTGTTACGGCAATTCTAGGAAGACACTTTAGGAGGAACCACGGGAGAAACTCCCGAACGGCCGCGCTCGACCGGGAAAAGCAGCGCAAAGTGGAGCCGGCAGGGAATTCGCGGATCAGAGAAGGCGCTGGATCAGTGCCACGGTTTCCTCGTGGAATACGCCATCGTTGCCGACGAAGCCGTAACCGCCGGCCTTGCCCATCGCGGCGTCGAGCGGCGACAGACCGCGGTTGTCGCGGTAGTCGAGTTCCGCGCCCTGTTCGTGCAGGAATTTCACGACGTCCGTCAGGCCGAACGTCGCTGCACCGAAGATTGCCGTGCGGCCGTCGTTCGCGCGTGCATTCACATCGAGACCTTTGGCGATGCACAGCTCGAGCGCCTCGATGATCTGCGCCTGCGTCTTGTAGCGGCCGGTCGTGTCGGATTCCTTCGTCGCGAGGTTCGCCGCCGTCATCAACGGGTCGACGCCCTGCGCGGTGGCGAGCGCCGGATCGGCGCCGTGCTCGAGCAACAGCTTCATGACCTCGAGGTCGGCGCTCTTGGCCGCGCGCAGGAACGGTGTCGTGCCGGCAACCAGCATCGTGTCGGTGCCGCGATCGAGCTTGAGGCGATACGGCGCCTGCGCCGTGAGCCGCGCGTTGACGTCGGCGCCACGCGCAATCAGCAGTTCGATCAGTTCGAAGGCCGTGTGCTCGTTGACGTACACGTCGGGCGACGGCCGGTTCGATTCGGGCATGCTGTGGAAATCGACGGCCGCATACAGCGGCGAGCGGCCGGTATCGTCGACCAGGTTGACCTTCGCGCCCGCTTCGGCGAGCGCATACGCGACGTCGTAGTGGCCATTGATGATCGCACCGAGCAGCGCGGTGATGCCTTTCGGCGTCGCGGCATCGATGTCCGCGCCGGCATCGAGCAGCGGCTCGATGCACGCAAGGCAGCCTTCGCGCGCGGCGAACATCAGCGGCGTCATGCCGCCCGGCGGCAGCCACTTGTCGCGCGGCTCGTCGGTGACCTGTCGTTCCCACACTTCCACGTTCGACGTCGCATTCACTTTCGCGCCGCGTTCGACGAGCAGCGGGATCAGTTCGGCGTGGCCCTGCGCGGCTGCCCACATCAACGCGGTCTGGCCATGCCACTGTTCGCGTTCGTCGACCTTCGCGCCGTTGTCGAGCAGGAGTTTCACGGTATCTACGTCGCCCGTGCGCGCGGCCGTCATCAGCGCGGTTTCGCCTTCGCGGTACAGCTGGTTCGGATCGGCGCCGGCATCAAGCAACACGGCGAGCACCGGCGCACTGCCGTTCTGCGCGGCGAGGTAGACCGGCGTGACGCCGTAGCGCGACGCCGCATGAATGTCCGCACCCGCCCCGATCAGCGCCGTCACGACGGCAAGGTCATCGTTCAGCACCGCGTAATGCAGCGCGGTCATGCCATCGGCTTCGGGCAGGTTCACGTCGCTGGCGCCGTCGAGCAGCACGAGCGCGTTGTTGCTTTCGCCTGCCTTCACGGCGAGCAGCAGGTCGACGTTGCGCGCGTCGGCGCTGCCGATGCCCTGCGCATACGCGCTGCCCGCGATGCACAATGTCGTTGCTGCGATGGCGACTCTCAGTTTCATGTTCACACTTCCGAGACGATGCCGGTGCTGTCGCCCAGCGATTCCTGGTTCACGCCGGCCTTCTGCAGCATCGTCAGCACGAGGTTCGTCATCGGCGTGCGCTGTTCGTACCTGACGTGCAGCCCGCCTTTCAACGTGCCTGCGCCGCCACCGACGAGGATGTTCGGCAGCGGATAATGATCATGTGCATTGCTGTTGCTCATGTTCGAACCGTACAGCAGGATCACGTTGTCGAGCAGCGTGCCGTCGCCTTCCTGCACCGCGTCGAGCTTGTCGAGGAAAGCCTTGAACTGCGTGACGTGCCAGGTCTGGATCGGCACGTTCTTCGCCATGCGCGCCGGATCGTTCTGGTGGTGGGAGGTCGCATGGTGGCCTTCGTTGACGCCGACCTGCGGATACGTGCGGTTGCTCAGTTCGCGCGCCATCATGAAGGTCGACACGCGCGTGATCTCGCTCTGGAACGCGAGCACCATCAGGTCGAACATGATCTGAAGGTGCTGCTCGTAGTCGAACGGAATGCCGGCGGGCGCTTCGGGTATCACGATGTCGGCATTGCGCGCGATCTGCGCTTCGGCCTGCTGCAGGCGGCGTTCGATCTCGCGGATGCTTTCGAGGTAGTCGGCGATCTTCTGCTTGTCAGCGTGGCCCAGCGTCGTGCCGAGCATGTTCGTCTGCTGCACGACGCCGTCGAGAATGCTGCGGTCCTCCGCCTGCCGCGCGAGGCGCTCCTCGATCGTGCCGCCCTGCCCGAACAGGCGCTCGAACACCTTGCGCGGATTGATCTCCATCGGGTTCGGCGTCGTCGGCGTGCGCCATGACAAGGTGTTCATATAGATGCAGCCGTAGTCGCGGTCGCAGGCGCCAATCAATCCCGTGTGGTCTTCGGTGGCGAGTTCGAGCGACGGCAGCGGCGTGTCCTGGCCGATGACCTGCGCGGCGTACTGGTCTGCCGTGACGCCAGCGAAGGCATCGGAGCCGAGCGTCGCCTTCGGGCGAATGCCGCTGAGCCACGTGCACGGGCTCAGCGAATGCACGGCGGTCGTGTCGGCGGCGGTGTGGCCGAGCCCGCTGATGACGTTCAGCCGGCTGCGATATTGTTCGAGCGGTTTCAGGATCGGCTTGAAGGCCCAGTCGGTACCGGTCGCATCGGGTGTGTACTCGCTCATGATCGCGCCATGCGGCACGTAGACGAAGCCGAGGCGCGGCGTGATCTTCGCGGCCGTCTGCGCATGCGCCGTCATCGCCGGCAGCATCGCGTCGAGCAGCGGCAACGTGAATGCGGCGCCGGCGCCTTTCAGCAGGTGGCGGCGGTTGAGGTGTTTCCTAGTGATGTACATGGCCATCCTCCGAACCAAAATCCGTCGCTCCCGAGGGCGGGAGCCCGTATGGATTCCCGCCGTCGCGGGAGTGGCGCGTTCTTCTATTCCTTCGCCAGGCTAACGTCCTGCCCTTCCGCCCGCTTCATGCTGAACGGCGTACTGCGCACGATCTCCTTCACGAGCGCCGAGAAACGATAGTCGTCATCCGCCGCGTTGCGCGTGATCGCGCGTACGACCGGCATGTCCTTGTGTGTCAGACCGCGACCGAGCGCATACGTCAGCAATTTTTCCGACAGCGTGTCGACGAAGATTTCAGGACGTTCGAGCAGGGCTCGGCGCAAATCATTCACGCCATTGACCGGCGTGCCGTCGGCGAGTTCGCCGGCGCTGTCGATCGGGCCTGCGGCGTCACGTACGCGATACCGGCCGATGCCGTCGAAGCTTTCGAGCGAGAAGCCGAGCGGATCCATCACGGCGTGGCAGCCACGGCAGTTCGGATCCTCGCGATGCTGCTCGAGGCGCTCGCGCACGGACAGTGCGACGGCACCGACTTCGTTTTCCGGCAGGTCGGGCACGTCCGGTGGTGGCGGTGGCGCCGGCGAGCCGATGATGTTTTCGAGCAGCCACTTGCCGCGCAAGACCGGTGACGTGCGGTTCGGATACGAGGTCACGGTCAGCACGCTGCCGTGGCCGAGCAGGCCGCGGCGGCTTTCGTCATCGAGCATCACGCGCCGGAAGTGGCTGCCGTAGATATTCGGCATGCCGTAGTGCTGCGCGAGGCGGTCGTTCACGTACGTGTAGTCGGCCGCGAGGAAGTCGATGACGGACCTGTCGTCGCGAATGATGCTCTGCGCGAACATCTCGGTTTCGGTACGAAAGGCCTGGCGCAGCTTGTCGTCGAAGTTCGGGAACGTGCGCGTGTCGGGATTGATGCTGCGCAGGTTGCGCAGGAACAACCACTGCGCGACGAAGTTGTCGACGAGGGCCACGGCTTTCGGATCGCGCAGCATGCGTTCGATCTGCGCATCGAGAATCGCTTCATCGCTGAGTTTGTCCTGTTCCGCGAGCGCGAGCAGCTCGTCGTCAGGGATGCTGCTCCACAGGAAGAACGACAGGCGCGAGGCGAGCGCGACGTCGCCCAGCGCATACACCTCGCCGGGTTTCACGTCCTGCGGATCGGGTTCGCTGCGGAACAGGAATTCAGGCGAAGTCAGCATGAAACGCAGCGCGGTCTGGATGCCGCGCTCGAAGTTGCGCTGGAAGCCTGAATCCTGATCCGCCGCCTCGGGAGCGACCTGCCCCACTTCATCCTGGTCCGTCGCTTCACGAGTGCCCGGCGCGCTGCCTTCCTCGTAGAAACTCATCAGCAGGTTCATGTCCTTTTCGTCGAGCGGACGGCGGAATGCGCGGCGGCCGAGCGTGCCGAGGATTTCGCGCGCGCAGGCCTGGTCCTCGGCGGCGCTCGCGGGATAGCACGTGAAGACCCTGTCGCGGCTCGCGGTGGAACCCGAACCCGTTGCATTGAATGGCCCGACGATGTCGACGTAGTCGAGCGTCGGCACGCCGACCATGTCCTGCAGGTCGAGATTGCGCGTGAACAGTTCGAGCGGCTCATGCGTCTCGGCGGCATTCTTCTGGATGAACGTCACGACGACGCGATGCTTGCCCGCGCTGACCGGCACGCGGGCCTTCAGGCGCGCATCGATCATGTTCGCCGCTTCGGAGAAGTTGCGGTCTGACGCGAGGTTGTCGTCTTCACCGCCGACGATCGCATGGAACACGCGCTCGCCGTCGATGCTGATCTCGAACTCGTGCGGCCATTCGAGGCCCGTCATGTAGCCGACGATGTTGCGCGTGAGGAAACTGCTGAATTCGTATTCGGCATCGAGCGGAAAGTTGTGCTCGATCGCGAGCCCGCCGCGCGTGCCGAGCGGCAGGCCGGGGATGTGCTGCGCCTGCGGCGCGTCGGGCGCCACCTTGTACACCTTGCTGATCGGCGCGATGCGCGGATCGCCGAGCGCGAGTTCGCTTATGGTGCGCGACGCGCCGAGGTATTGCTCGAGCAAGGTCGGCGAGGTGCGCAGGACATCGGCGATGTTGTCGAAGCCGTACCCTTCGTCGTCGGCTGGCAGGTATTCGGCCACGTCGACGTCGAGAGCGAGCAGGTCGCGCACGGCATTGCCGTACTCGGTGCGGTTCAGGCGGTGCAGCGAGCTCTTGCCGGGATCGTTCTCGGCGAGCGTCGCAGAATCGATCGTCTGCGTGAGCCACTGTGACAGCGCGGCGAACTCTTCATCGGAAGGCCGGGGATTGCCCTGTGGCGGCATCATGTTGCCGCGGAACTTGCGCAGCACTTTCTCCCAGACTTCGGCGTCGGCAACCGCGTTGCCCAGGTCATAGGACTCGAGGTCGAGGCTGCCGCTCCAGTCTTCGGAGTTGTGGCATTCGGTGCAATACCTGTCTATCAGGTCGGCATGCGCACCCGGTGCCTGGGCCTCTGCGAACAGCGGCAGGCACGACAGCACGAGCACGAGGCCTTTCGGACGAAACGGAATACGCATGAGCTGGCTTGTCGATTGTCTTGGCTATTTTCCCCGCGCACGGGCAACGCCCGTGCACGGTTTGAAGATAGCTGAGCGCCTGAGGCCGATCAACCGCGGCGGACCGGCATTGTGGAAGAACCGGTACGGTCGGCTGCGGTCAGCGCTTCTTCAACGCATCCTGCAGCAGGTTGCCGAAGCTGCCGGTTTTCGCGGCGGCAGGCTGCGCTGGCTTCGTGCTGAAGCTGCCGCCTTTCATCGCCGGCGTGCCGGGACGGTTGCGGTCGTTGCGTTGGGCCGGCGCGCTGCCGTCGGCAGATGGCATCGGATCATCCAACCGCATCGTCAGGCCAATGCGCTTGCGCGCCACGTCGACTTCCATCACTTTCACCTTCACGACGTCGCCGGTCTTTACCACCGTGTGCGGATCCTTGACGAACGTGCGCGACAGCGCCGAAATGTGCACGAGGCCGTCCTGGTGCACGCCGATGTCGACGAAGGCACCGAAGTTCGTCACGTTCGTCACGCTGCCCTCGAGGATCATGCCGGGCTTAAGGTCCTTGATCTCCTCGACGCCTTCCATGAAGTCAGCCGACTTGAATTCCGGTCGCGGGTCGCGGCCGGGCTTCTCGAGTTCGGCGAGGATGTCTTTCACCGTCGGCACGCCGAATTTTTCGTTCGTGAATTCCTGGGGCTTGAGGCTGCGCAGGAAGCTGCTGTCGCCGATGATCTCGCGCACGTTCCTGTTCGTCTTCTCGATGATCTTCTCGACGACTTCGTACGACTCCGGATGCACGGCCGACGCATCGAGCGGATTGTCTCCATGCATGATTCGCAGGAAGCCCGCGGCCTGCTCGAAACATTTTTCACCGAGGCGCGGCACCTGCAGCAGGTCCTTGCGCGTCTTGAAGGCACCGTTCTGGTTGCGGTGCGCGACGATGTTCGTCGCGATCGACGGCGTGAGGCCGGACACGCGGCGCAGCAGTGCAGCGGAGGCCATGTTGACGTCGACGCCGACCGCGTTCACGCAATCCTCGACGACGGCATCCAGTGTCTGCCCGAGTTTCGTCTGGCTCACGTCGTGCTGGTACTGACCCACGCCGATCGCCTTCGGTTCGATCTTGACGAGTTCGGCGAGCGGATCTTGCAGGCGGCGCGCGATCGAGATAGCACCGCGGATCGACACGTCGAGCTCGGGGAATTCCTCGCGCGCGATGTCCGACGCCGAATACACCGACGCGCCGGCTTCGTTGACGACCATCTTCTTCAATCGTAATTCGGGATACTTCTTCATCAACTCGCCCGCGAGCTTGTCGGTTTCGCGCGACGCAGTGCCGTTGCCGATGCTGACGAGCTCGACCGAATGCTTCGCGCACAGCTGCGCGAGGATCGCGATCGACTTGTCCCATTCGTTCTTCGGCTGGTGCGGATAGATCGTCGTGTTCTCGAGATACTTGCCGGTGCGATCGACGATCGCGACCTTCACGCCGGTGCGTAAACCGGGGTCGAGTCCGAGGATCGCCTTCGGGCCGGCGGGCGCTGCAAGCAGGATCGCCTTCATGTTCTGCGCGAATACGCGAATCGCTTCTTCCTCGCTTTGATCGCGCAGCTGGCCGAGCAGGTCGGTTTCCATGCGCGACAGCAATTTCACCTTCCATGTCCAGCGCACGACTTCCTGCAGCCAGGCATCGGCCGGACGCTTGCGGTCGACGATCTCGACGTGTGCGGCAATCATGCCTTCGCAGGGATCGGGCTGACCCTCCTGCAAACCTTTTGGCACGATGTTCACCATCAGGAAGCCTTCGTTGCGGCCGCGGAACACCGCGAGCGCGCGATGCGACGGCACCTTGTTCAATACTTCGGCGTAGTCGAAGTAATCGCGGAATTTTTCGGCGTCCGCCGTTTTCTTGTCTTCGATCACCTTGCTGCGCAACTCGCCCTGTTCCCACAGGAAGGTACGCAGCTTGCCGGCGAGCGCGGCGTCTTCGCTGAATTTTTCCATCAGGATGTATTTCGCGCCTTCGAGCGCGGCCTTGATGTCGGCCACGCCCTTGTCGGCATCGACGAAAGTGGCGGCAAGCGTGGGCGGATCGAGAGTCGGATCGGCATACAACTGGTCGGCGAGTGGCTCGAGGCCTGCTTCGATCGCGATCATGGCCTTCGTTCTTCGCTTCGGCTTGTAAGGCAGGTACAAATCCTCGAGCTCGGTCTTAGTGTCGACGGCGCGGATCTGCGCTTCGAGTTCTGGTGTCAGCTTCTGCTGTTCGGCAATGCTCGAAAGAATCGCCTCGCGTCGCTCTTCGAGTTCGCGCAGGTAGCGCAGGCGAACTTCGAGGTCGCGCAGTTGCAGGTCGTCGAGTCCGCCGGTGACTTCCTTGCGGTAACGCGCGATGAAGGGGACCGTGCTGCCTTCGTCCAGCAAGGCGACAGCAGCTTCTACCTGGGAGACTTTGACGGAGAGTTCTTGGGCGATTTTTGCGGAGATGTTCATGCGTGTCGTCCACTACAAATGACAAAGCGCCTGCGGCGTTCGGAGCCCGAAACCGGATCAGCGCCAAAATTTCTGGAAGGGATATTATTGCTCGTTCATGAAGAAGCGCCTGCGGCGCTCGAAGCAAATAATACGCAAAGTGCGCGCAGTACTGGCAAGTGGAATAACTTGCCCATTCATGAAGAGGCGCCTGCGGCGCTCGAAGCAAATGCTACTCAAAGTGCGCACTGCATGCGCCAGTGAGGAAATTGCCACTTCATAAAAAAGCCCGGCAATTGCCGGGCTTTTTTGTACTTCTTCTGGGTACTGCCAAGCAGTTCGCGAACGCGAATTACTTGCCCGAACGCCAGGAACCATCGACGTATGCCGAACGCACGACTTCTGCGTACGGAACCGGCGAAACGCGAGCGCGGATCTTGGTCTGCGAAGCGCCCGGCTCGACGGTGGTTTTGCCAGTGCGCGGGCTCTCGCCCCACAGCAGTTCCACTTCGGTGCCGACTGCGATGTCTGCATCGACGGTAGCGAGCGACAGCATCGAACGTTCGTTGTACGAGTAGCCGGAGAACATCGACAGACCCACAACCTTGTTGCCACCCATGACGGCGTCGAAGCTGGAGTTTGCGTAGTTCGACAGCGGCAGTTCCATGTACTTGGCGTGGTCGCCTTTCTGGAACAGCGTTGCGAAGGCTGCAACGACGTCTTCGCCGTTCCATGCCAGCGTGACTTTGCGGCGATGCTTGTCGTTCTGCATCTTCTCGAGGGCCGAGCGGCCGATGAAGTCATGGTCGAACTTGATGAACGGACCGTAGCCGATTTCGTACGGCGTTACGTAGTAGTCTTCGATGTTGTTCGAAACGAACGAACCACCGATTGCGCCCGTTGCTTCGTACGAAGCAGCCGGCAGCCACTTGCGATAGGCTTCCATTTCCTTGCCGGTGTAAACGGCCGGCAGCGGCGACGGAATCCAGCCGGATTCCAGCGTGTTCGTTGCGTAAGCGCGCGAGCCTACCGGTACGATGCCGAATTCTGCGCCGGCAGCGAGGATTGCATCCTTGATGCGGTCGCCGTCTTCGTACGGGCCCCAGATTTCGAGGCCAGGTGCGCCGGCCATGCCGTGACGCAGCGTGCGAACTTTCGTGCCGGCGATGTTCATGTCGGCCATGTGGAAGAAGTTCAGCTGTTCCAGTTTGCCGCCGTGCAGTTTTTCGATGACGGCCCAGGCGTTTGGACCCTGGATCTGGTAGCGGTAGCTGATGCGCTTGACGGGCTTGCCACCCGGACGCGACGGCGAGCGGTCGTCGTGGATGATTTCGACGTTGTAGCCGCCGGTTTCAGCGTGGTAGCGAATCCAGTTGGCGGACGGAGCGCGGCCGACGAACACGAGTTCGTTCTGGGCCAGATGGAACAGAATGCCGTCGCCGATTACGTGGCCGCTGTAGCTGACCGGAACGTACTGCTTGGCGCGGTTGACGGGGAAGTTGGCGAAGCTGTTGATGGCCGTATCGGACAGGAGCTTGATCGCGTCGGGGCCCTTGATGTAGATGTCCACCATGTGGTGGCTCTGGTCGAACAGTACGGCGCTGTTGCGCCATGCGTACTGCTCGCTGCGCCAGTTGTGGAATTCCGGAGCTACGACGGGATATACGTAAGCGCCGATTTTCGAGTTGCGCAGCATGTCAACGGGGTTGCCCGCTGCATTCAATACGTCTTGTAGGCTTTTGCTCATTGTCTTCTACTTCCTCTATTAAAGGTCTTGATAAAAAAATTGGCGGGGAAAAATGAAGGGCGCACTCTACACGGCCCCGACTTATCCCGCAATCAAGTTGATGTTTAGTAGTGACTGCTCACGCTGTAGCGAGCAGCACTGCACGATTCACCCCTGAAACGAATTTACCGCCGAAGTTTCACGCTGCCGGCGTATAGCCGAGCAGGGATTTGTACTCCAGAAACTCACCGAAGGCCTGATCGCCGAATTCACGGCCATTGCCGGAGTGCTTGTAGCCTCCGAACGGCACGTTCAGATCGAGCCCTGCATTGTTCAAACTGATGTAACCGGCGCGGATCTGCGCGGCTATGTCCCTGGCGTGGTTGATGTCCTTGCTGTGGACATATCCGCCGAGACCATATTCAGTGTCGTTGGCTATTGCTACCGCTTCCTCTTCAGTATCGTAGCCAATGATACTGAGCACGGGACCGAAGATTTCCTCGCGCGCGATCTCCATGTTGTTTTTGACATCCCGGAAAACCGTGGGTTTGACGTAGTAGCCCTGCTCGAGCCCGTCGGGCTTGCCTGGGCCGCCTGTCACGAGCTTCGCGCCTTCTTTCAGGCCGCTGTCGATCAGCTTCTGGATCTTGTTCCACTGCGCTTCGGAAATGACGGGACCCATGCGGCTGTCCGCCTTTGGATCTCCCGGCTTCCAATTCGAGTCGACGGCTTCCTTCGCGAGCTTGCAGACTTCGTCCATCAATTTGTTCGGCACGATCATGCGCGTCGGTGCGCGGCATGACTGGCCACTGTTCATCATGATGCCGTTGATGCCGCCGGTGACGGCTGCCTTCAAGTCGGCGTCTTCGAGGATGATGTTCGGCGACTTGCCGCCGAGTTCCTGGTGCACGCGCTTGACGGTAAGCGCTGCAGCTTGCGCCACCTGGATGCCCGCGCGTGTCGATCCCGTAATTGAAACCATATCCACCTGTGGATGGGCGGCGATTGCCTGGCCGACTACGGGGCCTTCACCATGCACGAGGTTGAATACGCCTGCCGGCACGCCGGCGGCATGGAGGATTTCAGCGAAGATCTGCGCGGAAAACGGTGCGATCTCGGATGGCTTCAACACAACCGTGCAGCCGGTCGCGAGCGCCGGCGCAACTTTCGCGCAGATCTGGTGGATCGGCCAGTTCCATGGCGTGATGAAGCCGCACACGCCGATCGGTTCCTGGATCACGCGGCTCGTGCCGCGGTCTTCTTCGAATTCATACGTTTCAAGAATCTTGCGCGCAGTCTTGAAGTGGTTCACGCCGATCGCGGCCTGCGTGCCATGGGCTAGCCATTTCGGCGCGCCCATTTCCTCGGTGATTGCGTCGCCGAGTTCCGGCACGCGTTTCGCGAATTCGTCGATGATGCGGTCGAGCAGTGCGAGGCGCTGTTCGCGGCTCGTGCGGGAATATGTGCGGAAGGCTTTCGCGGCGGCTTTGACAGCCTTGTCGACGTCGGCGGCGCTGCCGACGCTGATGTGGCCGCAGACCTGCGCGGTGGCCGGATCGATGACGTCGAGGCGCGCCGGGCTGACCGGGTCCACCCACGCGCCATCAATGTAAAACTGGAGGTAATTCCGCATCTTATATTCGATCAAGGTTTGGTTGCCGCTGCGTTTTCGCGTTCTGGCGGCGGGCCCGAGCCACGAGCAGAAACGCTCTGGCGGCCGAAATGCGGGGCGCGATTATAACTGCACAGGCGCCGGGAGTACCACTCGGTTTGGCTGTAACAGTGCGCCCGCGAAGGGGACAAAAGAGGAAACAAAAAGGAACCGCTTGAAGGGCTCGGATCCCGTTTAGAGGTGGCTATGAGACGGCAGGGCGCCGGTCGAACAGGCGCTGGGCGACGCGCATCAACCAGTTCGTCATGACGATCGGCGCATCGAGCGTTGCAAGGCACAGGCAGTCCTGGTCCTGCGAGGCCACGGGTTGGTGCATTTCGCCGCGGGTGCGCACGACGAAGTCGCCCACGCCATACTTGCCCTCGAGATCCGAGAAACTGCCTTTCAGGATGACCGTGATTTCGTCCCCGTCATGGCGATGGCGCGGCACGCTGCCGCCGGCCTTGATGTACAGCAGCGAGGTTTCGCGCGAGGCGTCGCCGACATTCAGCGGCGAGTAGCGGAAATTGCGACCCACCTTGCGCCAGCGCAGCTGCTCGAGATTGCCGTTCGCAAGCCGGTGCACCGCGCGCGGCAGGATCGATACCGCATGCGCTTCCGATTTCTCTCCTGGAGTTAACGAGGCTTCACCGTTAGTCGACGCTTCACTCCCCTCCGAAGCCACGTCGCCACGCGCCGCCGGCGCATCACTGCCAAGGCGCGCGAGCAGCCGTTCATATTCACCGGCGCGCGGCCTCACGCGCTGCTGCTGCATGAACAGCTCGGCGCCGAGTTCGGTCAGCTCGCGATTCTTCGCGCGGCAGGCGGCGCAGTAGTGCAGGTGCGCCGCGACGCACAGCGCCTGCGAACGCGGCAGGCTGCCTGCGGCATAGTCGGTCAGGAAGCGGGCGTCAGGGTGGTAATTGATCATCGAAGCATGTCCTCCTCTGCCGTCAGCGATCGACCAGCAGTTTCAGTTTGTTCAGTGCAAGCCGCACGCGCGACTTGACCGTGCCGAGCGGCAGCTGCAGTTCCTGCGCCACTTCTGAATGCGACTTGTCTTCGAGATAGACCTTGGCCAGCACCGCCGTCTGTTCCGGCGAGAGCGTCTTCAGCGATTCGTGTATCTGCTTGCGGCTGCGCTGCAGGACAAGCTGGTTGAACACGTCGCCATGCTCGTCTTCGAACCAGATGTCTTCCATGTTGATGCCGCCGTCTTCCTCGTCGTGGTACAGCGGCACGGCGTTGACCACATGCCGGGACTGCCGGCGCAACAGGTCGATGCGCATGTTGCGCGCTATCGCGAACACCCAGGTGCTCGGACAGGCGAGCATCGGGTCGAAGCTGGCCGCGCGCGTCCACACCTTCAGCATCGTTTCCTGCAGCAGGTCCTCGGCGAATACGTCGGGTTGTTCGAGCGACGGCACCTTGTACGCGAAGGACTTCACGAGCGGCGCGAAATGAGCGAACAGTTCGCGGAAGGCTTCCGTGTCGCGCTCTATACCGACGCGGCGCAGGCAGTCGACCCAGTACTGCGCGCGCTCGTCGGGAGCGGCGGACTGGGCCTGATCGTCGTCGTCGATTCCCACGGCGGGTGGAATGCTCATCTGCATGACATGAAAGGTTCCGTAGCCATCGCGAGCTTGTACGCAGGCCATGATGGATCGGATCACCGGCAACGAGTATAGCGTGTGCAGCGCGACTGATCCGATTCGACCTGCGCCGCGTACCAGCCGTCGTAACCATTGCAAGCTGCCGGCGAGGAAGTCCCGTGAACAAACCAGGCGAACCGCAGTCCGTGCTTGCCGGCCACATCGCCGGCAGCCTGCTGCTTCACCAGCTGAAAGGCCTGTACCAGTCGCTCGAGGCGCAGGACCTGGCGCAGCTCGAGCAGGTCTACACCGCGGACGTGGAGTTTCGTGATCCGGCGCACACGCTGCACGGCTGCCTCGCGCTGCGCCGCTACCTGCGCAAGCTTGTCGGCAACGTCACGCTGTATCGCATGCGCTACATCGACGAAGTCATCGGCTACAACGCGGCCTATCTCACGTGGGAAATGGATTACGCGCACCCGCGCCTCGCTGGCGGCAACACGATCACCGTACGCGGCATGTCCCACCTGAAGTTCACCGACAAGGTCTTCTACCACGAAGACAGCTACGACCTCGGTGCAATGCTGTACGAACACATACCGTTGCTTGGCATGCCAGTGCGCAAGATCAAGCAGCGGATCGGCGGCTGAGGGCGGGGCGATGCAGCAGATTCCCGAATGCTGGTGGATAACCGGCGCCAGTGCCGGCATCGGGCGCGCGCTCGCCGTGCGCCTCGTTGCCGCCGGCCATACGGTGTATGCGACTGCGCGCAATCGTGCCGACCTGCAGGCACTCGCAGCCGAATGCGGTGAG
>DASWWP010000119.1:0-14764 GCA_036405915.1 Pseudomonadales bacterium
GTGGCTCGGCCGCGCGCTCGCGGAACTGCATGCGATCCCCACGCGGAGCGTGAGCGGCTGGTTGCCGGCACGTCCGAACTGGCCCGAACCGCTCGCGCTGATGCGCGAAAACCTGCCGCAGGTACTCGACGCCCGCAGCCCGCTGTTGCCACGGCTCAATGCGCTGCTGCGGCATTACGAAGCGCTGATCGACCGGCAGCACGACCCTGTGCCGGCGCATACCGACCTCGGCTTCCACAACCTCGTCGTCGACCCGGAGTCCGGGCTACCGCGCGGTGTCATCGACTTCGATTCGGCCGCGTACGTCGACCGCCATCTCGACTTCCGTTACTGCGTGCTCGATATGCCCGACACCGCGCTGCTCGACCGCGCACTGAAAAGCTATTTCGATGCCACAGGCCGTACGCTCGAACCGAAGAAAGTCCACCTGCACAACGCACTGAGCGCGTGCAGCCATCTCGCGGGCCGCGTGGGCCGTGACGCAAACGAAGCGTGGTGCGGACGCACGCTGGCGCAGGACAGCGCCTGGGCGGACATGGCACTGCGCCGCGCTGGACTCTGACCTTATTGATACGGCGCCGTGAAATTTTGGCGACCCTCGGTGATTGCTCCTACAATGCCGCCATGCCGGCCACCCCCGTCGAACTGCTTCCCGTCACGCAATTGAAAGGCGTGGGGCCGGCTCTCGCGGAGAAGTTGCACGCGCTCGGCGTGTACACGGTCCTCGATCTGCTGTTCCACCTGCCGCTGCGTTACCAGGATCGCACGAAGCTGACGCCGATCGGCGGCTTGCGCCAGGGCGCGGACTGCGTCATCGAAGGCACGATCGCCGGCAGTGCGGTGATGTTCGGCAAACGGCGCAGCCTGATGGTGAAGGTGCAGGATGGCACCGGCGTGACGACGCTGCGCTTCTACCATTTCAGCGCCGCGCAGAAAGACGCACTGCAGACCGGCGCGCGCATTCGCTGTTACGGCGAAGTACGCCTCGGACGCAGCGGCATCGAGATGTATCACCCCGAATACCAGTTGCTGCAACAAAGCGCGCCGCTGCCGCTGCAGGACCGGCTGACCCCCGTATATCCAGCCACTGAAGGCCTGCAGCAGAATCGTTTGCGCAACCTGATCACGCAGGTGTTCACGCTGCTCGAAAAAACCCAGGCCCTGCCGGACCTGCTGCCCGCCACGCTGAGTACGCAACTCGACTTCCTGCCGCTGCTCGATGCGCTGCGCTTCATTCACCAGCCGCCGGCGAACGTGTCGCTCGCCGACCTCGAACGCGGCGCGCATCCGGCGCAGCTGCGGCTCGCGTTCGAGGAGTTGCTGGCGAACTACCTGAGCCTGCGGCGATTGCGCGACCAGGCACAGGCGCACGCCGCGCCAGCATTCACGGCGAAGGGCAACCTGCGTCCGCGCCTGCTGGCCTCGTTGCCGTTCGGTCTGACGAACGCGCAGCAACGTGTCGGCCGCGAGATCGCGCGCGATCTCGGCCGGGCTCAGCCGATGCTGCGCCTCGTGCAGGGCGATGTAGGCTCGGGCAAGACGCTTGTCGCCGTGATCGCCGCGCTGCAGGCCGTCGAGAACGGCTACCAGGCCGTCATCATGGCGCCGACGGAAATCCTTGCCGAGCAACACTTCCTGAATCTCGACCAGTGGCTCACGCCGCTACACATCGGCATGGCCTTCCTCAGCGGCAAGATCAAGGGCAGGAAACGCGACGAAGCACTGCACGCGCTTGCAAGCGGCGAGGCGCAGGTGATCGTCGGCACGCATGCGCTGTTCCAGGATGGCGTGATGTTTCACAAGCTCGGCCTGGTTGTCGTCGACGAGCAGCATCGCTTCGGCGTGCACCAGCGTTTGAGCCTGCGTGAGAAGGGCTTCAGCAACGGCACATGGCCGCACCAGCTGATCATGACGGCGACGCCGATTCCGCGCACGCTGACGATGAGTGCGTACGCCGACCTCGACTGCTCGATCATCGACGAATTGCCGCCGGGGCGCACGCCGGTCAACACGGTGTTGTTGCCCGACCAGCGCCGGCCTGACGTCGTTGCGCGCATCAAGGCCGCGTGTGCGGACGGTCGGCAGGCGTACTGGGTTTGCACGCTGATCGAAGAGTCCGAGGAGTTGCAGTGCCAGGCGGCGGAAGTCACGTACGAAGACCTGCGCGGCGCGCTGCCGGATCTGCACGTGGGTTTGATTCACGGCCGCATGAAGCCGAAGGAGAAAGCGGCCGTGATGAGCGCATTCAAGTCAGGCGCGCTGCACCTGCTCGTTGCAACGACCGTCATCGAAGTCGGCGTCGACGTGCCGAACGCGAGCCTGATGGTCATCGAGAATCCCGAGCGGCTCGGCCTCGCGCAGTTGCACCAGTTGCGCGGGCGCGTCGGCCGCGGTTCGCAGGAAAGCCACTGCCTGCTGCTTTACCACAATCCGCTGTCGGAAACCGGCAAGCTGCGACTCGGCATCATGCGCGAGAGCAACGACGGCTTCTACATCGCGGAGAAGGATCTCGAAATACGCGGGCCCGGTGAAATCCTGGGCACGCGGCAGACGGGCCTAATGGCCTTTCGCATCGCCGACCTCACGCGCGATGCGCACCTGCAACCGCAGGTGAAGGCGTGGGCCGAGAAAATTCGCGCGCAGCATCGCGACATCGTCGAACCGCTGATACGGCGATGGCTTGCGAATGCGGACCAGTATGGGAATGTTTGAGTCCGCTCGTGCTCTATACGTCCGCCCGGGCCAAGGCCCGATGTTGCGCCTGGAGCAGAGATCCAAGGACGCGTCCTCGTAGCCAGCAGGACCGGGGCGGGTCGTGCCTTGCCGGGACGTTGAGGGCCATGGATGGCCCGGGCGACAGCACAGCGACGTGCGCGATCTCCCGGCAAAGCACTATCGGCCTCGGGCCAATCTCTGCCCTGAGAGCTTGTGTCAGTTCCAGCGCCTGCCCGTAACTTCAGCCAGCGTCGAGTTTTCATCGTACAGCGCTGCATCGACATGCAGCGGATACGTGGCCACGGCCGTGTCGCGTCCCTGTATCGGGGACTCCACGCCGTTCGTCGTGTGGTAATACCTCACGACGCCACCCTCTACGGCAATGCGGAAGCGGTCACCGGCGTTGTACGGGACGTCGCTGATGTATTCACCGTTCTCGCGGACTTCAGCGATGGCGGCCGCGCCTGGAGACGCAGCCTGGCGCAGCACGATGGCGAAATCGATGTCCTGGAAGGTGTTGTCGGAGTCGTTCTGGCTGTCGAGCCCGATCGCGCGCATCTTGTCGGTTTCGACCGCGGTAAATTCGATGAAGCCGTCGCCCGACAGGGTTTCGTTCGATTGCGCGCCCGCATTCTGACCGCTGGTCGTCGCCGTCAGCGTGTTGCCGTTGACAGTGATATTGCTGACGTTCGTCCACGTGAGGTTCACCGGGTTCCCCAGCACCGGCGCAGCGCCCGGTTGTTGCGGAGCCGGCGTGGACGTCAACGCGTTGGCGCCGGCACGCACGACAGCATCACGTACCGACGAGCCTGCGCCGAGCAGCACGGCCTCGACCTTCGCCGGATACTGCACGGCCGCAGGACTGCGGCTGCTGTAGTTCACGGCGAGGTTCGAGCCCTCGTACTTGTGATACGTGATCACGCCGCCCTGCAATGCGATGCGGAAACGGTCGCCCGGCTGGTAGCCCGCGTCGATGACGTACACGCCGCCGTTCTCGCGCACTTCCACGGAGCCCGCGCCATTGAAATACAGGCCGTACTCGATGCCGTCGAGGCTCGTGCTCAGCGGACCGCTGCCGATGCCGACCGCGAACACGCCCTGTCCTGCAATGAATTCGACATACCCGTCGCCCGACGCGAGCGTCTGCTGTGATTCGGCTGCGGCATTGCTGCAGCCGTTGCACGCTTCGTCGACGGTGTTGCCCGTGATCGTCACGTTCGTACCGTTGACCCAGACTATCGGCGTAGCGCCGTAATCCTGTGCACTGAGGGAGCCTGCACCGGTGGCAAGCGCAAGGGTGAGAGCGGGAGCTAGTGCAAGACGGAGCGCGGAGCTGAACGGGGTGAGCCTGTGCGAACGTGCCATGGGTGCCTCCAGTTAGCGAAAGTGATTTCACTGTGATTGGGACACGGCATCGCAGCTTGCTGTATCGGGTGCTGACCTGAAAACACGCGGGGGTAGTCCGCAACGCGTTAATTTTCTTACTGTTCAGTCTCCACGCCGAGACTATCGAACACGACCGTACCGCAGTGGGCAGGCCCGGCGCCGGATATGAGTCCGCGTTTGCGTCCGATGAACGTGACCGTCAGCGCGGCATTCACGCAGGCGCCGAGCACGGCGCCGTTATCGCTGCTGAGGCCCGACGGAATGTCCACTGCGAGCACCGGAAGACCGCTGCCATTGATCGCCGCGATCGCGCGCCTGAACTCCGGCCGCAATTCCCCCTTGATCCCGGTACCGAGCAGCGCATCGACGATGACCGACCCCGCAGGTGCGGAGGAAAAGTCCGGCAGTGTTTGCGCATCGTGCAGCGTGAGCTGGCGTGCCTCGACGAGACGCAGCGCGTCGCGAGCCGTCCCCCTGATGTCGGCAGGCTGGCCGACGAGATACAGCTGCACGTCGAGCCCCGCGTCATGCGCGAGCGCGGCAATGACGAAGCCGTCGCCGCCATTGTTGCCTGTGCCACAGAACACGATAAGGTTGCGCGTAGCGGGCCAGCGGTCCAGCAGTGCCCGGAATGCCGCGGCGCCGGCGCGTTGCATCAGTTCGAAGGCGGGAATGCCGAGCTGTTCGATCGCGTGGCGGTCCATCGCGCGCACTTCGGCCGCGGTGAAGTACTGCGCGCCGTCACTCATGCGGCGCGTGTACGTCCAGCACGGGCTGCAACAGTGTGAAGATGCGTTGCGCGACGATCGCGTAACCGTCTGCATTTGGATGCGACATGTCGGCGAGCAGCAGGTTCGCGCGCCCGGCGAGTCCTTCGCGCAGCGACGGCATCAACGTGGCGCCTTCTTCGCGCGCGAGACGCGCATAAAGTGCGTTGTGCTCCGTCTCGCCACCGTCGTTTGCCGTGCTGCGATCGGCGAGATACACCTGCGCACCGATGCCGACGAACATCGAGATGATCTTCCGCAAGTTTTCGTCGGTGCGTGCGGCCATCGCGGGATTGCCGCGATCGTTGCCGCCGAGGGCAATCAGCACGATGCGCGGCAGCAGGGCCACGCCGCGATCGAGGTTGGCGAGTGCCATTGCAGTGGTGCTGCCGCTGCGGCCATGGTTCACGACGCGGTAGTCGTAGCCATTCGCATCGAGCAGGGCCTGCAGCTGCGCGGGGTACGACCTCCCGGCCGGCACGCCAAAGCCGGCAGTCGTGCTTTCGCCGATCGCGAGTATGACGGGCCGTGTATCGTCGGCGGCTCGCGCCGGTGCCGCGAGCGTGCACAACAGGACGAGCAGCATCGCTAGGCCGCTCGTCATGCAGCGCAGGGTTGCCTGGCTCGTGCACATGTCCCGACTCCGTTACGTGTCGGGCAGGATGCTACTCCGCAAGACCTACCCGAACAACGGCGCCCTCTGTCGTGCCCACCTGCAGCGTGCCGGCCTCGACATCCGCCAGGCCCGGTACGAGTGCCGGTGCTTCGGCGCGCCGTGGGCGCAGCTTGCAACGCACGATCGCTGTCGTGAATTCGCGCGTTAGCGGATTCGCGAGCCATTTCAGCCTGCGGATCGGCACCGGTTCGAACACGTCGAATTCGAGCGAGCTCGCCTCGACGAGCTCCCTGAACCGGGCGATCGTCATCTGGTTCAGGCCGCCGGCCACTTCGCAGAAGCGCCTGGCGCCATCCTTCTTGAACGTGGAGCGCCAGCGGCACTGTGCCGCTTCGGTGAACACGAGGTGCGACCACGGGAAAATCGAGAACAGGTGGCCGCCGTACGGGTGGTACCACGTGGGACCGAAGGCCGCGATGATCTTGCCATCGGGCTTGAGCATGCTGCTCATGATCTGCAGGATTTCGGCCGGGTTTTCGAAGTGCTCGAACGAGTCGAGCGCGACAATGACGTCGGCGCGCTCGCTCGGCGACGTGACGAATTCACAACGCTCGGCCACGCCGGCTTCGAATGCGCTGATCCTGGCGGCATCGAGGAAGCGCTCCTGGATGTCGACACCGATGACCTTGCGCGCGCCGTGGCGTGCCATTTCGATCGAGTCCTTGCCCGGTCCGCATCCGAAGTCGATGACGACCTTGTCGCGGATGTCCTGCCAGAAACTCCTGCCGAGCAGTGTTTCGATCTTGCTGGTGCCGTCGTACGACGCGCCGTTCAACATGTCGCGCTCGCCCTGCCCGCCGAAACTCTTCAGCAGCCAGACGCCGAGATCGCCGCCAATGATCGCCATCCTCACCTCCGGGGTGTCTACAGTCGAATGAAAAATCGACGGTTTTCGGCAATGTGCACGGGCGGCGGACGCGACAGTATCGGGCGATACTCGGTATTGATGAGCAGAAATGTTCAGCTAAAGAGGGGCATCCGCTCGACCGTTAGGGGAAACAACTGATCCATTGCGGACGGGATGCCCAGAAAGTCACGCAGCGCGCGATGCACGTGCTTCGGCGTCACGGTGATGCCGGCGGAGTGGGGCTGCAGCGTGCCGGGGTTCAGCTTCAGCGCCTGGACCTCGGGGCTGGTTTCACCAATCGTGCGGTTACCGGTGATACCGGCCCCCATCGCAAGCACGCTCGTCACGTTCCAGTGATCCTTGCCGTTGCCGCTGTTGTAGAACGGCGTGCGGCCGAAGTCTGAACCGATGACGACGGTGACCCTGTCCTGCAGGCCGTGCCGCTCGATTTCATTCCACAGGTGATCCACGCCTTCGAGCAGGCGCGTCAGCGCGGCCGTCTGGCTGGCGTCGTGGTTGCCATGCGTGTCGAAACCGCCGAGGTTCAGGTTCGCGCTGGCGGCGAGCCCGCTCGCGAAGGCGGCGGTGGCTACTTCGGCCTGGCCTTTCAATCCGCTCGACAGCGTGACTGGCAGCTTGTCGAGCACGCCGCCGAGCGCGATCTCACCGCTGCGCGCTGCTTCGAGCGTCTGCATCTGTGCGATGCGCATCGGCAGCGTTTCGCCCTGCTGCAAACGCACGAGCCGTGCCGCACGCGCGGCCTGCACGCTGCTGTAGGCCCCGTCGCTCATATAACCTTCCTGGCGGCGCGCGGCATTGTCGGCGTACTGGCTGTTTGGATATGCGAGCGCCGTGAACGTGGCGGAACCGGCCGTACGCACGCTCGCGACGAGCGAGGCCGTGAAGTCATAACCGCCGTTCGAAATGTAGGCCATCGGCTGTTCGGCATACGGCGCCGCCGCCAATGCTCCGATGCTCGGGAAACCTTCTTCGAGCCGCCCGCTCCATACGAAGCGGCGACCGCTGTCGTGGCCGTTCGTCTGGGTGTCGATGCCGTTGATGACGAGCAGGCGCTGGTGGTGCTTCGCGAAAAAGGTTTCGAGATGCCCGGGGTTCGCGGGATCGGGCGGCGTGATGCCGGCGGGATAGGCGGCGTAGCGCAGGTTGCCCGCGCTGCGGATGGCGCTTGCCGCGTAATGGTTGACCGGACCGCGGCCATCGCTGCGCGGCGCGTTGCCCTTCGGATCGACGAGCTCGGTCGGATCCCAGCCGCCGTCGGCATTCACGCACACGAGGAAGCGTTGCGGCGTGGCGCCGAGCGCGACAGGCGCCAGCGTCATCGGCAATGCATGACCGAAGCCGAGCAGCGTGATGCTTCTGAGGAAGGAGCGGCGTTTCATCTGGTTCGAACCTTTGCGTGATGTCCTGGTGTTGCGTTTCGGGCGCCCGGTTTCATTCGTACAGGAAGCGGTAGTCGGACAGCAGGTACGCGACGACGGCAATCCACGCGCGCAGCGTGTAGTTCGGGTCGTCGACGAGACCGCCGCCGTCCAGCGCATAGCCCGTATCCAGGTCCTTCGTGCGGCGGCAGCGCACAGGGAGTCGCGTGCTTTCGCTTTTCGCGACGACGGCTGCGCGGCCCTGCTGCTGCACGCTGCTGAACAGCGCGTAGCTGTGCTGCAGTTCGGCGGCGTCGGACGCGAGCTCCTCACCCAGCAAATAACGGTGCAGGTGCTGCAGGTTCGCGACGATTTGCGCGTCTCCGCTCCCCGGCAGCGTGGACGCCTCCACGTGCTGGAACAGGCGGCGGCCGTGCTGCGCGGAGAGGAAGTCCTGCGGCACCGCGTAGCACGCCAGTTCGTTCGCCATGCGCTCCTGCACTTTCGCCATCAGGCCGTTCGGATCCGTGAGACGCTGCGTGACCGAATTCGAATCGATGCCGCCATACAGTTGTTGGTAGTACTGGCGCGCCGTGAGGCGCGAACTGGAGGCCGTCTTGATGCTCGTGCTGTACGAGTCGAGCGGCCCGCGCCATTCGAAGCCGAACAGCGCAGCGATCTTGCGATGCAGCAGCTCTGGCGTCATCAGGCGCGCCGAGCCGCTGCGGGCGTGAACGAGCGCGAAGCCTGCATTGTCGAGTCCATCCGCGCGCCAGTAGGGGCTCAGCACGATTTCGCGCACGAGCGTTTTGATCTTGCGGCCGTCGGCGACGTACGCGGCCTTGATACCGGCGAGTACTTCAGCCTCGGCGGCATACGCTTCAATATCCGCCGTCGTTGCGTCCGCGCCCGGCGCACGCAATGGCTCCGCGCCGGTCAGGCCGCGGTACAGCAGCCGCACCATCGCCGTGTCGAAACGCGGATCGTGGGCGATCTGCGCCGCGAGCCAGCCGGTTTGGTCGGCTTTCTCGCCGTCGGGGAGCGCGAGCCCGGCGAAGCCCGCGGCGAACATGTCGCGGTACCAGTTGCGCGGCACGCTGTACTTGCCGCCGGAACTCCAGTTCTGGAAGGCACTCGCCACGGGATCGAGCAGGCCGTGGCATTTCACGCAGTCGGGATTGTCCATCGTCGGTGCGCTACGCGTGATGTCGACGGCCGCGCCGTTCGGACGCACGCCATCGAGGCCGAGGATGTCGACGTCGAGGAACAGGTCGTACACGACGCGTGCGCGCGCGCGATTGCGATTCGTCGCCGTCGTCGGGTAGCGGTTCAGGAACATGCGCGAGGTCAGGATGCCGGCGTGTGGCACGTCGGGCAGGCGCGCGGGGCGGAATTCGCTGGGATCCCATTCGTTGGTGAACGTGACATCCGTGATGCCGTAACTCTTCGCCGAGTAGCCATTCACCATCATGTAGTCCGCGGTGAGTATCTCGGTAGCCGGCAGGTCGTTGCGCGCGACATGGTTGATCAGTTCGAGCGGCTCCGTGGCGATGCCGTCATTCGTGCGCAGCCTGACGAGCTGGTATGTCGCATCGCGCAGGTTCTCCCCGGGATCGAACCAGCGCGCGTTCGGAAAACCGCTCAGCAGGCCGACGGCCAGCTCGCCGCCGTTCGGCGACAGGTAGCGGTTCGTGTGCAGCCAGTCGTTGAAGATTTCGGAAAGGCGCGCGTAGAACGCGGGCTCCGTCATCATGCCGTCGATCGCGCTGCGCAGGCCGGCTTCGCCCTGTGTGCGCACGAGCGACTGTTCGGCGTCAGTCGGCAGGCGGCTGACGAGGTGCAGCGCAGCCTTGCGCAGCGTGGCCGAGTCCGGCGCAAGGCTGAGTGCATCGAGCGTGCGCGCGGTGTCGCCCAGGTCGGGCGTATTGAAGACGGTGAGCAGGTAGCCCGCGAGTTCCCGTGCGCAGGCCGCATCGCACGCGGCGGCATTGCCGAGCGGCATGCTCGTGTCGATGTAGCCGGCCAGCGTGTCGATGCTGCTGCACCATTTACAGTCCTGCAGCGTCACGCCGATGGGGCCGCCGCGGCCATCGGCTCCGTGACAGGCACCGCACATCGTTTGGTAGCGCGCCTGCCCGGGCAGGTTCACCGCCTGCAATGCGACGATCTGGAAGCGGCCGCCCGGGATCGCCTTCAGCTTCGCGGCGTAGCTCACCGTGCCGATGCGCAGTAGCGGGATGTCGACGAGGCCGGTGCCGATATCGTAGGTCGCGCCCGGCGTCGCGGCGGGACTGGCCGGCGCGGTGGCGGCAAGGCCGAAGATCATCGCGTCGGCATCGAGCAGCGTCAGCGTCACGTCGAGCGCGCCATGGGTCTCGACGTCGATGCGCGGGATGTGCAGGTCCGGAGCGGTGTAGGAGGGCAGTGAACCATCGGTAACCGCGGCCTGGGCGCCGGGCACGAAAAAAAGCAGGACGAACAGAAACCACAGGCGGCGCAACGCGGCACCGCACGCATGGCAGGCGAACATCGAAAGTATCCCCGGGGAAGAAAGGTGTCAGGCGGTTCGAGTGCGCCATATACAGCGTGAGGCCGATCGCCGGCAAATCGATCGCGGAAAATTGGTCCCTTTGTTCACATTTCCCGCGCAGTCTTTGCGTGTTTTGCTGCGATCGGGGCAGGTGGCTGCCTTTGGCGGCGGCGCGTACACTGGCGCATCCCTGTTTTACAGACTTGCCGATGACGCTGTTCGAACCGCTTTACCACCGCATCATGGTCTGGGCCCGGCACCGCCACGCGCCCACATTGCTGACCCTGTTCAGCGCTGCCGAAGCCGTCTTCTTTCCGGTGCCGCCGGAGATGATGCTGGCGCCGATGTGCCTCGCGCAGCCGCGGCGCGGTTTCCGCTTCGCGAGCCTGAGCCTCGCAGGCTCGATGGTGGGCGCCGTAATCGGCTACCTGGCCGGCTACTACGCCTATGAACTGCTCGTGCCGGTGTTCGAATCGCTCGGCTGGCTGGAACGCATCGACGCGCAGGTTACGCAGTTGCGCGACGTCGTCGCGCAATCGCCGTGGCAGGCCTTCTGGCTGCTCGTGCTGGCCGGGTTCACGCCGATACCGCTGAAGATCTTCACGTGGGCGGCCGGCATCGTCGGCGTGCCGTTCCTGCCCTTCCTCGCCAGCATGTTCATCGGCCGTGGCAAACGCGTGTACCTGCTTGCCGCCGCGATCCGGCTCGGCGGCGAGCGCGCCGAGCGCATGCTGGCCAAATACATCGAGCAGATCGGCTGGGTCGTGACGGGGATCCTCGTGCTGTTGCTGGTGTGGTTGGGCGTGCACTTGCTGCTGGGTTGAAGCAGCTGCCGAGCCCAATTTCCCGCAGGGCTCTGCTAGAATCGCGCCGCATTTATCCGACGAGATTCCCCTTCGATGGACCAACCCGGCGACAAGCGCCTGCTCCAGGCCATGGAGCTGCTGTATTTCGGCTACCGCGCCTTCACCGCCGGTCCGGACCGCATCCTGCAGGACAAGGGTCTCGGTCGCGTCCACCACCGCATCCTCTATTTCGTCGGCCGCAATCCGGGCCTGAACATCAATGAGCTGCTGTCGATCCTCGACGTCAGCAAGCAGGCGCTGAACGCACCACTGCGCAAGTTGATCGGCCTCGGCCTCATCGACGTACGCACCGGCGCGCACGACCGCCGCGTGAAGGAACTGCAATTGAGCAAGGCCGGCGCGAAGCTCGAGGCGCGGCTGACTCAGACGCAGATGTCCCATCTGTCGCACGCCTTCGACAAGGCCGGCCCTGGCGCGCTCGACGGCTGGGAGAAGATCATGCGTGAGCTGCCGGCCTTCGAGCCGCGCTAGACCAGCAGGCCTTTCTCGCCTTCGGTGCGCGCGATGATCACCGCGCCGCAGGAATCGGAGTAGACGTTCACCGAGGTCCGCAGCATGTCGAGGATGCGGTCGGTGACGAACAGCAGGCCCAGCGCCTCGATCGGCAGCCCGATCGCGCCGAGGATCACCGTGATCGCGACCATGCTGGCCGCCGGTATGCCAGCCATGCCGACGGAGGTCAGCAACGCGAGCAGTACGACGGTGAACTGCGTCGCGAACGTGAGTTCGAGCCCGTAAGCCTGCGCGAGGAACATCGCGGCGACGCATTCGTACAGCGCGGTGCCATCCATGTTCAGCGTCGCGCCGAGTGGCAGCACGAAGTTCGTCACGCGTTCCGACACCCCCGCACGCTTGTGCAGGCATTCCATGTTCAGTGGCAACGACGCATTCGACGACGCAGACGAAAAGGCCATCAGCAAGGCCGGCGACATTGCCTTCAGGTGCTTCAGCGGGCTCGCCTTGCCGAGCACGCGCAGGTAGACCGACAGCACGATGAAGATGTGCGTCAGCAGCGCGAAGGCCACGGTCAGGAAGAACATCAGCATCGACTGCAGCGCCTCGAAGCCCGTGATCGCCATCGTCTCCGCAATCAGGCCGAACACGCCGATCGGCGCCCACTTCATGACCCACATCGTGATCAGCATCATCGTGTCGTTGACGCCTTTCCAGAAGGTCAGCATCGTCGTGGCCTGCGGCTCCGGCAGGCGCATCATGAAGAAGCCGAACAGGATGCCGAAGAAGATCAGCGGCATCACGTCGTTCGTCGACGCGGCGTCGACGACGTTCGTCGGGATCATGCGGATGAAGATGCCGAATATGTCGGCACCGCTGCGCTCGCCGATGCTGTCGAGAGTGGCTTCCTGCGCGGCGCTGATCGGCAGGTTCAGCTGTGCGCCGGCCGGTGCACCATCTATATAGCCAGGCTTCATGACGGTGACGTAGAACAGGCCAACGAGAATTGCCGAGGTCGTGAACAGCGCGTAGCAGGCCATGGTCTTGAGCCCGAGCCGGCCGAGATCGCTGCCGCCGCCGACGGAGGCGATGCCGACGACGATCGACGAGAACACGAGCGGCACGACGACCATCAGCAGGCCATTGAGGAACAGCGTGCCGACGAAGTCGTAGGCCTGCACGAACGTGAAGTCGCCGATGCCGCCTGTCGTGCCGGTGGCGAGCCCCGCGGCGATCGCGAGGCCGATCGCGATGAGAATTTGCCAGTGCAGTTCGAGTTTTCGCATGGGAATCTCGCGCGGAAGGATGCCCGGATTTAAACAGTGGTGAGGGGTTTGATCAATCTTGTGGGTGACGTGCCAGCATTGTGAGTACATTTGCCGATATTGCACTCGGCGTGGCCGGACTCGTCCGCCGAAGCCGTGGCGAAGGCGGATATAATGCAGCCCCGCCCCAGGAACCGATGATGGCCGACCTCTCCGCTTCCCCAATCGCTGCCGTGCAACGCTCGTTGCAACAGCACTTCCCCGTCGCGTACCGCCGCGCGCCGGACTTCTGGCAGCTGATGCGCATGGATCGGCCGATCGGAATCTACCTGCTGCTGTGGCCGACGCTGTGGTGCCTGTGGATCGCCGCGCAGGGCTTTCCGGATCTCGACCTGCTCGCGATCTTCGTCCTCGGCACGATCTGCATGCGCGCCGCGGGCTGCTGCATCAACGACTACGCCGACCGCAACTTCGACGGCCATGTGAAACGCACGCACAATCGCCCGATCCCGAGCGGCCGCGTAACGCCGAAGGAAGCGCTGATGACCTGCGCCGCACTGTGTGGCATCGCGTTCCTGCTCGTGCTGATGACGAACCGGCTGACGATCCTGATGGCCTTCGGCGGCCTCGCGATCGCGCTCGCCTATCCCTTCGCCAAGCGCCACACGCATCTCGCGCAACTCGTGCTCGGCGCGGCGTTTTCGTGGGGCGGCCTGATGGCGTTCACGGCGCAGACCGGCACGCTGCCGGTGCATGCCTGGCTGCTGTACGTCGCGAACTTCCTGTGGACTGTCGTCTACGACACGGAATATGCGATGGTCGATCGCGACGACGACCGCAAGATCGGCGTCAAATCGACCGCGATCCTGTTCGACGATGCCGACCGCGTCGTCATCGGCATGCTGCAGCTGATGTTCCTCGCGACGCTGTCGATGAGCGCGAAGCACTTCAATCTCGGCCTTTGGTTCCAGCTCGGACTCGTCATCGCCGCTGGACTGTTCGTGTATCACCAGGTCCTGATCTTCCACCGCCGCCGCGAAGACTGCTTCCGCGCCTTCCTGCACAACCACTGGGTCGGCCTCGTGATCTTCTGCGCGACGGTCGTCGACCTGTACATCCCATGACTGCGCTCGTACTGCTGCCCGGCATGGACGGCACCGGCAAGATGTTTGCGGACTTCGTCGATGCGATGCAGGCGCGCTGCATCGTCGTCGCGTATCCGCTCGACCAGCCGCTCGGTTATGCCGAGCTCGAGCAGCTCGTGCACGCGCTGTTGCCGCAGGACGAGGACTTCATCCTGCTCGGCGAATCCTTCTCCGGTCCGCTGGCGCTGACGCTCGCCGCGCAGCATCTACCGCGGCTGCGCGCCGTCGTGCTCGTGTCGACCTTCGCGAAGCTGCCGTATCCGCGGCTCCCGCAGTTCCTGCAGCGGCTGATCAGCGCCGGTCCGTTCTGGCGCATGCCGCCACGGCTCACCGCGCGCACGATCCTCGGCCGCCACTGCACGCCGCGTTTGTTCGAATTGCTGAAGCAGACGCGCGCGAGCGTCGCACCGCAGGTATGGAAGGCACGGATTCGTGCCGTTCTCGGAATCGATTGCACGCCGGTGCTGCCGTACGTCCATGTACCGGTGTTGCACCTGCGCGGACGCGAAGACCAGTTGATCTTCACCTCCGCCGTCACGCATCTCTCGCGGAATCTTCCGACGATGCAGCTCGTCTCACTCGACGGCCCGCACTGGCTGCTGCAGACGAAACCCGCCGAGGCCGCCGCAGCGCTGCGGGCTTTCGCCACCAGGCACAGTATCGTTCTGTAACGCGCTGGACTCGCCGGAACAGCCCCTCTATTCTCCGCTCACTTCCAACCTGAGGGGGTTCGAA
>DASWWP010000120.1:0-13755 GCA_036405915.1 Pseudomonadales bacterium
AGCGGCGACAAAGCGCGCATCTTCGCGATCGACGGTGAGGGGCGCAGCGTGCTGCCGACCTATTCGAAGTTCACGTATTACGGCGACGCGCCGGAGCAGGGCAAGGAACAATGGCCTGGCTTTGAAGTGCTGTATGCGGACAACATCGACTGGGAAGACATCGCTATCGACGACAACTACCTATACGTTGCCGACATGGGCAACAACGGCAACGCGCGGCGCAACCTTGCGATCTACCTCGTCAGCGAAATCGATCCGACGGCTTCCACGCGCAGCGCCGTGATCAGGAAGCTGCCGGTCGTCTATCCAGACCAGCACCAGTATCCGCCCAAGAAGTTGCATTTCGACAGCGAAGCGCTGTTCGTCGCCGACGGCAAGCCGTACGTCATCACGAAGCACCGCGCCGGCGGCTTTTTCCACAACCGCTGGGAACCCGGCGCAAAACTGTACCGGCTCGATACGCGCTTCGACGACAAGGAGAACGTGTTGACGCCGGTGGACAGCCATCCGGACCTGGTCGCCGCCACGGGCGCCGACCTCTCGCCCGACGGCCGTACGCTCGCAATCATCTCGATGAGCGGGCTGCACCTGTTCCGCGACCCCCACGGCGACAAGTGGCTCTCGCAAAGCAGTTATCGGCGCGTGCGGCTCGACGGCCGTGCCTTCAAGCAGGCCGAGGCCATTACATGGGAAAGCGACGAGCGCCTGCTGATCACGAACGAGCAGGGCGAGCTGTTCCGGGTTGATATCGCCGATCTGCCGGGAAGCTGGGATGAGCCATGACGACGCTGCATGACATATCCATGGCCTATGCCAGATCCCAGTGGCTGTGGAAACAGCACCTGGCGACGATCACGGCGCAGGTCGAGGAACTGCTCGAGCAGCACCGGCTTCATGTGACACTGAAATTCCGCGTGAAGACGCTCGAAAGCCTCAGCGAAAAGCGCGGCTTCATGTCACGTTCGACGGGCGACCCGAACCCGGTCATCAAGGACCTGCTCGGCATGCGCATCGTCGTGCCGTTCCATGAAGACGTCGAGAAGGCCGTGCAGTTGCTGTGGCAGCATTTCCATACGCAGGAAATCGAGCGCAAGTCCGAGAAGCTGACGTTTCGCGAATTCGCGTACGACGCGGTCCATGTCGAGCTGCCGCTCGAGCGCCAGCTCGAACTACCCGGCTGCTGCAAGCCGGTCATCGAAGTGCAGGTACGCACGATCCTGCAGGACGCCTGGGCCGAGGTCGAACACGAACTGATCTACAAGAACCATTTCCGTTTCCCGAACAGCGACTCGATCCGCAAGAAGCTCGCAGCCGTGAATGCGAGCCTCAGCCTCGCCGACATGATCTTCCAGGAAATCCGCGACGCGCAGAAAGAGATGGCGCGCTGGGGCCACGAACGCTTCCAGGCCATGCTCGACAAGGCCGCGGCGGAGCTCGTGCCGCCAACCGTGCCGCTACCGCAAGTGCCACAGGAAACGCTGCCCGGCATCGATAACCCCGTCGCGACCTCGCGCGCGGAACTCGAACGCAACCTGATGGCCGGCCTGAAGGCGCACAACGACAAGGATTACGCCGCCGCCATCGAACACTATTCGAAAGTGCTCGACGCGAACCCGGAGCTGTCGGTGCGCTCGATCGTGTTCAACCATCGCGGCATGGCGTATTTCATGCTGCAGCAGGAGTCACTGGCGCTCAGCGACTTCGACCGCAGCTTCCAGTGCGACCGCAGCAACTACCGCGCGCTGAACTACCGCGCGATGGTGCTGCGCCGGCTGGGTTATGTCGAACAGGCCCTCGAGTGCTTCACGCAGTCGCTCGACATCGCGCCGCAGCAGGCCGAGGTGTGGTTCCTGCGCGCGCAGACCCTCGCCGAAATCGACCGCAAGGACAGCGCGCGGGCCGACCTGCGCAAGGCACTCGAGCTCGATTACAGCCACAAGGAGGCCGAAGCGCTGCTGAAGCGCCTTGGCTGATAAAAAGGGGGCTGCCCCCCGGCCGGAAGCCAGTGGTAACATGCGCCGCTTTCCTGAGGGGGGTGGTCGCGCTGGCTGCCCCGGACGACGACATGAAAGCGATTCCCGCAGCATGAAACCTTTCTACCAGGACTTCCGCCTGGGCATTCTCGGCGGCGGTCAGCTCGGCCGCATGTTGATCCCCGCCTGCGCCAACTTCGATGTGTTCACCGCCGTCCTCGATCCGTCGGACATCGCGCCATGCCGTGCGCTGGCCTCCGCGTTCAGTGTCGGCGACATCACGGATTACGACACGGTGTACCGCTTCGGCAAGACGGTGGACCTGCTGACGATCGAAATCGAGAACGTCAACGTGCAGGCGCTGTACCAGCTCGAACGCGAAGGGCTGCCGGTGTATCCGCAGCCGCGCGTGATCGAAACGATCCAGGACAAGCGCACGCAGAAACAGTTCTATCGCGACCACGGCATCCCGACGCCGGACTTCGTGCTCGTCGACGATCGCGCCGACGCGCAGCGCCACGCGGACTTCCTGCCCGCCTTCAACAAGATCGGCAAGGGCGGTTACGACGGCGGCGGCGTCCAACGCATCTCGACGCCGGCGGATTTCGCCAGGGTCTTCGATGCACCGGGCCTGCTCGAGAAGTTCATCGACTTCGATCGTGAAATATCGGTGGTCGCCGCGCGCAACGTGCACGGCGAGATCGCGGTGTTCCCGCCGGTCGAATGCGTGTTCGATCCGAAGTACAACCTCGTCGACTATCTCGTCGCGCCGTGTTCGGCGCCAGTCGACGTGCTGCAGCAGGCGGAGGCGATTGCACGCAAGGTCGTCGAGGCCTTCGGCATCGTCGGCCTGCTCGCCGTCGAAATGTTCGTGACGAAGAGTGGCGAGGTGCTGGTCAACGAATCCGCGCCGCGTCCGCACAACAGCGGCCACCAGACGATCAATGCGAATTACACCTCGCAGTACGAACAGCACCTGCGCGCGATCCTCGGCCTGCCGCTCGGCGCGACGACGATCAAGTCTCCGTCGGCGATGGTCAACCTGCTCGGCGCGGAAGGTTTCAGTGGCCCGGCAAGATACGAAGGACTCGACGAGCTGCTGCGCATCGACGGCGTGAACCTGTTCCTGTACGGCAAGAAGCAGACGCGCGCGAAGCGCAAGATGGGACATGTCACGATCCTCGATGCGGACATGCAGCGCCTGCTGGAGAAAGTGGAGCAGGTGAAGAAGGCGGTGCGAATCGTCGCGTGAATTAACGACACTGGATACCGGCCTTCGCCGGAATGACGATGAGTCACCTGCGTCGCGCTGGTGGCTCGTCACGCCGAAGCATGGCGTAGGCGGAAGGTGGCACCAGTGTCTTCGAAAGCCCCGGAGCTAGGTATGGCAATCAAGGAAACAGGCAGGAAGAAAAAAGCGGACGGCGTGAAAGCCCGCGTCGGCGTCATCATGGGCAGCAGTTCCGACCTGACCGTGATGCAGGCCGCCGGCGAGATGCTTGCGGAGTTCGGCATTCCATTCGAAACCGCGGTCGTCTCGGCGCACCGCACGCCGGAAGTAATGATGCAGTACGCTTCGTCGGCGCGTGAACGTGGCCTCGAAGTGATCATCGCCGGCGCCGGCGGCGCCGCGCATTTGCCGGGCATGGTCGCATCAGTAACGACGCTGCCGGTCATCGGCGTGCCGATCAAGTCGAGCAATTCGATCGACGGCTGGGACTCAGTGCTGTCGATCCTGCAAATGCCGGCAGGCATTCCGGTTGCGACGGTCGCGCTGAACGGTGCGCGCAATGCCGGCATCCTCGCGGCCACCATCCTCGGCACGAAGGACGCGAAGATCGCGAAGAAGCTCGACGCGTACAAGGTCGAGCTGAAGAAGAAAGTCGTCGAGATGAATGCGAATCTTCCCTGATTCGCTTTCGCGCGCTCCTGTGCGATAAACGCGCGGAACCAGGAGCCATCCATGCCGCGTAACCCGAATCCGCAGGGCAAGGGCCTTGTCCCCGTATTGCAGGGCCTGCAGAACGAATGGCATCAGCGTGTACTGCTGCCAAAGCAAATCGACCAGATCGAGATGGAACTGTTCACCTCGCTGTTCGTGCTGCAGAGCGAGTTCAAGTTCAAACCCGTTACCGGCAAAAACTACTTCATGTATGACACGGGCAGCGGTTACAAGCTGCTGCTCGTCGCTCCGCATGAATGGCATACGCCGTATCCAGGTCGCTATGTCGGCGAATGCGTGCTGCAGCAGGACCGCACGTGGACGCTGCTGCTCGATCCTGCGCTAGCCGACGATGCCGCGTTCATGCAGCGCGTGGACAAGCTGCGTGACAAGCTCGTCAGTGCACTTGAAAAGGCGGAGAAAATCGAAGACGTGCTGCCGGCCTTCGAGGATTCGCTCGGCTATTACGGTCGCCTCACGGCCTTCATCCTCGGCAAGTCGCTGCTGGCCTCGATGCAGCTGTCGGGCATCAACGCCCTCGACTACAAGGCTGCGAAAGGCCTGCTGGCGCATTCCAAATCCTGAAAAGAGGACAGGCCACTTCCTGCTCAATACGGGCAAAAAGTGGGCTGCTCCCGTTTTTAATAGCGGCCCCACCGGGGTCGCTTTGGTATACTCGCGCGCCGTCCAAACCGGACGCCCAGCCCAATAACCAACTGACGGATATTGCAATGTTCCAAACCATCGAGCGCCGCCCGCCTGACCCCATCCTCGGTCTGTCTGCAGCCTACAAACAGGACAAAAACCCGAACAAAGTCGATCTCGGCGTTGGCGTCTACAAGGACGAGGCCGGCAACACGCCGGTGATGAGCGCAGTGAAGAAGGCGGAGCAGACGCTCTGGAACGTGGAAGATTCGAAGTCGTACATCGCGCAGGCCGGCCCGGACCTGTTCATCAAGCACGTTGCAGAACTCGTGATGGGCGCCGGCCACAAGGCGCTGAATGACAAGCGCGTAGCGACCGTGCTTGCACCCGGCGGTTCCGGCAGCTTGCGCGTTGCCGCGGAATTCGTCAGCCGCAATTTTCCCGGCACGAAGATCTTCGTCAGCGACCCGACATGGAACAACCACGTGCCTCTGCTCGGCTCCGCGGGCCTGAAGCTCGAGCTGTACCCGTACTACGATTACGGCACGCACAAGATCAAGTTCGACGAGATGATGGGCAAGCTGAAAGAAGCCAAAAAAGGCGACCTCGTGCTGCTGCACGGCTGCTGCCACAACCCCTGCGGCGCCGACCTCAATCGCGAGATGTGGAACGCGATGGTCGAGGCTGCGCAGAAGCAGGGCTTCACGCCGTTCATCGACCTTGCGTACCAGGGCCTCGGCGACGGCCTCGCGGAAGATGCCTACGGCCTGCGCCTGATGGCGGAACAGCTTCCGGAAGTGATCGTGGCGGCATCGATGTCGAAGAACTTCGGCCTGTATCGCGAGCGCACCGGCGCCGTGATGGTCGTCGCCGAGAACACGACGTCGGCCGAAGCCTCGAACAGCCAGGTGCTGACGACCGCGCGCGAAATGTATTCGGTGCCGCCGGCGCACGGGGCGTACCTGGTGTCGACGATCCTCGACGACGCCGCGCTGAAGAAGGAATGGGATGCCGAGCTGACGGAGATGCGCAACCGCATCAACGGCCTGCGCGCGGAACTCGTGCGCAAGCTGAAGGCGAAAGGCGTGCAGCGTGATTTCTCGTTCATCCAGAACGAGAAGGGCATGTTCTCGTTCCTCGGCCTGACGCCCGACCAGGTCAAGCGCCTGATCAACGAGTTCAGCATCTATCTCGTCGGGTCGAGCCGCATCAACGTGGCCGGCCTGAACAGCAAGAACATCGACTACACGGTGGACGCGATCGCGGCCGTGCTCTGATGGCGTGCCTGGCGGCGGACGGTGCTCCGCCGCCTGGCTGCTTGTCCTGCCGCGGTTCCCTCTGTAGTTGCAGTATCCCCAGCCTCACTGCCAGCCCAACGGTTTCGTGTCGATGAAGTACGTGGGAGAGAAGGCGCGTACGCTCGTGGACCTGGGTACCCGGTAGCCTTCCGCCCACTGTTCCTCCGCGAGGCAAAGTCGAGTCCTGATCCTGCTGCCTGACGTCTCCACGTTACGGCAGATCAACTCGTCATTCGTATCGACAGGCGCGGGAGACGTGGGCGCTGCCGCGACGGCCAGTTCCTCCGCGACGCGGTGTTCGAACGTGTGCGCAGGCAATACGTCGACGCTGCCCGTGAAGGCGAGAAGCTGCTCGCGCATCGGCGCGACGCTACGCTCGTACACGGGTTCGTCCAGGACAGGACGCGCCGGTGGTTCCGGAATTCGTTCCGCTTGCTGCTCGACATGTGGAGCAGTGGCGACTCGCGATGCAATCCGGGCTGGCGGCGCACTCGATTCGCTCGTGATGATGGCTGCAAATGGCGCGGGGGCGTCGATGCTCGCAGTAAGGGCTGGTGGTACGGTGACTTCGCTTACGGCATGCGCCCCGGTGGCGATGCCGACCGGCGCGGGCTGCCTCGTTGCCTGCGGCGCGCTGTGCAACAGGGCAGTGGGCGCGGGTACGCGCGGCGCGGCTGGCTGGCTGAATGCGAGGGCCGACAATGCCAGCAGCAGTGCCATCGATAAAAAATGCCGCGCAGTGGGGTCAGCCGCCTGCGCGAGCATGTGAATTCGTTTGCGCAACTGCGCAGGGCCGTCCAGCATGTCGAGGCCCGTCGCGATGCGGGACCGCGCCGGCAGCGGCATGGCGCCGAGCTGGATCAGCGTGTGCGCGTAGGCGTGGGCATCCGCGCCGCCCAGCGTGCGCACGGTTGCAGCGTCGCAGGCCATTTCGCGGTCCTCGCGCAGCCACGAGAAGGCGATCCAGACAGCGGGATTGAACCAGTGCAGTGCCTGTAGCACGGCGACGACGCAGGCACTGAAGATGTCGCGGCGCTTTACGTGCGTCACTTCGTGCATGAGCACGTGCTGCAGTTGCACCGGCGTGAGCGAGGCCTCCAGTCCGGCAGGCCACAGCAATGCCGGCCGCAGCAGGCCGGCGACCACCGGTGCCCTCAATTCTGCCGATGCCAGCAGGCGAATCGCGCTTGTGCATCCTGCCTGCTGCGCGCATGCGCGCAGCGCGGATTCCACGCCCGCGGGCGCAGGCGCTCCATTCCTGGCAAGCGCGGCGAAGCGCCGGCTCGACGCTCCCATTGCGGCCAGGACCGCGAGCACGCCAGCCAGCCACAACATCGGCACCGCGAATTGCCACTTCAGTAACGACTGACTGCCTGCGAGCGCCGTGACGCCGTGTTCGGCTCCAGGTGGACTCTGCGCGTGCAACCGTTCCACGACCGGTCTGTCGGGCACCAGCTCCGGCAACGCGATCTCGAAACCGACGGGCGTGACGAGGCTTATCACCACGGCAAGCCACAGCAGGTAGCGGCCGTTGGCCGACAGGAAGCGGCTGAAGACCTTCTGCGCAATGAGCACCAGCGCCACGATCAGCGTGCCCTTCAGCGAGGCGACGCCGAAGAAGGCGGCAATGTCGGTCAACGTTTCCATCGTGGCATACATCACGACTTCTCCCGGTTCCGATACTTTTCGAGGATGCGTTCGAGTTCGGCCTTGTCCTTCTGGCTGATGGGACTTTGCTTGACGAAGTGGGCGACGAGCGGCGTCAGTGCGCCGTCGAACACTTTCTCGAGGAACGAGGAACTCGCGGCCTCGATGCACTCTTCGCGCGTGACCAGCGGCACGTAGCGGCAGGGGCGCTCCGCGGAGGCCGACACGACGCCTTTTTTCTGCAGCCGGTCGAGAAGCGTGCGCACGGTTTTCAGGTGCCAGTCACGAGGTACCCTCTCCAGCACTTCGCTGGCCGTGATGCCTGGCGTGGCCCACAGCGCTTTCATGAGCTCCCATTCCGCGTCCGTGATTTGCATTGGCTTGCTCATGCCTGTCCCGTGTTTACCTACAGTTGTAGTCCGAAAAGACTAGACCCGTACTCCACCGGGTGCAAGCAATTTCCGGCAGCTTGCGACTCGCCATTCTTTGCCTGTAGTTTTGCCGGACACTTACAGCGGAGGTACGCATGGAACTCGCTATCAACTGGATCTCGGTACTGGGCGCCGCCGTCGTCGGCATGGCTCTCGGCGCGCTGTGGTACGGCCCGCTGTTCGGCGATGCATGGATGCGTTCGCTCGGCATGGATCCGGAGCTCGTCAGGACTGCGCCGCGCAAGGGCATGCGGCAGTTGCTGACGCTGGTGTTCCTGTTGCACTGGGGCATGGCCTTCTGCCTCGCGATGTTCTTCGGCCCGGACATCACGACGGCCACCGGCGTCCTGTATGGCTTCCTGGCCGGGCTGCCCTGGGTTGCGTTCGCGCTGACGGTGAATGCGCTGTTCGAGCAGAAACCCTGGTCGTATATCCTGATCAATGGCGCGTACTGGACGCTCAGCTTCACGCTGATGGGCGCCGTGCTCGGTACGTGGCACGGTTAACGACTACCATGCGCGGCGCAACGCCACGCTCGTCCCGGTGTTTTGCCTGCGCGCATCCACACTTGCTGCACGTTCGCTCCAGCAATCCCGCGTAAAAGTCGCCGCTAACGCTGCGTTAACCTGTTCGCAACCGTTAACACCGGCCGCAGCGAGCGTCGGAAAGCTAACATTCGCCGCGTATCGTGATGCGCCTTCGCGCATCCGCCGTTGAATGGAAGCCGTAATGAATCGAGTTCGCGCCCGCCGTTTCCCACTGCCATCGCTCGTCGCGGCGATCGCCGCCATCTGCGCGACGACCGCTGCGGCCCAGCCTGCCGGGGTCGAGGAAGTCGTCGTTTTCGGCCGCAACACGAACCTCGTCGGCCAGGCCGCCTCCGCCACCGAAGGGTCGATCAGCGGCGCCGACCTGCTAATCCGGCCGATGTTCAAGACGGCCGAGTTGCTCGAATCGATGCCGGGCATGGTGGCCGTGCAGCATTCGGGCAGCGGCAAGGCCAACCAGTACTTCCTGCGCGGGTTCAACCTCGATCACGGCACGGACTACACGGTCCAGGTGGACGGCATTCCGTTGAACCTCCGGGCGCACGGGCACGGGCAGGGCTACCTCGACGTGAATGGCCTGCTTCCCGAGACCGTCGACCGCATCGACTACCGCAAGGGCCCCTATCGTGCCGACCTCGGCGACTTCGGTACCGTAGGCGCCTCCTACATCAGGACCATCGATCGGCTGGAGCGGCCATTCGTGTCGACGGAAACCGGCCGCTTCGGCTGGCGCCGCGTTGCGGGCGGCCTGAGCCAGGACGTCGCCGGCGGCACGCTCACGGTGATGGGCGAAACGAAGGCATATGACGGTGCCTGGCAGAACTCCGAGGACCTCGAGCACGTTGCGCTGTGGAGCAAGTTCCTCACCGACATGGACTTCGGCCAGCTGTCGGTGACCCTCTCTGCCTACGATTCGAAATGGAACCCGACCGAACAGGTCCCCGAGCGCGCGATCGGTACGGCGGCGTGCCCCGATGCCTTTTGCTCGCTCGACCCGACTGCCGATGGCGAAACCACGCGTGTGATTCTTGGCGGACGCATCGAGGGCGACGCGTGGACCGCAACGCTCTACACCCAATTCTACGACTGGGCGATGAAGTCGAATCCCACCTACGACTTCCAGCTGAACCAGTTCGACAAGCGCTGGATTTCCGGCGGTAGCGTCAATCGCCTGCTGCTGGAAAGCGAATCCGTCGAGCTGCGTGCCGGCGCGGACTTCCGCTACGACGACGCGAGCCGCGTCGGCCTGGACAACTACGATCGCGGCAGCTTCGTCGCGAACATCAGTGACAATGAAATCCGGGAAGGTTCGATCGGCGCCTTCGTCGAAGGCACCTGGCACGCCACTGAACGGCTGCGCGTGATGGGCGGCGTGCGCGGCGATTATTTCGACTTCGACGTGAAAGCACTGAATCCCACCAGCTTCGCCGGCACGGACACCGACCAGCGCGTGTCGCCGAAAGCGGGGCTTGCCTTTGAAGTGAACGATGGCCTCGAGCTCTATGGAAACTGGGGCAAGGGCTTTCACTCCAACGATGCACGCGGCGTCGTGAATTCCGTCGATCCCGTGGCGGGCCTTGCGCCGCAGACGGGTTACGAAGCGGGCGCTCGCATTGCCGTCGGCGATTTCAAATTCACGACCGCGTACTGGTGGCTGGACCAGGAGAGCGAACTCATTTTCGTCGGCGATTCGAATGCCGTGGAACCGAAAGGCGCATCGGAGCGCGAAGGCGTGGAGTTCACAATGTTCTGGCAGCCGCTGAACTGGCTCGGCATCGACGCCGTATACACGAGCAGCGACGCGGAGTGGGTGAACAATCCGGACGGCAGCTTCGTCGAGAATGCGCTCGAGGAAGCGGCACAGCTCGGCATATCCGCAACGAGAGACAACTGGGACGCCAGCCTCCGCGTGCGTTACCTCGGGCCGTACGCGCTCGTCGCCGATAATTCGGAGCGTGCCGAGTCACTGACCACGGTGAACCTGCGCGGCGCGTATCACTGGGACGCGCTGACTGTGTATGCGGAGTTCATCAACCTTCTGGACACCGACGGCAAGGAAATCACGTATTCCTACGAAGCCTTCGTGCCCGGCCTCGATCCGGCAGGAACGAGTTCGGCCGACATCGACTGCTCCGTAACGAATTGCCGACTGAGCCGGCAGACGGAGCCACGCGCGTTTCGCGTGGGGATGAGCTACAAGTTCTGAGCGTGCCGGGTTCGCTGGACCCGCTATCGGCCACCGTTCGATCCTGAAGTCGCCATGCAAGATGCGAACGGTGGCGCCGACCCTCAGTAGTCCATCCGCAGCGTCAACCCAAAGCGCCGTGGCTCACCAAGCTGTGTGTAGCCGTGGTCTTCGTAACCGTCGCGCGGATCGTTGCCGAAGTAGTAGCCGCGCACGAAATAGTCTTCGTCGGTCAGGTTGCGTGCCCACAACGTGGCCTGCCATTGCGCGTGCGTCCACACGAGGCTCGCGTTCAGCAGCGCGTAGGAGTCCGAGCGCAGGTCGTGGCTGTCGGAGAAGTAGAAGGCATCGCGGCCCTGCACGTTCACATCGACGTTCCATGCCGTGCCTAGCGCGAAGCTGGTGCCGATCGTGTACTGGTACGAAGGCGCATGCGCCTGCTCGCGGCCATCGAGATTTTCGCCGGAAGTATTCACGAAGTCGTCGTACTGGCTGTCGAGCAACCCGAGCGTGCCGTAGAGCTGCACTGCATCGCTTGCCACGAAGCGTGCACTGAGTTCGAGCCCGCGGTTGCTGCCGGCGGCGGCATTGCCAATGAACTCGATGAATTCCGAGCTGCCGTTGGCACGCAGGCGCACCAGCGAGCTGCCGACCTGCACGTCGTCGCGCTCCATCACGAACGCGGCGGCCTGCGTTTGCAGGCGGCCGTCGAGCAGTTCGCCCTTGAAACCGAGTTCGTAGTTCCACAGGAACTCGGCGTCGTATTCGCGCAGGTCTGCATCGAGCGAGCCGTCGAGATTGAATCCGCCGGTTTTATAGCCGCGCGAGACGCTCGCGTACAGCAGGTTGTCGGCCTCCGTGCGATAGTTCAGCGCAAGCTTGCCGCCGTACAGCGTGTCGCGTGGCGAGAAGGCGAGGGCGTCGCTGTCGCGGTACTCGGCATCGAAGCGTTCGCCGCGCAGGCCGGCATCGAGCGACCAGCGCTCGTGCAGCTGCGTCGTCGTTTCCGCGTAGATGGCGGTGCGCTGCACGTCGTGCGAGCTCGTGAAGTCCGAGGGCAGCCAGGTGTATACGCGGCGCAGGCCGACTTCCTGGTCGAGCGAATACAATCCGGCGACCCAGGACGTACGTCCGCCGAACAACGCGCCGGCATCGGTCGACAACATGCGCAGTTCGGCATTCAGCGCGTCGCGGTCGCGGTAGAAGGCATCGGTGGACGAGTATTCGTCGGGATGGAAGCCGGCGTAGATCCAGTCTTCATCGTAGCCGTAACCGGTCTCCGAACGCGCATAACCTGCCAGCGCTTCTACAGTGACGTATTCGAAGTTCTGCATACGCAGGCGTGCGCTGCCGAGCAGCGAATCCTGCGTGTCGAAGCCGGGCTCGTCGGACAGCGTGTCGCGCGAGTTGTCGAGGGCGAAGGCATCGTAGCCGTTGTCGATATCGATCAACGCGGCGCTCGTGTCGAGCGTGATGCCATCCGCCACGTCGAAGCGCAGCTTGCCGCGCAGCGTCTGCTCGTCGCGGAAATTCGTCGGCCGGTCGACGAAGCGGTTCTCGCCGAAGCCATCGCTTTCGAGAGTCTGCGCGGAAAGACGATACGCGGCGCGGTCGCCGAGCGGGCCGGACACGTAACCGGCAAGGCCGCGGCCTTCGTAATTTTCAGCCTGCAGTTGCAGGCCATAACTCGTCGTGGACGTGGGTGCGCGGCTCTGCAGGTTGATGAGCCCGGCGAGTGCATTCGATCCGTAACGCGTGCCCTGGGGGCCCATCAGTACTTCGACCTGCTCGACGTCGTACAACATTGCGGCTCCGCCGACGCCGGTGAAATCGACGCCGTCGATCAGCAGGCCGACCGAGGGATTCAACGGTTCGGTGAACTGACCCGTCTCACCGATGCCGCGCAGCTGGAAATAGCGCGAACGCGACGCGCCGGATGCAACGTTGACGTTCGGCGTATTCAGCAGCACGTCCTCGAGATGCAGCGCGTTACGGCGCGCGATCAGCTCGCTGTCGACGATGCTGATGCTCGCGGGAATGTCGTTCAGCGACGACGCGCGGAAGTCAGCCGTGACGACGATCTCCTCGATGGGAGACTGCGCGTGCGTCTGGCCGGCCGTGGCGATCGCGAGCAGCAGCACGTTGCGCGAGAAGCGGGCAGGGGATGTCGGTAAAGCGAAGGGTATAGTCGAGCGACTGTGTCGGTTCATGCCTTTCTCCAGATACTAAAGGTTTAAACAACACAGTTAGTACGACGGAGAAAGTGCAGACCCGCAGCCAACGACAGAGCCTGTGACCAGGCCAATTTGGCTGATGCGTCGCGGAACACACTGCGGAGTGGCGGCAGTGGCACCAGGGGAACATTCAGCCGCGCGGCGGCTGTTGTCCCTGACGGCTGGGTTAAAAGCCTATTCCTACGCCAGTATTAACTGGTTCAGGTTCGAAGGGTGTGATCTCAGGACTGCCGCAATGGCAGTCCACCCCTTAGGACGGGGCGCACCTTAGCACTGACGTGCGGGGCGGGCAAGAAGCGCATTTTTACGAGAGGGCTGCCCTGGAAAATGGACTGCCGGAAAAATCGGGATGACGGAGGCGCGGGGCAAGCCCTGCTCAGCTCGCCTTCCTGACGAACTCGGACTTCAGCTTCATTGCACCGATGCCGTCGATCTTGCAGTCGATGTCGTGATCGCCGTCGACGAGGCGGATGTTCTTCACGCGCGTGCCGACCTTCACGACGAGCGAGGAACCTTTCACCTTGAGGTCCTTGATGACGGTGACCGTGTCACCGTCGTTCAGCTCGTTGCCGACTGCATCGCGAACGATTTTGCACGCCTCTTCCGCTTCCCCGGCAGGCGCTGCATCCGACCATTCGTGTGCGCATTCGGGACAGACCCACAGGCCTTCCATCGCGTACGTGAATTCGGAATTGCATTTCGGGCAGGGTGGGGGAGTTTGCATCGCGGATCCAGGCTGAAGGGACTATTTGTATCGGAGCTATCTGTATCGGAGCTATCTGTATCGGAGCTATCTGTATCGGAGCTATGTGTATCGGAGCTCCCTGTTTCAGAGTTCTCTGAATAGGAACT
>DASWWP010000121.1:0-1983 GCA_036405915.1 Pseudomonadales bacterium
TCGAGGTCGCCGTGGTGCACCGCGTAGTGCAGCGCGGTCGTGCCGTTGCTCTCGGTTTCGTGCACGTCGGCGCCGCGCTCGACGAGCGCGATCGCATCGGCGCGCTTGCCGGCGCGCGTGCTGTCGATCAGTTCGGACGCCGCTTCGACCATCGGCACGAAGCCGAGCGCCAGCGTCAGGCCGAGGGCGGTGCGTTTGCGCGGTGCGTTACGTTTCTTCATGGGGTTCCCCGTCGTCATTCCCATGCAGGCGGGAATCCCGCCGCTGGATACCCGCCTTCACGGGCATGACGATGCATTTCTGTTTATACGGCTTCGAACGTGCCCGTGCTGTCGCCATGCTGTTCGATCGCGATGCCCGCGCGCTGCAGCAGCGTCAGCTGCAGGTTCGCAATCGGCTCCTGGTTGTCGAACTTCAGGTGCTGGTTACCCTTGATCGTGCCAGCGCCGCGGCCAAGCACGACGGTCGGCAGCGGGTAGTGGTCGTGCGCATTGCTGTTCGACATGTTCGAACCGTACAGGAAGATCGAGTTGTCGAGCACGCTGTTCTCGCCGTCAGGCAGCTCGGCCAGCTTGCCGATGAAGTCGGCCATCATCTGGCTGTGCCAGGTTTGCAGCTGCGACAGTTTCACGAGGCTCGCCTCGGCGTTGTTGTGATGTGACAGCGGATGGAAGGCATCCGGAATGCCAATGTGCGGATAGGCCTGGTTGCTGACTTCAGCGGCCATCATGAATGACACGACTCTCGTCATGTTCGCCTGGAACGCGAGCGCGATCATGTCGAACTGCAGGCGGATCTGCTCGTCGAAGTCGGGAATGCCGACCGGAATTTCCGGCAGCTCGTAGATCGACAGGTCGCGGCTCTCGTTGTTGCGAACGCGTCGTTCGATTTCGCGCACGCTGTCGAGATAGGCATCGAGCCTTGCCTGGTCGCCTGCGCCGAGGCTGCGTTTGAGGTCGTTCGCTTCGCCACGCACCATGTCGAGAAGACTCTTGTAATCGTCGGCGATCAGCGCGCGCTCGCTATCGTTCGTACCTTCACCGAACAGCTTCGCGAAGAACTTCTTCGTGCTGTATTCCATCGGCAGCGGACTCGTCGGACTGCTGAACGAAATCGTGTTGCCGAAGCTGCAGCCGTACGTGCCGTCGCATGCGGCGCTACCGCCCTTCTCCTCGGCAGCGACTTCGATCGACGGAAACGCCGTATCCTGGCCGATGTGCTGCGCTGCGACCTGGTCGCAGGTCGCCGCCATGAACGGTGCATTGCTGCGGCGCGGCGGCGTGCACGACAGCCACGTGCCAGGCGTGATCGCATGCACTGCCGAACTGCGTGCGGGCTTGTTGTCGAGGCCGGAAACCACCGTGACGTGCTGGCGGAACGGTTCGAAGGGTTTCAGGATCGGCTTGAAGTCGAAATCGGCGCCGACGGTGTCAGGCGTCCAGTCACGCATGATCGCGCCGTGCGGCAGGTAGAAGAATCCCATGCGCGGTTTCGGCGCGGCGGCCGTTTGCGCGATGGCGGTGGCGGCCGGAACCATCGCGTCGAGGAAGGGCAATGCGATTGCCGTGCCGAGGCCGCGCAACACGTGGCGGCGCGAAAGATGTTTCTTCGTGATGAACATGGGCATTCCCCCCCCTTACTCTCTGGCCAGCGACAGCGAGCCGCTCTCGTCGTCGACCGGCATGGATTTCATCCTGAACGCATCGCTCTCGACGATGCCGAGCACGATCTCCTCGAAGCGATAATCGTTCTCCGCCGCGCGGCGCGCGACCGAGCGCACGATCGGCATGTCGTAATGCTCCACCGTGCGGCCGAGCGCGAAGGTCATGAGCTTTTCCGTCAGCGCCCACACGAACTGATCGGGGCGTGACAGCAAGGCTTCACGCAGGTCGGCCGGCCCGCTGAGCGCTTCGCCGCTGACCATGCGGCCCTGCGCATCGATCGGCGCGGCGGCAAAGCGGTCGATGTCGCGCCAGAGTCCGA
>DASWWP010000122.1:0-4045 GCA_036405915.1 Pseudomonadales bacterium
CCCATTGCCGCGGCCATGTGCGCCGGGTCGATGCGGCCGAGCAGCCAGCGGTCCGTGAAGATCATCACGCCGAAGGAGCCCTGCGAAATCACCATCGGGACCGACATGCGCAACAGGCGCAGCAGCGTATCGGTGTCGAAATGCAGGCGGGAGCTCATCGGATGCAAGGCTGCGTAAAGGGGCCGCGCATTTTAGGCTGCCCTGCGGCGAAAGTAATGCACGGCAAACATGGTCTGTCCTGCCGGGAACACGGCGGTTCGGCGCAAATTGGGTATACTCGCCGCACTTCCACAGGGGGAAAATCCGGATGCTTCGCCGAGTACTATTTGCTGCAGGCGCGCTCGCGCTGTTGCCATTGTCCGCACACGCTCAACTGGCGCCGTCCGCGCTGTGGGCCACCGAAGCCGAGACGCATTACAACTACGCGCCGAACACAACGTACCTCAGCGAGAACGGCATACAGCTGCGGCTCGACATCTACAGCCGCCGCGACGTCACGACGCCGCAACCGACGCTGATCTTCTTCCACGGTGGCTTCTGGGTCGCCGGCTCCAAAGACAGCCAGACCTTCGCCGTGCTGCCGTGGCTCGAGAAGGGCTGGAACGTCGCCGTCGTCGGTTACCGCCTCGGCGGTGTCGCGCCCGCGCCTGCGGCGGTCGTCGATGCCTTCTGTGCGCTGCGCTGGCTCGGCACGAACGCGGCGATGTACAACATCGACCCGGCGAAGATCGTCGCAAGCGGCCAGTCCGCCGGCGGCCACCTCGCATTGACGCTCGGCATGCTGAGCGAGCAGGGCGTCGACGCCGGCTGCCCCGCAGGCACCACGCCGCGTGTCGCCGCCGTCATCAACTGGTTCGGCGTTACTGACGTAGCCGATGTGATCGCCGGTCCGAACCGCAACGAAACGCCGGCAGGCTGGTTCGCCGGCATGAATGAAGAAGAGGCCGTTGCACTCGCGCGGCGCCTGTCACCGATGCAATACGTGCGCGACGGCCTGCCGCCGATCCTGTCGATCCAGGGCGATGCCGACAACGTGGTGCCGTACCGTCACGGCGTCATGCTGCACGAGGCACTGGCGCAAACGAACACGCCGAACCAGCTGCTGACGATTCCCGGCGGCGGCCACGGCCGCTTCACGGCGGGCGAACGCGCGACGATCTACGAAACGATCGACGCCTTCCTCGAACAGCACGACATCGAATGACGGCAACATCGTTACGCACATAATCAAACAACAACATTGAACGAGGGGAAGGGCATGACGATTCCGCAGACCTTTCGCGGTTGCATACCGCGCGTGGCTGCCGCGCTGCTGCTGTGCGGCGCCGGCAGTCTCAGCGCGCAGGAACACAGTTACGCACCGAGCGACATCGAGAACGGCCGTGGCCTGTACCAGGCCAACTGCCTGGGTTGCCACGGCAACAACGGCGATGCCGTCGAAGGCGCGAACCTCGCGAGCGGACGCTTCCGGCGCGCAAGTTCCGACGAAGACCTCATGGCGCTGATCCGCAACGGCATTCCCGAAACGTTGATGATTCCAAGGCCGCAGCTCTCGTACGGCGACCTGCGCTCGCTCGTCGCCTTCATGCGCAACATGCAGACGGCCGGCGTGCAGACCGCGCAGGACCAGCAGGACGTCGCGATCGGCGATGCCTCGCGCGGCGAACAACTGTTCTTCGGTTCGGCGATGTGCAGCACCTGCCACGGTATCGGCGGCGGCGGTTCGCGCCTGCATCCCGATCTCGCCGGCATCGGCTCGCAGCGCTCGCCAGCGCTTCTGCAGGAAGCGATCCTCGATCCACGCGCAGTCGTGCGCGAGGGCCACCGCTTCTACCAGGTCACGGCGAAAGACGGGACGACGGTGGCCGGCAAGCTGCTGAACCAGGACACGCACTCCGTGCAGCTGCTCAGCGAAGACGAGAAGCTCGTGTCGTTCCTGAAGGAGGATCTCGACACCCACGGCGTGATCCCGACGCCGATGCCCGCCTATCTGGACGTATTGTCCGCCGAACAGGTCTCCGACCTCGTCGCCTACCTGCTGTCACTGACCACGGAGCAAGCCCAATGATCGCGCTGCACAAATTTGCTCTTGCCACTTACCGGAAAGCCACCGCATTCGCGGCGGCTCCTGGCTTAACCAAAGCCAGGGCATTCAGCATGGCCGCCATGCTGTTGCCAATGAGCGCGCACGCGCAGGTATCTCCGGAACGCCTGCTGAATGCCGAAACGGAGCCCGGCAGCTGGTTGCTGCACCACGGCGACTACGACGGCCATCGCCACAGCGACCTGACGCAGATCACGCGCGACAACGTCGCGCAGCTCGACCTGCAATGGATCTGGCAGGTCCGTTCCGCCGCAGGCGCCGCGCAGAAGTTCGAAGCCACCCCGCTGATCGTCGACGGCGTGATGTACACCGTGAGCCCGCCGAACGACGTCGTCGCGCTCGATCCGAAAACCGGTCGCGTGTTCTGGACCTATCCGTACACCCCGAGTCCCGATGCGCGCGTGTGTTGCGGCCGCGTGAACCGCGGCCTCGCGATCCACGGCAATACGCTGTTCATGGGCGCGATCGACGGCCACCTGCTCGCGATCGATGCGCTCAGCGGACAGTTGTTGTGGGACGTCGCCGTCGCCGATCCGACGCTCGGATACTCATTGACCGTCGCACCGCTCGTCGTCGGCGACAAGGTCATCGTCGGCCCCGCCGGCGGTGAATACGGCATTCGCGGTTTCATCGCGGCCTTCGACGTCGCCACCGGCAGCGAGCTCTGGCGCTTCAACACGATTCCCGGTCCGGGCGAGCCCGGGTTCGAAACCTGGGAAGATCCCGAACAGGAAGCCTGGAAGACCGGCGGCGGTTCGATCTGGACGACGGGCACTTACGACCCCGAGCTGAACCTGATGTACTGGGGCGTCGGCAACCCGGGCCCGGACTGGAACGGCGATTCACGCCCCGGCGACAACCTGTACACCGAATCCGTCGTCGCGCTGAATCCCGACACCGGCGAACTCGCGTGGCACTACCAGTACACGCCCCACGACGAAATGGATTACGACGCGACGCAGGTACAGGTACTCGCCGACATCGAGTTCGACGGCGCACAGCGCAAGGTGCTGATGACGGCAAACCGCAACGGCGTGTTCTACGTGCTCGACCGCACGAACGGCGAGTTCCTGCTGGCGAAGCCCTTCGTGTCGGTGAACTGGGTCGATGGCTGGGACGAAAACGGCCGCCCGAACCAGGTGCTCGCGCCGAGCGAGGAGGGCACGTTCATCATGCCGAACAACCAGGGCGCCACGAACTGGTATCCACCGTCGTTCAGTCCTGTCACCGGCTACTTCTACGTGCCTTCATGGCTCGACACGTACTCGGTCTACACGAAACGCCCGGTCACGTACACACCCGGCCAGCAATACGTCGGCGCGTTCCCGACGATGGCGATGCCGGCACTCAGCGTCCGCCCCGTCAACCAGCGTATCCCGGAAGACGGCTTCGGCGCGATCCAGGCCATCGACCCGAAAACGGGCGACATCGTGTGGCGTCATGAGATGACGGACGTGACGGACAGCGGCGTGCTGAGCACGGCCAGCAATCTCGTGTTCGGTGGTGGACGCGAAGGCTTCTTCTATGCGCTGGATGCAGAGACCGGTGAAGAACTGTGGCGCGAGAATCTCGGCGGGCAGGTGGCGTCGGGGCCGATCAGTTATGAGCTGGATGGCAAGCAGTACATCGCGGTGAATGCGGGTGGGGCGTTGTTTGTGTTCGCGTTGCCGGATTGATCACTCTCCCGTCGTCATTCCCTCGGAAGCGGGAACCTAGTGTCATTGGTGATGCGTCGTCTTGTTGAGGCGTCGTCTTTGGCGAGGCATCCGCGAGACAGGGGATGCGCCGGCTGCGTGTGAAAGGGGGCCGACCCGGTACTGCCTGCGGGGGACTCCCTACGGCCGCTTCGCTGTAGGCAGGCACGCCGCCGGGCCGCCGCGTCACTGGATGCAGAAGGCTGCCAACCAGCGATCGGCGGCACCCGGACTAACGTCCGCTTGC
>DASWWP010000123.1:0-7810 GCA_036405915.1 Pseudomonadales bacterium
GGCACAGCGGCGCGGTGAGATTTTCCGCTTCGCTTACGAGTGCTACCAGCTCGACGCGATCCACCAGGACCTTGTCACCGATTATCGCGAATCGGCCGCGCCGCAACGAGAATCGCAACGGGCGCAGGAAGTGCTGCGCAACAATGCCCGTGACGTGGCGGCGATCTGCAGCAAGGACACATATGCCAATCAGTACCCGGCTTTCGCCGAGATGTTTGCGGACGCCGAAGCGCTGAAATATTACCCGCAAAGAAAAGCGAGCTCCGTGAATCCGAATCGCACCGCTGCCAATTTCAGCGATGTGTTCTTCCATCAGGATCGAGCGGGTGGCAACACGGGCCTCGGCACGAGCGGAACCGGGTACTCGCCGAGCTATCCAAATCTCGATACGCCGGTCGGCGGGATTTTCGGAAGCGGCATCGCGCCTGGGACTGTAAACGCGATCGCCCCGACACCAGTGCAATAGCGTTCGCGACCTGCGAGCCAAATGGCGCATAAACGAAGGCCGGCGATTTGCCGGCCTTCCTTTTTTTGCATCTTGCGGAACCTCGGATCAGTCCTGCTCCGTTTCCTCGTGCACGTCTTCCGCGGCCGGCGGCGCCGTTTCGATAGGAGGCGCGGCCTGCTGCGCGGCGAGCTGTTCGGTCGCACGCGATACGAGGTAGCCGACGATTGCCTGCGTGTCTTCCGCCATCAGCTTGTCGGCAAAGCTCGGCATGCCGCGTTCGGCGCGCGCGCCCTGCAGCACGATCGAGTCGAACCCTTCCTGCGAATGCAACATCGGGCTGACGAGCAGGTTCGGGAAGTTCGCGCCGCGCGCGAGCCCGCCGTTGCCGTGGCAGATCGAACAGTTCGCGTTGTAGACCTCCTGGCCACGCGCGACGACTTCCGCGCTCGCGGTTAGCGGCGGCGGATTGAGCTGCGGCGGCGTGAAGGTCAGCGGCTCGGGTAGCTGCGCGTTGCCATCGAGCGTGAACACGAGCATGCGCGAATAGTTCGGCGCGTAATAGTTGCCGGCCTGGTTCACGCCTACGCTCAGTGCGATGTACTGCTTGCCATCGAGCTCGAACGTGATCGGGGCGGCGACGACTCCGGTCTGCGTATCGAACTCCCAGACCTTCTCGCCGGTTTCGGTGTTGTACGCGCGGAACACGTTGTTGTTGTTGCCACCGCCGGAGAACACGAGCCCGCCGCCGGTGGACAGTACGCCGCCAGTCGGGCCCGCCAGCTCTTCACTGCGCCACACTTCGCGTCCGGCGACCGGATCCCAGGCCTGCACGTAGCCGACGAATTCACGGCGTGCGTCCGGGTTGTCCTGGTAGTAGACGAACGAGGCACCCATGTCGATGCCGAGGTTCGTGCCGGTCGGGTTTGCCGTGAAACCTTCCGCGGTGCGCATGACGAACCATGCACGCTGCGTGGCGATGTACAGCAGGTTCGTCTCCGGGTTCCACGAGTTCGCATGCCAGCCGTGGCCGCCCTGTACGCCGGGCGCGAGGTTGAAGATGTTGTCGCGGTCGTAGCGGGCTTCCGGCACTTCGATCGGCCGGCCGGTTTCCATGTCGATGCCGGTGTTCCAGTTCACTTCGGTGAAGGCATCGCCCTTCAGCAGTTCGCCGGTGGCGGCATCCAGCACGTACATCATGCCGTTCTTGTTCGGCTGCATGACGACGCGACGCTCTTCGCCGTTCCAGTCCATGTTGACGAGCATGATGGGGCTCATCGCATCGTAGTCCCAGGTGTCGCCCGGCGTGGCCTGGTAGTGCCATACGTATTCGCCGGTGTCGGCATTCACGGCGAGGATCGACGCGAGGAAGAGGTTGTCACCACCTTCCGGGTCGCGGATGCGCTGGTCCCACGGCGTGCCGTTGCCGGTGCCGAAGATGATCAGGTTGTTGACTTCGTCGTACGTAATCGCATCCCACACGGTGCCGCCACCGCCGAGTTCCCACCAGTTGCCGCTCCAGGTTTTCGCGGCCATTTCCATCGCGGGATTCTCGAAGCCGAGTTCCGGGTTGCCGGGTACGGTGTAGAAACGCCACAGGTCTTCGCCGGTGTCGGCGTTATAGGCACCGACGTAGCCGCGCACGCCGAACTCGCTGCCGGAGTTTCCGATGATGACCTGGCCCTTGATGACGCGCGGCGCGCTCGTCACGGTGTACTGCTTCTCCGGATCGACCGTCATCTTTCGCCATACTTCCTGGCCGGTCTTCGCGTCGATCGCGATCAGGTTGCCGTCGAGCGCGCCTAGGTAGATCTTGCCTTCGTATGCCGCGATGCCGCGGTTGACGATGCCGCAGCAGACCTTGATCGCAATTTCCTTTGGCGTCTTCGGATCGTACTGCCAGAGCTGCTGGCCGGTTTTCGCGTCGTACGCGTAGACCTTGCTCCACGCGGTGGACACGTAGATCACGCCGTCGATGTACAGCGGCGTGCCCTGCTGCGACAGGTTCGTGTCGTAGTCGCCGTACCAGGCAAGGCCGAGGCGGTCGACGGTGTCGCGATTGATTTCGTCGAGCGGACTATAGTGCTGCTCTTCATACGTGCCGCCAACCATCATCCACTGGCCCGGTTCGTTCTCGGCGTTCAGCAGGCGTTCGTCGGAAACATTGGCAGCGTCGCCTGTCTCGGCAGTGCTTTGCGCCGGCGCCGGTTCGGCGGCGGGAGTCGTGCTCTGCGCAGTATCCTGCGCCTCGGGCTGGCACGCGGTCAGCATGGCGAGCGCCAGTACGGAAAGCGTGAATGTGCGGGTGCGGTTCATCTTGGAGTTCCCCTTTTTGGAAAGAGTGTTATAGGGCTGCGTGGTACGCCCCGCATTCTAGTCCGCCGGCCGGCGGCACGTCTGCCCCCCATTGTCTCCCTCATTGACAGCGCCCCCGCGCGCCCTGCATCCTCCTGCTAACCCGAAGCCGCATTACCAAAAACAGCAGCGGACGGGCGCCGGATGTAACGCTTCGGCGCAGCTTCAGCACCTCACGCTCCGTATAAGACTCATAACAACGACGAGGAGTAAGGCATGCAGGCGACGAAAACCGGTTTTAATGCGTCACTGGCGGGGTTCGCGCTGGCAGCGGGCTTGATGGCAGCGAGCATCCCTGCAAACGGTCACCATGCCTTCGCCACTGAATTCAACGTCAATGCTCCTCTGGATCTGCACGGCAAGGTATCGAAAGTCGAGCTGATCAACCCGCATTCGTGGATTCACGTCGACGTTACCGACGATGCCGGCAATATCGTCACGTGGATGATCGAAGGTGGCAGCCCGAACGCCCTCGTACGTCGTGGCGTGACGAAGAATTCCATTCCGGTCGGTTCGGAACTGCACGTAATCGGCTACCAGGCGCGCGATGGGTCGAACAAGGCCGTCGGCCGCACCATTACTTTCGCGGACGGCCGCGAACTGTTCTTCGAAGGTTCCAGCCCGCGCGGCGCGCAGTAAGGGGAGCGCCGACGATGAAGATGACATTCCTCCTGAAGACCTGTTGTGTGCTGGTTTACACGTCGGTCGTTGCAACGCTTGCACCTGCCCAGCCACTTTCCGATTTTCCGCGCACGCCTTCCGGCCAGCCCGACTTCAGCGGCGTGTGGCAAAGCATCAACACCGCGCACTGGAACCTCGAGCCGCATGTTTCCGATTACCCGGTGCTGGACGCACTGGGCGCGCAATTTGCCGTGCCGCCGGGACCTGGTGTCGTCGACGGCGGCAGGATCCCTTATCGGCCCGAGGCTATCGCACAGCGCAATGCGAACTTCGCAAAGCGCCTGGACGAAGACCCCGAAGGCAAGTGCTACCTCGGCGGAGTGCCACGGTCCACATACATGCCGTATCCGTTCCAGATCGTGCAGGACGAGCATCAGGTCGCGATCGTGTACCAGTTCGCCACTGGCCTGCGCCGCATTGCGATCGACGGCACGGACGAAGCGCCTCTCGACAGCTGGATGGGCTGGTCGAACGCGCACTGGGACGGCGATACGCTCGTCGTCGAAGTCACGGGTCTGAATGGCCTGGCCTGGCTCGACCGCGCAGGCAACTACACGAGCGCCATGGCGAAGGTCACGGAGCGTTACACGCCGCTGGGTGCGAACCACATCCAGTACGAGGCCACGATCGACGACGACGCGGTGTTCTCGCAGCCATGGACGATCCGCATGCCGCTGTACCGCATCGTCGATGAAAACTACCGCCTGCTCGAATTCAAGTGCGAGCCGTACGCCGAGGAAAAACTCTACGGACATCTGCGCAAGCCGCTCAGCGCAGCGCCATAAAGATGAAAAGGTGATCACGATGAAGATGCAACCGTTGTCGCTGGGTATCGTCGTCCTGTGCGCCGCAACCGCGGGCCCTGCCATGGCGCAAACGAAGATGACTGCCTGGGGCGAACCCGACCTCGCCGGCGCGTACAGCGAATTCACGCTCGCGCCTCTCGAGCGTCCCGAAGAACTCGGCACGAAGGAATTCTTCACGCCGGAAGAAGCGCGCGAATACCAGAAGCGCGTGCTCGAAGAAGCTGACCAGGACGACGAGACGCTCCCCGGCACCGCGGAAGACGTGCACTACGACATGGGCACGTTCGCGCTGAGTGCGAATGAGGGCCGCACGTCCGAAAACCTTCGCACGTCGATCATCACGTTCCCGGCGAACGGCCGCATTCCGCCGCTGACGGCCGAGGCCATCGCGCGCCGCGACGCACGCGCCGCCGCACGCCTCGGCAAGGAATTCGATGGCCCCGAAATGCGCTCGCTGTCCGAACGCTGCATCGTGTGGACGAGTACGCTGCCGCCGATCCTGCCCGGTGGTTACAACAGCAACCTGCAGATCTTCCAGAGCCCGGGTTATGTCGTGATCCAGGGTGAGATGGGCGACCCGCGAATCATTCCGACGGACGGACGCCCGCTGCCCGACCGGCTGCTGCCGCAGTGGAACGGCACGTCATCGGGACGCTGGGACGGCGAAACGCTGGTCATTGAAACCGCTGGCTTTCATCCGCAGGCGGCCTGGCGCAACGCGAGTGAGAACATGAAGGTAACCGAATGGCTCACGCGCCTCGACGAAGACACGCTCGAGTACCGCTTCCGCGTGGAAGACCCGAGCACCTGGGCCGAACCCTGGGGCGGAACCTACCCGCTGACGGACCTCGACGGCGAGCTGTTCGAGTACGCCTGCACCGAAGGCAATTACGGCATGGCCAACATCCTGTCGGGCCAGCGCGCCGCCGAACGCGAAGCTGCTGCGCAAGGGCAATGATGCCGTAGCCGCAAGGTCGGCTCTTTTTTTGCGGCCATCATGTTGTGGCTGCGATGGTCGCGTGAGACCGGGCGAGTATCCCGCAATCGCGCGAATACCAGCATTCGGAACGACCTCAAGAATAGCCTGCATCGGCCGATATACCTCCTGTACCGCAGGAGGTTTCGATGCCGCGCTTTTCCATTCCCGTCCGCCATGTCGGCCTTCGCGCGCTATGCGTCGTGCTCGGTTGCATGCCGTTGTCGGCGTGGGCGGCCCCGAGCTGGCGCGAACCGGTCGAAATCCTGTACGACGGCAGCCAATCGCCGTTGCCCTCAGCAGACGTAGAAGCTGCTCTGAGTTATGCCATCGCCGCCTGGACGTCACGCGTCGACCTGCCGCTGCGCCGCTCAGCACAGATTCCCGAAGCGGGGTATGCAAGGGGACGCATTGTCATCCGCTGGATCGATTCGCTCGAACAGATTCGCAATGGCGCCGGCCTGCTGGGACTTGCATCGACGCGGCGCTGGACCTGGTCCGCCACGCAGACCATCGCTGGCGCCGAAATCTACCTCCATATCGCGCCGCTGCGTGCGCGTGGCAGCGGTGCCTGCTTCACGCATACCGTGTTACACGAATTTGGCCATGCGCTCGGCATCAGTCATCTGGCCGACCCCGAAGCGGTCATGCACGAAGGCCTCGGAAACTGCCACCACACACTCAGCGCCGCGGATATCGCCGCCGCGCCCTATACGCAGCATGGCTGTCATGCAGAAGTTACCGACAGCTTCGACATTTATGTCCCCCATCTGAACGCCGGCTCACGCAGTTATGCGGCTCGCCTCGAATACTCCGGCGGTGTCTGGACGGTACAGAATCGCCGCGACATACCACGCAGGCCGGAATGTCAGGAGGAGGCACGGCTCGAAGACGGACACGTGGTGCTCGAAAACGCCTGGTCGCAGGCCCGTACATGGGATGTGGAGTTGCAGCCCGGGCCGGGCAGCACGTGGTCACTGTTGTACGCGCTCTAGGACTGCAGGCAAGGATTTACCTGAGCTTTGTAAAAGCCCCTGTCGGACATTTCTTTACAAAACCTCTGCCGATTTCACGGTAGCGCTCTAATAGCATTTGCGACCTCGTTCACACTTTTGACAAGTGACGTGAGCAGTGGGGGTCCGCAAGTGACCCTCGCTTTTACCGCAACCTTTCCTACGACGCGTCTATTTTCAGGGAGAATCCAATGGACCTGCGCGCCCGCAAATATGCACATTACGCTGCCCCTCTCGCATTAACCCTCCTCACCAGCACGCTGTTCACGCCAAAAGCGCTGGCGATCGCGATCGGTAGCACTACCTACCCCACGTTCGCTGACGCGCTTGCCGCGTACCAGCCCAACGATGTGATCGAGATCGAGCAGAGCGACAGCGGTGAAATCTCCACGACGGCGGATGCGGTTTCCGGCAAGAAGATCGATTTCGAAGCGGGCAGTACCGCCACGTTAAAAATCGATGTGCAGTACCCCACCCTCAGCGAAGCTGTTCAATCGCTTCCGCTTTACAACATCAGCCAGATTACCGTCGTGGGCCAGGCCGATCCGGAAGTCGTGTGGGAACGCATCGCGGTGACAGGCACCATCGCCGACAAATTCAAGCTCTTCTGGTCCAACCAGGATGCGCAGTACTACACGAATTGGCCAAATCAAACGCAGTCGCAAATCATCAACAAAGTTGGGGTTCAGATCGGTAACATTTACGCCGCTCACCTCAACGCGGGAAATGCGCCGATTCTTGATATCGTCCAAACCAAAATCAGCGGCAATCCAAATTTCGCCGGGAGGCGCCAGTCGCTGCACGACAACATTTTGGGCAACCTCGAAAACGGCGTGATTGCCGGCAGGTTCCCGTCCCCAGCCGTGGATCCCCGAACGGCCGCTGCGCTCGATTACGGCACGCGTCCCGTTCATGACGGCACTGTCAACGCCGGCCTGTACACGAAGGCGCAGGCAAAAACCTCGCTGGCCTGGGATCTTGCCTGGGCTCGTGGTACGGGGCCGGATAGCCTCGATTACTTCGACGCGTTGCCCGCGATGTTTGGAAATACGATCACTGTCGATTCGAAGCTCACGTCGCCCCCAGCGACAGCTGTGCTGTACACAGACCTTGCGACTGCCGTGAACGCAGCCTCGGCGAGCGACCGCATCCGCATCAGCGCCGGCAACTTCACGCAATCAGCAACGGTAAATCTCGACGAGAACAGCCTGACGCTCATTGGCGCCGGCCAGGGCGAGACGGTGATCACGAGCCAGACCAGCAGTTACGGCATGATGTGGACCGGCAACGACATCACATTGCAGGACCTCAGCTACAACGGCCCTACTGCCGATGCAGGCTCGTCATACGGGTTCAAAATCCAGCCGCCCTCGGCCGCAAGCCAGCCCGTAACGGGCGTGACGATACGCAACGTCACGGTTTCCGGATCCGGCCGCGCGGAAATCGACCTGCACTATGTGGACGGTGCACTGATCGAGAACGTCACGGCGAGCGGTAACAACACGAAAGGCGCGGGCGTGGCGCTGACCACATC
>DASWWP010000124.1:0-12002 GCA_036405915.1 Pseudomonadales bacterium
AGGAGCCGGTGGTGAGCAAGACAGACAGCGTCCAATCCAATGACCCGTCCGACAGTCCGGGCACCGACAGTTTTTCGTTCGTCCAGGCGGAGCACGAGGTGCTGCGCTTCTGGAAGGAAAACGACGTGTTCTCACGGTCGCTTCGGCAGACGCAGGACTGCGCGCCGTACATCTTCTATGACGGCCCGCCGTTCGCCACGGGGCTGCCGCACCACGGCCATCTCGTCGGCTCGACGCTGAAAGACATCATCCCCCGCTACTACACGATGCAGGGCCGCTACGTGCAGCGGCGTTTCGGCTGGGACTGCCACGGACTGCCGATCGAACACGAGATCGACAAGGCGCTCGGCATGTCGTCGCAGCAGGCCGTCGCGAAGCTCGGCGTGAAGGGTTACAACGACGAGTGCCGCAAGATCGTGCAGCGCTTCACGGCGGAGTGGGAGAAGACGATCACGCGCATCGGTCGCTGGGTCGACTTCCGCAACGACTACAAGACGATGGACGCCTCGTTCATGGAATCCGTCTGGTGGGTCATGCAGCAGCTTTGGGACAAGGGCCTGATCTACCAGGGCGTGAAGGTCGTGCCGTTCTCGACCGCGCTCGGCACCGTGCTGTCGAACTTCGAAGCGGGTTCGAACTACCAGGACGTACAGGACCCGGCTGTTACCGTGCTCTTCAAGCTGAAAGGCGACGATGCCTACATGGCCGCGTGGACGACGACGCCGTGGACGCTGCCGTCGAACCTCGGCCTGTGCGTGAACGCCAACATCGACTACGTAAAGGTGAAGGACGCCGACCTTGGCATCCAGTTCTGGCTCGCGGAAGCACGCCTCGAAACTGTTGGCAAGAATCGCAAGCTCGAAGTCGTCGAGAAAGTGCCGGGCTCGGCCCTCGTCGGCAAGGAGTACGAGCCGCTGTTCCCGTACTTCGCCGAATTGAAGGAAGAAGGCGCATTCCGCGTATTCGCGGACGACTACGTGACGACCGACAGCGGCGCCGGTGTCGTCCACCTCGCGCCTGCGTTCGGTGAAGACGACTATCGCGTGATGAAAGCGAACGGCGTGAAATCCGCGCCCTGCCCCGTCGATTTCGAAGGCAAGTTCACGCAGGAAGTGGCTGACTACGTCGGCGTATACGTGAAGGATGCCGACAAGCAGATCATCAAGCGCCTGAAGGACAGCAAGCACCTCTATCACCAGGACGTGATCGTGCACGCGTACCCGTTCTGCCCGCGTTCCGATACGCCGATCATCTACCGCACGATTCCGTCGTGGTACGTGAAGGTCGAGGACATGCGCGCGCGGCTCGTCGCAAGCAACCAGCAGATCAACTGGGTGCCTGACCACATCAAGAACGGCCGCATGGGCAACTGGCTCGAGAACGCGCTCGACTGGTGCATCTCGCGCAACCGCTACTGGGGCACGCCGCTGCCGATCTGGATCAACGACCAAACTAACAAGCGCGTGTGCATCGGCTCGATCGCGGAGCTCGAAAAACTCACCGGCGTGAAGCTCACTGACCTGCACCGCGAGAACGTCGATCCGCTGACCTTCACGCTGCCCGGCGAGGAAGGCGTGTACCGCCGCATCGAGGAAGTGCTCGACTGCTGGTTCGAATCCGGTTCGATGCCGTATGCACAACTGCACTACCCCTTCGAAAACCAGAAGCTGTTCGAAGCGGGCTTCCCGGCCGAGTACATCGCCGAAGGCCTCGACCAGACACGCGGCTGGTTCTACACGCTGCTCGTATTGAGCACCGCGCTGTACGACAAGCCTTCGTTCAAGAACGTGATCGTCAACGGCATCGTGATGGCCGAGGACGGCAAGAAGATGTCGAAGCGCCTGCAGAACTACACGCCGCCGGACATCCTGATGGAAACCTACGGCGCCGACGCGCTGCGCCTGTACCTGATCAACTCCGGCCTCGTGAAGGCCGAGGAACAGCGCTTCGCCGACAGCGGCGTGAAGGACATGGTGCGCCGCGCGATGCTGCCGTGGTTCAACTCCTTCAGGTTCCTGCAGACCTATGCCGACATCGACCAGTGGAAGGCCAGCGCGGATGCGCCGGTGTCGACGAACATCACGGACCAGTGGATCCTGTCGAGGCTGCAGTCGCTGCTGACGAACGTCACGAATGAAATGGCAGCCTACAAGCTGTACAACGTCGTGCCCGCACTGTTCGAGTTCATCGAGGACCTGACAAACTGGTACATCCGCCTGAACCGCAGCCGCTTCTGGGCGGAAGGCGACGGTCCGGACAAACAGGCCGCGTACCAGACGCTGTATCGCACGCTGCATGACCTGACGCTGGCGATGGCGCCGTTCGCGCCGTTCCTGTCCGAGCACATCTACCAGCAGTTGCTCCCTTATGCGCCTGCGGACAAGGAGCTGCCGCAATCCGTGCACCTGTGCCGCTTCCCGCAGCCGCAGGAACAGTACATCCAGCCGGTGCTGGAAGCGGCCGTCGCGCGCATGCAGAACATCATCCTGCTCGGCCGCCAGAAGCGTAACCAGGTGAAGATCAAGACGAAGACGCCGCTGCGGCGCCTGACGATCATCCACCAGGAGAAGGCGATGCTCGATGAAATCGCGCGGCTCGAGCCTTATATCAAGAGCGAGTTGAACGTGAAGACGCTCGAGTACTCGCAGGACGAGAACCGCTACATCAAGTTGTTCGCGAAGCCGAATGCGCCGGTACTCGGCAAGCGCCTCGGCAAGGACTTCGGTCGCTTCCGCGGCCTGATCGAAAAACTCGATGCAGCCGCGTTGAATACCTTGCAGGACAAGGGATCGATGCAAATCGACGGCGTCGAATTCGGCGCGGATGACATCCTCGTGTTCCGCGAGCCGAAGCCGGGCACCGAAGCACTGTCGAACCGGTTCATCTCGATCGACATGGACTGCGCGCTGGATCCCATGCTGATCCAGGAAGGCCTCGCGCGCGAAGTGATCAACCGCATCCAGAAGACGCGCAAGGACATCGGCCTGAACGTGGCCGACCGGATCGCGATCGAATACACGGCCGACAGGGAACTGGCGGAGGCCATCGAGACGCACGCGGAGCATATCCGGCGCGAAACCCTGTGTTCGACGCTGAAACCCGTCGCGGGGCCGTGTTCGAACAGCTTCGACATCGACGACCTGAAGCTCGGACTGACGATAGAGAAAACCTGACGCGCCGATAGAGCCTGACGTCGGGCCCTGCGCCGGGCCGCGACGTACCATTGCCACGGCGATACGAGAACCCCATTCGAGACAGAGTGCCATGAACATGAAAGCCCAGACCGACGACACCCGCATCATCGCCATGAAGGAACTGGTGTCCCCGCGCCAGCTGATCGACGAATTGCCGATCACGCCGCATGCGACGGCGACGGTGCTGAATGCGCGCAGCTCGATACAGCGCATCCTGCGCGGAGACGACGATCGCCTGCTCGTGATCACGGGCCCGTGCTCGATCCACGACACCAAAGCCGCGCTCGAATACGCCGGCAGGCTGAAAGCGGAGATCGACAGGCACCGCAACGACCTGTGCGTCATCATGCGCGTGTACTTCGAAAAGCCGCGCACGACGGTGGGCTGGAAAGGGCTCATCAACGACCCCGGCATCGACGATACCTTCCGCATCAACGACGGCCTGCGCCTCGCGCGCAGCCTGTTGCTGCAGCTCGCCGACCAGGGTGTTCCGGCTGGAACCGAATACCTCGACATGATCAGCCCGCAGTACATCGCGGACCTCGTGTCATGGGGCGCGATCGGTGCACGCACGACCGAATCGCAGTGCCACCGCGAACTGGCGTCCGGCCTGTCGTGCCCGGTGGGCTTCAAGAACGGCACCGGCGGCAACATCCAGATCGCGGTCGATGCGGTGGGGTCGGCGTCGCATTCGCACCATTTCCTGTCCGTGACGAAGGAAGGCCGCTCGGCGATTTTCCAGACAGCCGGCAATCCCGACTGCCACGTGATCCTGCGCGGCGGCAGCAAGCATCCGAACTACGACCCGGAAAGCATCCGCGAAACGGTCGAGAAGATGCAGAAGGCGAAGCTGCGCAACGGCATCGTCGTGGACTGCAGCCATGCAAACTCGGGCAAGGACCATGCGCGGCAGGTGACGGTCTGCAAGGACATCGCAGGACAGGTCGCCGGCGGCGAGAAGCACGTCGTCGGAGTGATGCTGGAAAGTCACCTCGTGGCCGGCGCGCAGAAACAAGTTGCCGGCCAGCCGCTGACCTACGGCCAGAGCATCACGGACGCCTGCATGGGATGGGACGATACCCTCGGCCTGCTCGACGATCTCGCAGACGCGGTGCGCAAGCGCCGCGGCGGTTGAGCCGAATTCCGGACTCGATAATCAGATGGGGTGAGCGCCCTACGTTCGCTTGCGTGGATTCCGCCTGCATCCTTCAGCGGAAGTGGGCTCTGCCCCATCTGCTGTCCCGGCCCGATCTCAGGACAGCGCCGGATAGTCGGTATAACCCTGCGCGCCGCCGCCATAGAACGTCGCCATCGCCTGCGGCTCGTTGTACACCTGCTCGTGGAAACGCCTCGGCAGGTCGGGATTCGCGATGGCCAGCTTGCCGAAGGCCACGGCGTCGGCCCAGCCGTCCGCGAGCGCCTGCTGTGCGGACTCGAACGTAAATTTTTCATTGGCGATGTACACGCCACCGAAGGCCTGTTTCAGCTGCCGGCCGAGGCTGTCGGGTGCTTCATATTCCCGCGCGCAGATGAACGCGATGCGGCGCCTGCCGAGCTCGCGCGCGACGTAACCGAACGTGGCGGCCGGGTTCGAATCCCCCATGCTGTGCGAATCGCCGCGCGGCGCCAGATGCACGCCGACCCTGCCCGCCCCCCACACTGAAATGGCTGCATCGGTCGCGTCGAGCAGCAGGCGCGCCCGGTTCTCGATCGAGCCGCCGTAGTCGTCATCGCGTTTGTTGCTGCCGTCCTGCAGGAACTGGTCGAGCAGGTAGCCGTTCGCACCATGCAGTTCCACGCCGTCGAATCCGGCTGCCTGGGCATTCCGTGCACCGATGCGGAAAGCCTCGACGATGCCGGGCAATTCATCGCGGCGCAGCGCCCGCGGCACGACATAAGGCGTTTCAGGACGCAGCAGGCTGACACGCCCTTCCGGCGCGATCGCACTCGGCGCGACCGGCAACTCGCCATGCAGGAAGGTCGGATGCGAGACGCGGCCGACGTGCCAGAGCTGCAGGAAGATCAGGCCGCCTTCGGCATGCACGGCCTGCGTCACTTTTTTCCAGCCTTCAACCTGTTCCTGCGACCAGATACCGGGCGTGTCGGCATAGCCGATGCCCTGCGGGCTGACGACCGTCGCCTCCGTTAGGATCAGGCCGGTACTCGCACGCTGGCGGTAGTACTCGACCATCAGCGCATTGGGTATGCGGCTGGGGCCGGAACGCGCGCGGGTCAGCGGCGCCATGATGATGCGGTTCGCAAGGCGTAACTCGCCGAGTTGCAGGGGATCGAACAGGGTTGGCATCGGACACTCCACGGTCATATCGAAGCGCGAACGATAGAACGTGGACCGGCACGAAGTCATGCGGAAGATGCCCCGTTGCCGTGGACCCACCGGCAGCGGGGCAGCAAGCAAAGCAACGGCGGGGCAAGCACCCGCCGCGTACAGGTTCGTTACGGCTGGCCGATCTCGCGTACCGCAGGCAGGCCCGAAACCAGCTCCTCTTCGGTACCGAGGCATTCCGGATGGCCGAAGCCGCCGGTCGCACTGCCCATGAAGATGATCTGGTCGGTGCCGTCGGGTGCGACGCCAGCGGGGACATAATCCAGCTTCACGATGTTGCGCACGCGCCACGCGATGTTGTGGTCCGCGCACGACGAGTCGCCGCTGACGCCGACTGCGCCCAGAAGCACGCCGTCCTTGTTGTACAGCGGCAGGCCGCCGCCGAACACGTTGACGCCGCCGATCTTCTGGCCAAGCATCGGATCGCGGTTCGTGCCGTAAGCAGTCGACGGACCGGCGTACGCGACCGCCGTCGACACCGGATTGCTTTCCTGCAGGCCGAACAGGCTGCCGCCGGGCTGCGTTGCTTCCCACAGGTTCGCGGTGGACAGCGCGAGGCCGGGCAGGCTGAATGCGTTCGCGGTGTTGGCCTTCTGCGCGGAGATCACGCGGCTGCCCGGCCATTGGTCGCCGCGATCGTCGCCCGTGAATGCAACGGCGCATACGACGCCGTCGCGGTTTACGACCGATCCCCACATATCCAGCGCGAACCCGCCGTTGTTCGCGGCAGTGGCCTGGTCGAGCGCTGCCTTCAATGCCGTGTGGATTGCATCCCGGGCGGCTTCGGTCGGGCAAATGTCGACTACCTGCGAAAACGCGGCGTTGGACGCCAGCATCAATACACCCACGGCAATACTGCGGACTTTTCCTGTGATCATTATGTGCTCCAATTTAGATGATGGGTTGACGGGACCGGTAAGACCCGGCCGGATGCTATGTCGCGACCCATCACATGCCATCCCATGAGTATGGGATGCGACGCGGCCTAAACTCCGCTTTGCCCGAGCGACAGGACCAGGCGCACGAGGTCGGCCTGCCGGTGGACGCGCGTCTTCGGATAGATCTCCTTCACGTGCGAGCGCACCGTTTCCTCGCTGATCGCGAGGCTGCGCGCAACGTCCTTGTAAGTGGCACCACCGGCAAAGGCCAGCGCGACGCGCGCCTGCATGTGAGTGAGTTCATACAGCTGCATCAGCCGCTCCGCTCGCGGCAAGCGCAATGCGGATGGATCGGTGATGAAGGCCACGTAATGGAAGTCACTGCCGGCGATGCCCCACTCGTCATGCGCCATCAAGGCCGAACATTGCACGACGTAATGCGACTGGCCTGCCTTGCGCGGAACGCGGCAGCCGTCGAGGAAGTGCGTATGCCGCGACAGCGGCATGTCACGAATTGCGTCGAGCCATTGCGACAGGCGCGGCTGGCGCCCGAAGCCCGCGAGGCTGTCGAGTTGCCGATTCACCGTGATGGAAAGGCCGTCCTGGCGCTCGAGCGCAGTCCGTGCGGCGGCATTGACATGTGCCACGCGCATTGCGGCGTCGAGCAGCACGACGCCGAAGTCCAGTCGGTCGAATGAGGCCAGCAGCGATGCCTGCGACAACCGCATCGTATCGAGCCGCTGCATGACACCGAGGCTGCGTGATACATGGGAGATCAGCCACTTCATCCATTCGACATCGGCGTCGCCGAAAGGCGGGTCGTCGAGGTCGCGAAAGACGACGAGCGACGTGGCAATCAGGCCCGGCTCGTTGCCGAACACGATACCTGCACATACCCGGCCGATGCCCTGCGTACTCAGGAACTCCCTGTAGAACTTCGATTCGAGAAGCTCCGCCTGCGGGACCATTTGCTCGTCCAGCAGGACCATGCCTGGACGTAACGGCCCGCGGCGCGCCAGTGCCAGCGACCAGACGTCATGATCGATGTACGAGCTGGCCCACAGTTGCAGTGCCTCCTCGCTGATCCCGCAGGGGATGGCAAGACCGCCGCTGTGTGGCGACAGGTATGGCGTGAATAACAGCGCTTTCGCGCAGCCAAACGAATGGGCGGCAGCCTCGACGGCCGCGGGCCAGTGCTCGGGCCTAATGGCCGCTTCATAAATGCGATCGAGCAGCGCCGAGAGCGCGGCGACATCGCGGTGCTGGGGGTCCAGACAAGCGTCCATGCAAACGACTAGGTCGATGTGCGGTTTTGCGGGGAACCGAAATGAGCCGTCCGTGTGATGCATCTCGTCCTTCGAGACCAGTCACGCTCATCCTGGGTTGGGCGAGAGGCGATGGGGGGACCACTCGCTCGCTACGCCCTGCCTACTAACTGCCTCGGCCCCTGGGGATGTCTCAGGATTTCCCCGATATCTGTAAAAATATTTTCGTCGTCTATACTCGCCGCACGCCCGGAGGCCCTCACATGGTACTGCCCGCCCTTTCCGCTACTCGTACGGCTCGCTTCATGATCCGCAACTGGCTGACGACCTTCCTGTTGCTGCTACCGGGTGCGAGTGAACTGACGGCTCAGGAACTCGGCCGCGTGGAACAGGTGACCGTCCACGCCGCCTCGCTAGAAGGCAATCTGAACGGCGACAGTCCCGATCGCGCCGTATTCGTCTACCTGCCACCCGGCTACGACAGCAATCCAGACAAGCGCTACCCCGTCGTCTACCTGCTGCACGGCTACGGCCTGCGTGCTGAACGCTGGATGACGCTGTTCAACATCGAGGCAGCCCTGAATACGGCGATGACCGGCAGCGGCGGCGGCGTCGGTACGGGGGAGCGCGCACGCGAGATGATCGTCGTCAATCCCGACTGCTACAGCTTTTACGACGGCTGCTTCTATTCGAGCTCGGTCGCCAACGGCGACTGGGAGCGCTTCATCGCGGAAGAACTCGTGACGTATGTCGATGCGAACTATCGCACGCTGGCGCGGCGCGAAAGCCGAGGGCTCGGCGGACATTCGATGGGCGGATATGGAACGTTGCGCATCGGCATGAAGCGGCCCGACGTGTTTTCGGCGCTCTACCCGCTCGCGGCCGCGGCGATGTTCGAGAACGGGGCGCCGTCAGACAGCCTCACCGCTGCGCAGCAGCTGACGACACGTGAAGCCGTGGCCGCATTGCGTTATCCGGACAAGAGCACGCTGGCGCGCGCGGCAGCCTGGTCGGCGAATCCGCAGAAGCCGCCCCTGTATGTCGACCTGCCGGTCGCGGATGGGGAAGAGCGCCCGGACATCCAGGCGAAGTGGCTCGCCAATTCGATCCTGCCGGTGCTCGGCCAGTACACGCACAACCTGCGCCGCTATACGGCGATCCAGTTCGACGTGGGCACCGAAGATGGCCTGATCGAGCAGAACCGCCGGCTCGACGCGGCGATGACCGAAGCCGGCATTCCGCACAGCTTCGTCACGTACGAAGGTGATCACAACAACCGGATTGCCGAGCGCATCGAAACGGCGGTGATGCCGTTTTTCAGTACGCACCTGCAGTTCGAATAGCCCGCCTGCTTGCGCCCGGGCGGGCCGGAAGTATCGATGTCAGAATCCTGACGACTCCTGCACCGATCATTCGCTTCACAGTACGCGCAACAGGTCCACTTCGAAGATGAGCGTCGCGTACGGCCCGATCACTCCACCGGCGCCGCGAGCGCCATAAGCGAGATCCTGCGGAATATACAGTTTCCATTTGGAACCCTGCGGCATCAGCTGAAGCGCTTCGGTCCACCCTGCAATCACGCCATTGACCGGAAACTCGATCGGTTCGCCGCGCTGTACGGAGCTGTCGAACACGGTGCCGTCGACGAGCGTGCCGTGGTAATGCACGCGCACGCTGGCATCCGGCCCCGGTTTCGGACCCTTGCCTTCCTTCATCACTTCGTACTGCAGTCCACTGGCCGTGGTGACGATGCCGGGCTTCTGCGCGTTCTCCTTCAGGAACTGTTCGCCCATCGCGGCGCTCGCGCTCGCCTGTTGTTGCTGCATCTTCATGACACGGCGGTTCAGTTCGTCGAGCGCAGCACGCAGGTCGGCGTCCTTGTAGGGGCAGGTCTCGCCCTTCAGCACGCCGGACAAACCGTCGAGCAGGGCTTCGGGCACGAGCCCGGGAAAGGGCTGTCCCGTCAGCTGTTCGCCCACCTGGCGCCCGATCGCATAACTCGCCAGCGCCTCTACGCTCGTGTATTTCTCGGCCATATTCACCTCTCGCGGAAAAGGAAGCGATGGTAACACGGTATGCTGGACCGGGCCGGTGCCATGCACTAACCTGCCGCAGCAATCCACCGGCGTACTTCCGCTTGAATCCCAGACAACTGCTGCAACTCTTCGTGCTCGCCTCGATCTGGGGCGCGTCGTTCATGTTCATTCGCCTCGCAGTGCCGCAGTTCGGCGCGGTGCCGCTCAGTGGCACGCGCTCGCTGATCGCCGCGCTGACCCTGACCCCGCTGATGCTGATGAAAGGACAGTGGCCCGCATTCCGCGATGCATGGAAGCACCTGCTCGTGATCGGACTGATCAGCACGGCGCTGCCCTTTTCATTCCTCAGCATCAGCACGCAGTACACTTCGGCCGGTTTCGCATCGATCCTGAATGCGCTGACGCCTATCTTCAGCGCGCTCGTCGCATGGCTGTGGCTGAAGGAAGCGCTGACGCCGGCCGTCGTGATCGGCATCCTGCTCGGCTTCTCCGGCGTGTTCGTCATGGCCTTCGACCGCGAAACGATTTCGGCGGGATTTCCGCTATTGCCCGTGCTTGCCGGCGTCGCCGGCACGCTGCTGTATGGACTCACCGGCAACTACTCGCGCCGCTTCATGACGGGCGTGCCAGTGCTGACGATCTCCGCCGGCAGCCAGATATTTTCCGCATTGCTGCTGATGCCGATAGCGATCGTGCAATGGCCCGACGCGCCGATACCGGCAAGCTCGTGGCTGTATGCCGGCGTGCTCGGGGTCGTGTGCACAGGCGTCGCCTACATCCTGTATTTCGGATTGCTCGAATCGGTCGGTGTCGCGCGTACCGTGATCGTCACGTACCTCGTGCCGGTATTCGCGATGCTGTGGGGCTACGCGATCCTCGGCGAAACCGCGACGCTGCAGATGCTCGCCGGCGCCGCGTGCATCCTGTGCGGCATCGGCCTGACGACATACCGGCCGAAACCGAAACCCGCCACGAGGACCGATACTCCATGAAGATAAGCTTTCTCGCTTCGCACGGCGGCTCGTCCGCCAGATTCCTCATCGCCGCGATGCGCGACGGGCATCTCGCGGCCGAGCTGGGCATCGTCATCACGAACAATCGCGACTCGGCGATCTTCCACTGGTGCCTCGACAACGGCGTGGACGTACGCCACATCAGCGCGAAAACCCATCGCGGCGAAGAGAATGCCGACGAGGCGATCGCAACCGTGCTGCGCAATGCCGGTACCGATGTCGTCGTGTGCTCCGGCTACATGAAGACGATAGGCCCGCACACGCTCGCAGCCTTTCCGAACCGCATCCTGAACATCCATCCGGCATTGCTGCCGAATTACGGCGGCAAGGGCATGTACGGAGACCATGTGCACACGGCCGTACTGCGTGACGCGGCGAAGGAAAGTGGCGCGACGGTGCATGTCGTCAGCGCGGGGCTCGACGAAGGTCCGGTCGTGCTGCAGCGGACCGTGCCGGTAGAAGCCTGCGATACCGTCGAAACCCTGCGCGCGCGCGTGCAGGCGGTGGAGCCGCAACTCTATCTCGATGCCTTGCGGAAATTCCTGCGCGCGGAGTGACGAACCGGGTTCCCGCCTTCGCGGGACGGCGGCCGGGCCTCCATCAATCCTTCAGCAGCTTCAGCGCCCCTTCCAGATAAACTTCCTGCCGCGGCGCAGCGATGTAGATGCCATTCGCGTCGAACAGCTCGGAAATGCGGAAACGCAGGTCGGAACGGATCACGCGCATGTCCATGTCGCCATTGATCCAGAAATACAGCTCGAATGTCAGGGAGTTCTCGCCGAAGTCGTCGAACACGACGAGTGGCGCCGGCATGCGGATGATCTCCGAATGCTCGGATGCCGCCTGGTAAATCAGCTCCTGCACTTTCTTGATCGGCGAACCGTACGCAACGCCGACGCGCACCTGCCCGCGCAACAGCTTGTCGATGAGCGTGGAATTCACGAGCCGGTTCTCGAGCAGATGGCTATTCGGCACGAGGATGTGCACGCCGTCGGCTCGGCGGATCAGCGTCGAGCGGGTATTGATCGTTTCGACTGAACCCTTCACGTCGCCAAGCTCGATCGAATCGCCGATGCGTATCGGCCGCTCCCACATCAGGATCCAGCCCGAGATGAAGTTGTTGATGATGTTCTGCGCACCGAAGCCCACGCCTATGGCCACGGCACCGGACACGAAGGCGAATGCGGCGAGCGGAATGCCGAGCACGCTGAGTATCAACAGCGCGAGCAGCACGTAGGCCACGACGAGGTACAGGCGCCGCACGAGCAGGAT
>DASWWP010000125.1:0-4473 GCA_036405915.1 Pseudomonadales bacterium
ATCCATCGTGAATGCCGTGCCGTCGAGCCACTCGGGCTGATAGACGAATCCGTACGTGATCGTGTCGGCCTTCTCCGGCGACACCGCGGGATTGCCACCGTTGATCTGCTTCACGGTGTAACGATCGAGCGTCGGGTTCCATGGATCGATCATGAACTGCGGTTGCTGCGTCGTGTCGAACATCTCCGACAGGTTGCCGGCACGCATGTCGCGGGAGCGCGTCAGGCGCAGGCGCAGCTCGTCGTTCACGTTCCACGAGAAGCCCGCTTTCCACGACAGTACGTCGCCGCTCTGTTCATAGTCGGTGTGACGCACGGCAAGGTTGGTTTCGAGCAGTTCCACGAACCGCAGGTCGCCGAGCAGCGGCACGTTGGCTTCCGCAAAGGCTTCCCATACATCGACGCTGCCGTCGAACGAGGCGCCGCTCGTGCGCTCGATGAGTGCGCCGACGCGTTCGTAGGTTGCCGGCAGGCCGCGGTACATGCGGCGGCCCTGCGCATCGAACGAGGTGACCGAGCCAAAGCCGTCCAGCGGAATCGGCGCATTCAGTGCGTCGCCCGAAAGCTGGTTGATTTCGTCACGGCGCCAGTTGGCGCCGGCTGCCATCAGCACGGCGCCCGCGCCGAAGCCTTCGAACACTTCGCCATCCAGTACGAACTCGGTGGCGTGCTGGCGAATGCGCGCGTCGGTATACATCTTGTCGTGGATGTATTCGCGTGCTTCGAGCGAGGACTGGCCAATACCGAAGACGTTTAGCGGTTTGCAGCCATCGTTTGCATAGACGAGCGTCGAAGCGCAAACGATGGCCCCGGTAGCCGGATCGCGCACCGCGTCGATTGCACGGAACAGTCGATCGACACGTGCGCCGTAGAGATCGACGTCACGGTTGCTTTCGCCGGCCTGGTAGTACCAGTTCCAGTTCCAGCCGTTCGACAGGTCGCCTTCGAGCGAGGCGGACAGCGTGACGAGGTCGGTCGTCAGCGGCGAACGAGCGTTATGCAGCGGATCGGTCGGGATCACGCGCTTGCCCAGCGCAAAGGACTGGATGTTGCCGTCCGTCATGCGCTGCTGGACCGCCGCCGGCAGGTAGGGGTTGCCGCTGTAGATCGTCGGTGCCCACTGGCCGAACAGGAAGTAGCCGATGCGTTCGTTGTCGATGAAGCTGTAGCCATACATGCCCGACAGCGAGCCGCGCAGCGTGTCGCTGAATTCGTGCTTATAGTTCACGAACAGGCTGGCGCGTTCCTGCATGGCGCGGCGCTGTTGCTCTTCCTCGAACTGGCCGCCGTCGCCGCCGGAGGAGTTGCCCGCGATCATATTGCGCGTGAGGCCAGAGGTTGCCGCGGCATCGAGGATGGAGCCGCCCTGGAATTTCGTCGGGTTGCCGTCGGCATCGAACATAAGGCCAACGAGCGGGCCGGACGTGACGAAGCCGCCGTAAGTCTGCGTGCGGTTGGCGCAATCCGTCGCGCGTATGCGGCGCGGGACCGCGGTGGCGCCCATGTCGAGGTTGCACCACTGCTGCCACCAGTCGCGGTCGCCGATGTCGGCGATTTTCGACGTGCGGAAACCTTCCGCGCCGACGACGAAGTGGCCTCTTTCTCCCACCTGGAAGCCGCCGCCGAGCGAGATGCGTGCGTTCTGGCCATCGCCAATTTCGGTGATGCCGCCCTGTACGCTGGCCTCGAAGCCTTCGAAGTTCTCGTTGATGAGGAAGTTCGTGACACCCGCGATCGCGTCAGAGCCGTAGGCGGCCGATGCACCACCGGTGACGACTTCCGTGCGGCTGATGAGGATCTGCGGCAGCATCGACACGTCGAACGAGCCGGTGCGGCTCGTGGATGGCTGGCGGCGGTTGTTGACGAGCACCAGCGTGCGGTTGGCGCCGACGCCGCGCAGGTTCAGCTGGCTCTGGCCGCCGGCACCGAGGTAGCCGCCGGCACCGTAGTTGTCGGTATCGTTCAGCGACGCACTGCCAAGAAACTGCGGCAGGGCTTCGAGGCCGTCCATCAGCGTCGCCGGCCCGAGGACTTCGAGTTCTTCGCGATCGAGCGCGGTTACCGGCGTGGGCGACACGAGGCCGGGGCGCGCGATGCGCGAGCCGGTGACGCGTACTTCCTCGATGTCCGTTTGCGCGAATGCACTCGTTGCCGTGCCGGCGACGAGCAGCGCGAAGCACGCGCGCCGCACGGCCTGCGTCATGGTCGATTGCGTAAATGCGGTGGTGTGTTTCATCCAGCTCCCCTTGTTCTTCTCTTGCGACTTCGCACGCGGAATGCTCGCGAAACGCCGCAGTGTAGGAGCGGTGATGCCTTTGTAAAATTTATAGTTTCTATCAGCAACAATTCGTCAGGCGAATTGCGAAATTATTGACCGCAAAGTCGTGACGAGCCGCTTCCCTCCAATATTCGCGAGCCGCGCAGTGCATAAATGTCGTGAATACCGATGCATCTAAAAATTGCATGTCTGAAAGGCGGGCATTTACGTTCCGATGCCGGGGATTAAGTGCAATAGTTCGGCGCCGCGGCACCATGCCAATTTTTTTACACAGGCACGACAAGCCAGGCGCGCTGCTCCCCGCGGCGCGACCACGATGGGCCGCGTACAACAAGGACTAACGTCCATCCGATCAACAAGCATCGAGGGGTGCAGTATATGAAACGAATTCTTTCGGGTATGTCGAGCGTGAGCGGCTGCGTGGCATGCCGCGCAGCATTGCTCGGCGTTGCCGCTGCCGCGGTCTCCACGCTGTCAGCCACCGCAATCGGCGCGGAAGCCGCGCCAGAGGGACTCGAGGAAGTCGTCGTGACGTCCACGCGCGTCGTGAACACCGCCGACCGCGTACCGCTCGCCGTGACGGCGCAAACGCAGTTGATGCTCGACCAGAAAGGCATCAACACCATTCGCGATCTCGTGGGAACGGTTCCCAGCCTGCGCCTGCTGGGCCAGGAAGCATCAGGTGTCGCGAACGTAGCGATCCGTGGCGTGCGCCAGTCGAGCGCCACCGCCGCCACCACCGGTTTCTATCTCGACGAAACCCCGCTGCACAAACGCGCCGCGGCAGGTTTCGGTTCGCAGAACGGTACTCCCGTGCCGCCGCTCTTTGACCTTCAGCGTGTCGAAGTACTGCGCGGTCCGCAGGGCACGCTGTTCGGCGGCGGTTCGCAGGGCGGTACCGTGCGCTACATCCAGCCGACGCCAAGCCTGACCGACTACAGCGCCTACGGCCGTACGCAGTACATCACCACGCGCGACGGCGACCCGACGTATGAGGCCGGCATCGCCGTCGGCGGTCCGCTCATCGCGGACACACTCGGCTTCCGCGCCAGCGTATTCACGCGCGACCAGGGAGGCTGGATCGACCTCACCGACTTCCGCAACGGCCAGGTGTACGAGGAAAACGCGAACGACAACGAAGTGAACCTCGGCAGGCTGGCTTTCTCGTGGAAGCCGCATGAGACGGGCCTGTTGACGATGTCGTACTTCAAGTCGACCGATGAAACCGGCCACAACGGCCGCGGCTACAACCTCGACATCAATGGCACGCTGACCGTGCCGAGCCTGTGCTACGACACGCCTGCGATCCTTGCGCTGCCGATCGGCAACGCCGGCCGTTCGCTGCCGACGGCATTCGCCGCGGGACCGACCTGTAACGGCCGTGCGGGCCAGCCCGGCATTTACATCGCACCGGGCTACACGATCGGGCCGCTCGACCTCGACGAATTCCAGTCGCTCGTGCTCGGACCGTCGTCGACGCGCAGCGAACTCGACGTCGCGACGATCGACTACCAGTGGCAGATCACCGACGCCATCGAGCTGCGCTCGATCACCTCGTGGATCGAAGACGTGAACACTGGCACGAGCCCGCAGAACTTCCACCAGGGCCAGATCAGCTACCGCAACGCAGGCAACGCCTGGTACGAAGATCCCAGCATCGGCCTGCGCCTCGCTGTGCCCGGCGGCGTGGGCTTCAACCCGAACGTCACGAGCACGCCGAACGGCCTCGGCCTTGGCGCGTACCTGCAGACGAACACGAACAACACGCGCGAAGTCCTCACGCAGGAATTCCGCATGACGGCGGACTTCGACCGATTCAACTTCGTGCTCGGCAGCTACTTCTCGAAAATCGATGGCGTCGTGCGCCAGCGCGCGGCCACGACCGACCTCGGCTTCCAGCAGATGGCCGGCCTGACGATCGAACAGCGTTACGGCGTGCCGAACCCCGGCTTCTACGCGAACATCTACGAGCGCGTGACGGACGTCGAAACCGCCGTATTCGGCGACATCACGTACGACATCAGCGAGCGCCTGACCGCGAGCGTCGGTGTGCGCGCCACGCACATCACGACCGACTTCGAGCAGACCAACTTCGGCCCGAACGGTTATACGCTGAGCCCCTCGCTGCTGAACGGCACGCTCGTGAAAGGGGAGATCTCCGATTCGCCGATCACGCCGAAGTTCTCGCTGCAGTAC